>NZ_JBVVOZ010000452.1:0-210 GCF_055807395.1 Bradyrhizobium sp. Kon10 | reverse complement strand
CAGCGTGACCGCCTTGCTCGCGTTCAGATCGCCGGCACCGCTGGTGATGCCGGTGCCCGAGGCCGTGATCGAGGAAACCGTCGTCGCCGTCTGGTTGACTTGCAGGGTGCCGGCGGGATTGTAGTTGGCCGCGCCGGCCAGGTTGGCCGCATTGCCGGCTCCGTCGCTGACGATGGCGCCGTTGAGGTTGAACGACGAGATGGCGAGATC
>NZ_JBVVOZ010000451.1:0-213 GCF_055807395.1 Bradyrhizobium sp. Kon10 | reverse complement strand
CTATCGCGGCTTCATCGACGAGATCGTCAGCCGCCGCAATGCCCGGAACACCAAGCGCATCGACCACGAGCGCGCCACCCTGCAGGCGCTGCCAGATCGCCGCACCTCGGACTACGAGGAGGTGATTGTCCGCGTGACGTCAAGCGGCGGCTTCACCTTGCGCAAGGTGTTCTACACCGTGCCGTCGCGTTTGATCGGGCACCAACTGCGGGT
>NZ_JBVVOZ010000450.1:0-217 GCF_055807395.1 Bradyrhizobium sp. Kon10 | reverse complement strand
CTGCCCTTCAGTTCAAACGGTGCGTTTGGCACTGCCAGCGTCCCGCTTTGCTTCGGCCAGATCGCTCGCCATCATCTCCGCGACGAGTTCCGCAAACGTTCGCTTCGGCTTCCAGCCGAGCATGTCGCGCGCCTTGCTGGCGTCACCGACCAGGAGATCGACCTCGGTCGGGCGGAAGTAAGTGGGATCGATCTTCACCACGGTCTTGCCGCTCTTC
>NZ_JBVVOZ010000449.1:0-222 GCF_055807395.1 Bradyrhizobium sp. Kon10 | reverse complement strand
ACTCGCATTCCGTGCAACCGAGCAGGAATCCGAGCTCCGGATACGAAGCTATCTCCAATGCCTAGAGCTATCAAAGCGTTTTTCAGGTCGTGTCCCCGGTAGTGGTGTAGCTCGGTAGAGCAAAGCCGCCCGGACGCGCGCCTCGAAATAGCGCCGTAGCGGGCGGGCGGCTTTGCGGTGGTCACCGGCAGTTCTCCGGTAGGATCGGGTTGCGATACGCCA
>NZ_JBVVOZ010000448.1:0-226 GCF_055807395.1 Bradyrhizobium sp. Kon10 | reverse complement strand
CAAAGCTTGCGCTTTGCGGACAAGCGACAGTGAGTTTGTTAGGCAGCGTTCTCTATACCGCGCCGGCCTTCTGCGCATACTCCCACGAGGCTTTTGACAGCGGCACGGTGCGCTTGGCGGATTCGAGCGCCTTGGCGTTGGCGGCGGTGCCGTCGCGGACACGGCCGGCGATGCCTTGGGTGATGCCGGCGAGGCGGAACAGATTGTAGGCGAAATACCAGTTGAG
>NZ_JBVVOZ010000447.1:0-228 GCF_055807395.1 Bradyrhizobium sp. Kon10 | reverse complement strand
GCCGCGAACACCGTAACGGCCAGCGCAAAATAGAGATCAAACCACAGCGCCGAGGCCGACCAGAACGTCGCAAGCCCGACCGGCTTGTCCGGGGATTGAAAGAGATTGCCGGCAAATCCATACCAAAACGCCATCGCCAACGCAGTCCAAAGAATTGACGACGCAAAGAACAACTTTGGTCGAGGGAAGAATGAAACGAACATGCTCGCTGTCCTTTATCGACTTAGA
>NZ_JBVVOZ010000446.1:0-229 GCF_055807395.1 Bradyrhizobium sp. Kon10 | reverse complement strand
ACCTCCCGCGCCGGGATGTCGACCGTCGCGCCGTCGCGGGCAAGGTCATAGGCGCGCTCGCCTGCGATCTTGATGGCCGAAAATTGCGGCGGTGTCTGCATGATGATGCCGGTGTATTTCGGCATCAGCAAAAGCACATCGGCTTCTGCCGGACGCTGGTCGGAGCTTTTCGTCACCGGCCCTTCGAGGTCATCGGTCGAACGCTCCTCACCCCAGGCAACCGTGAAGC
>NZ_JBVVOZ010000445.1:0-230 GCF_055807395.1 Bradyrhizobium sp. Kon10 | reverse complement strand
CTTCACCGGTATGGTTGATGCGCATCAGGCCGGCGACATGGCGGGTCTCGGTCTCGCTCATTTGTGCGTCTGGCTGCACGATGGCGGGTGACGGACGGTACGGTTGGCCACTGAACGGCAGCAGCGTACGCATGGCCGTATCGGCTTGCAGTAACAGACGGTCAATCGGCGAGTAGTGACGTTGGGTAGTCATGCTGACCTCCGGGAAGAATCTCGGCGGCCAGTTTACC
>NZ_JBVVOZ010000444.1:0-230 GCF_055807395.1 Bradyrhizobium sp. Kon10 | reverse complement strand
CAAGGACCCGCAGTCGGTGACAATCGAGGACGCGGTGGCGCTGATTGCCGAGAAGGAAGCCAAGGGTGGCAACGGCGGCAGAAAGCCCTTCCGCAAAGCGGCGGCACCTGCCAAAAAGCCTGCGGCGGCCAAAAAACCGGCGGCCCAAAAACCGGCGGCCAAGAAAGTGGCCAACAAAAAGGGATAGTGCATCGTGGCGCGCAGGGTATCCGGAAGAAGTCATGGCGATC
>NZ_JBVVOZ010000443.1:0-230 GCF_055807395.1 Bradyrhizobium sp. Kon10 | reverse complement strand
AATCGCCGACGGGGCGATGGTTTCCCAGCTGCGGGCATCGGAGGCCGGGATGTGGTCGTCGCCTTCCCACGGACGGTTGGCGCTGGCTTTGCGACCGGCGTGGGCAATCTGGATACCCGGTACGGAGCCGGCCGCCTTGATGGCCTTGACCATCGGCACGAACGCCTCGGCATGGGCGTCGCTCCAGATCCCGGCGCAGCCCGGGGTGATACGCCCTTCAGGCGCAACCG
>NZ_JBVVOZ010000442.1:0-230 GCF_055807395.1 Bradyrhizobium sp. Kon10 | reverse complement strand
CGGAAGTCCTGCCGGAGCTGACCGATGCCGACCTCGAGAAGCTCGGTATGCTCCTCGGTCACCGCAAGCGATTCCGCAAGGCGGTAGTGGGGCTGGGGCCGTCGTCAAGCCATCCCGACGCGAACACCGATGACATCGCGGCTCAGAGCCGCACCCGGGAGCTAAGCGCGGAGCGTCGACAGCTGACCGTCATGTTCGTGGATCTCGTCGGCTCGACGGCGCTGGCGACC
>NZ_JBVVOZ010000441.1:0-230 GCF_055807395.1 Bradyrhizobium sp. Kon10 | reverse complement strand
GTGGTGCGCATGGCCCCGCAGGTGCGGTTACTGCCACAGGGAACCACAGCCACGCTGCCGCGAAGCTACATTTTGCCGGGCGAAGCCCTGGCGGTGAAGGTTGACGGCTCCCTGGAAGGATTGACTGGCATCGAGATTCAGCCAGCCACGATCTACGGCTTTTCGGTAGAAAACTACCGGGCGCCGACGCCCACGGGCTCGGGATGTTGCAAACGGTGGTACGCCTGGAA
>NZ_JBVVOZ010000440.1:0-231 GCF_055807395.1 Bradyrhizobium sp. Kon10 | reverse complement strand
CCACCACGTCGGGAGACAGCGCCAGAACATCGTCCTTCTCCGCCCAGATGTCATAGCGGATATCGACGCCGAGCCGGCCGAGTTCGGCCAGCCGCCAGTCGATAATGCCGATCAACTCCTTGCGGCGCGGGTTTTGCGTCGCCAGCCGCACCTGCCCGCCGGCCTGGCTCGACGCTTCCAGCACCGTCACCTTGTGACCGCGCTCGGCCGCGACACGCGCCGCCTCCAGAC
>NZ_JBVVOZ010000439.1:0-231 GCF_055807395.1 Bradyrhizobium sp. Kon10 | reverse complement strand
CAGCACGATGCCGGCGTACGGCTCGCGCGCGGAGCCAGAAGGGGCAGGGGCATCGGTAGGGCCAAGGGCAGGCAAGACCATGCTCAGGCGCGCCGCGCGACCGAGACGGTGAAGATGCCCCACTGGTCGATGCGCTGGTCGAGCTTCTCGAAGCCGGCCGCCGCCACCAGCTGGTCCATCTCGCCTTGGGTGCGCCGGCGCATCACCCAGGCCTGGCCGCCGCGATGCGAG
>NZ_JBVVOZ010000438.1:0-231 GCF_055807395.1 Bradyrhizobium sp. Kon10 | reverse complement strand
CCGGTCACACCGTCGGCCATACCATCTTCATGGTCTCGTCGGCCGGCAAGTCCTTCGCCTTCATGGGCGACCTCTCGCACCATTCGGTGCTGCTGCTGGAGCGGCCGCGGATGGAATTCTCCTACGATACCGATCCCAAGCAGGCAGCCGAGTCACGCGTAAAACTGCTGACCATGCTTGCGGCGAACAAGGTCCCGGTGATGTCCTATCACTTCGCCTGGCCGGGCTACG
>NZ_JBVVOZ010000437.1:0-231 GCF_055807395.1 Bradyrhizobium sp. Kon10 | reverse complement strand
GACAAGATGACTCCGGTTGGTGTGCAGCGACCGGAAACGGAAGACGGAACGGGAGCCGACGACTATGGGTACCAAGACAATCATCGCGCCCTCGGTGCTTTCTGCGGACTTCTCGCGGCTCGGCGACGAGGTCGAAGCGGTCGTCCGGGCGGGCGCCGACTGGATCCATCTCGACGTGATGGACGGCCATTTCGTGCCCAACATCACCTTCGGTCCGCCGGTGATCAAGGC
>NZ_JBVVOZ010000436.1:0-231 GCF_055807395.1 Bradyrhizobium sp. Kon10 | reverse complement strand
ACTTTCACCGTCCGGCGGCTGACGTCGACAATACGGGCGCGGCGCAGACCCAAGCGCTCTGCCTTATTGAGGGCACGGTATGGCGAGCAGGACCGGCGCCAGTCGCGTTCGCGGCGGCGTTCGCGGTAGAAATCATCGTCGTCGCCCGTATAGACGCCGACGCGCGGATCGTCGTTATTGCCGAAGCCGAGATAGATGCTGTCTGCCTGGGCAGTGGCGGGGATAGCGGCA
>NZ_JBVVOZ010000435.1:0-231 GCF_055807395.1 Bradyrhizobium sp. Kon10 | reverse complement strand
AGCGAGATTTCACCGAGCCCCTCCAGGTAGTCGGCCGGGAACATCGTCTCTTCGGCAACGCCGTCCTCGCGAACGACCTGGAGATTGTCGACCGCGATCTCGGCGCCCGCTTTCTCCGCACGGTCAATCATGGTGCAGACTCGCCCGGGATAGACCGCGTCATCGGAATCGAGGACCGCGACCCACCTGCCGCGGGCAAGCTCAAGGCCGGCATTCCTGGCGCCGCCGGGA
>NZ_JBVVOZ010000434.1:0-231 GCF_055807395.1 Bradyrhizobium sp. Kon10 | reverse complement strand
GTGATCAACTCGCGCAGGTTTGCGGCAGGCACCGAAGGATTGACGGCGAAAACCAATGCGCTGTTGATCAGGCGGTAGATGGCGCGGAAATCGCCAACGGAATATCCGGGATTCGCCGACGTCATGGGAATGATGACCTGCGTGCTGCCGTTGCCGAGCAGCAGCGAATAGCCGTCGGGCTCCTCACGCGCGACCGCCGCGGTCCCGATGGCGCCGCCCGCGCCGCCGATA
>NZ_JBVVOZ010000433.1:0-231 GCF_055807395.1 Bradyrhizobium sp. Kon10 | reverse complement strand
AACCGCCGATGGCGATCAACCGCGGCGGCCTTGGCTGGAGAAGTGTTCGGGCAAGCTCGAAATAGGATCCGGCCTCGGCAATCAGCCCGCCGGAATCGGCACTGCCTTCCTCGATCTGGGTTGCGGTGACATGCGCGCGCACCGCGGCCCGCACTGCCATGAAAAACGGCAAGAGAATGAAGCCGTCCTCGTCGTCTGCTTCGTCGAGGTAGCGGTTCATCACCAGGTTGG
>NZ_JBVVOZ010000432.1:0-231 GCF_055807395.1 Bradyrhizobium sp. Kon10 | reverse complement strand
CGCGGCCACACCGTGCCGCTCCTCGCAACGGGCAATGTAACCCTTGGCGAAATCGAGATAGCTCAGGATCGCGCTGGCGTCCGTCCAGTGCCGGAACAGATGATTGTTCTTGAAGAAATGATTATGGCCAAGCGCTGCATGAGCTGTCACCAGGGCCTGCAGGGCCATGGTGTTTTCCTCCATCAGGTAGACGATGCAAGGATTGGAATTGATGACCAGTTCATAGGCGAG
>NZ_JBVVOZ010000431.1:0-232 GCF_055807395.1 Bradyrhizobium sp. Kon10 | reverse complement strand
CACTGGCAGAATAGCATCATTGAAGATGGGCCCGCGCGGAGCAATCCGCCGCGGGCTTTTTATTTTCGGAGACTCGTCATTTAACAAACGGATTTCCAAATGACCAAATTCAGGAGAAGGACCGAGCTGCATCTTCCTGTTGCGCAGCATGTGGCGAGTGAAGGTTTCAGGGCGCCAACGCTGGCCGATATCGAAACCCTGGCACGCGCCAAGACCGAAGCCGCACTCAACG
>NZ_JBVVOZ010000430.1:0-232 GCF_055807395.1 Bradyrhizobium sp. Kon10 | reverse complement strand
AGAAAAATTGGCGGTCGATACTGTCGACAGAGGTTTCGGAGGCACTTGCCCTCCGGCGTGGCTTCCGTCCTTTGGAATTCCCGGAACTAGCTCTTTGCAGTATGCTGCCGCATTTGTAGGGTGAGCGTAGTGTCACTCGCCACGCATGCGATAGGCAGCACAATCTTGGCGGGGGAACGCATGAGGGGGATTGTTGACGCGGTCGTCATAGGCGCGGGCTCGGCCGGGCTTG
>NZ_JBVVOZ010000429.1:0-232 GCF_055807395.1 Bradyrhizobium sp. Kon10 | reverse complement strand
CATGCCGAGATGCTTGCGGATTGCCGGGTCGTGCCAGCGCAGGAACGGATTGGTCGACAGTTCCTCGCCGATCGTGGTCGGCAGCGTCGGCTTGCCGTCGGCGCGCAGCGCCTCGATTTTCGCAGCGCGCTCCTTCAATGCCGAATTGGTCGGGTCGACGGTCAGCGCGAAGCGGGCGTTGGAGAGCGTGTATTCATGGCCGCAATAAACGACCGTCTCGGCCGGAAGTGCC
>NZ_JBVVOZ010000428.1:0-232 GCF_055807395.1 Bradyrhizobium sp. Kon10 | reverse complement strand
GGGTGGCGCACGCCACCAGTCCAGCTAGCATTGAAATCGTCAAAGCAAATCGCTTCACAGTCCCCACCCCTTTTACAGCCCGGCGGCAACATCGCGTAGTGGAAGACTGCGCGCAAGCCCGTTCGTCGGCAGATTCGACAACAAAGTGCAAAAGGCGCATGATCCCATCTGGTGTCGGGGGATACCTTCATGCATTGGCGTTTGTATTTCGCCGCCCTATCAGCGGTTCTTA
>NZ_JBVVOZ010000427.1:0-233 GCF_055807395.1 Bradyrhizobium sp. Kon10 | reverse complement strand
CACCAGGACGCCGGCTGCCGTGGCGGCTTCCATGGGAACCATGTCGAGCCCGGCGCCGTGGCGGATTGCGGCCCGGAGCTTCGTCGCACGTTCGAAAAGCGCCGATGGCAGTGGCGCACGAACGATGATGATGTCGGCATTCCTCGCCTCAGTCGCCAGCGTGTCCGCATCGAGGGCGGAGGCGACGACGAGTTCACCGGCCCCAGTCAGCATGGCGGAGGCGCGCGGGTGAA
>NZ_JBVVOZ010000426.1:0-233 GCF_055807395.1 Bradyrhizobium sp. Kon10 | reverse complement strand
ACCATCGGACCCCATCCGCCGCCGCCTGCAGCGTCGAGGAAGCCGCCGACAGTGCCCAGCGGCGCCACAAGACGGGTAGGAACCGGATTGCTGGGGATCTTGCGGAACGACCGGAGGAACAGCCAGAGCCCGATCACAGCGAGATAGGTCGTGACGTAGGGCTTCACCATGTCGCCGTCGAACTAGGTCAGCACGAAGGCGCCGAGGCAGCCGCCGAGAATGCCGAAAGGAGC
>NZ_JBVVOZ010000425.1:0-233 GCF_055807395.1 Bradyrhizobium sp. Kon10 | reverse complement strand
AGCATCGTGGATATCAATCACGCGTTAGGTGACGATGAAAAATATGCGTCCATTTTTTCGCGTCGTTTACTAACCGAATCCGATGGCACTCCGATTAGGCTAACAAGCCACCAACCCCGACACTGGCGAAACACTATTTATCATCTGACCGGCATGAGTGATGTTCAGCAAGCATTGGCCTTAGGGCGTCGATAGCCTCGTCCAAGGTGCCGCCCCTCAAGATTTGTCGTTGC
>NZ_JBVVOZ010000424.1:0-233 GCF_055807395.1 Bradyrhizobium sp. Kon10 | reverse complement strand
CCAACAAGCTCTCGAACAGCGCCACTGCGTTCTATCAGCGGCAGTTCGGCGTCAACGTCACCGAATGGCGGATCATGTCGCTGCTGGCGATCGAGCCCGGCATTCCCGCCTCGCGCATCTGCCACGTCATCGGTTTCGACAAGGGCCCGGTGAGCCGGACGCTGGCCGGCCTGGAAAAGCGGGGGCTGATCTCGATCCGCACCGATCCCAACGACGGGCGCACCCATTCGATC
>NZ_JBVVOZ010000423.1:0-233 GCF_055807395.1 Bradyrhizobium sp. Kon10 | reverse complement strand
AGCCACGCGGCGCATGGCAGCCCTTCAGCCGATGGGCAGACGCGGCAAACCGGAAGAGGTAGCGGCTCTTGTGTGCTTCCTGTTGTCCGATCAGGCCAGCTTTATCACTGGGAGCTACCATCTGGTGGACGGAGCCTACACCGCCCATTAGGTGCACTGGCTGTCCCCACTCGTGCTGGCTGCTGTCAGGGTGATGACGCCGCAGATCGCTGAGCTGCCCGCACTGCACTGCC
>NZ_JBVVOZ010000422.1:0-233 GCF_055807395.1 Bradyrhizobium sp. Kon10 | reverse complement strand
TACCCTGCTATGCGGCTGGCGCCACAACAGGTCCACCAGAGATCCGTCCATCCCGGTCCTCTCGTACTAGGGACAGATCCTTTCAATATTCCTACACCCACGGCAGATAGGGACCGAACTGTCTCACGACGTTCTGAACCCAACTCACGTACCGCTTTAAATGGCGAACAGCCATACCCTTGGGACCTGCTCCAGCCCCAGGATGCGATGAGTCGACATCGAGGTGCCAAACA
>NZ_JBVVOZ010000421.1:0-234 GCF_055807395.1 Bradyrhizobium sp. Kon10 | reverse complement strand
CCCTGCTGGCATTGAGATCTATGAACAGGCCCTTGGTAAGCGCCTTGAGATGCGGCAGCGTTATGTTGTGCTCGATGGAGAGGTTCGCCACGAGCCCAGTTTGGATGCGATCCTCGGGCAATAGGGACACGCCATGCGAAAGCGCAGTGCGGGGATTCCAAGTATTGGGAACTGGTTTCCCAGCGACTTCAAGCTGTCCCGCCCATTTTGGGTTGTGTCCAGCCAGCGCCAGGG
>NZ_JBVVOZ010000420.1:0-234 GCF_055807395.1 Bradyrhizobium sp. Kon10 | reverse complement strand
CGTCGCCTGACGAATCAGCGGTATCAGCGCCGCACGATTGGCAACCCGCATCTTGTTGGCAGAGAAACGTGGATCGTCCGCCCACTGCGGCTGCCCAGCCACCTCGGCGAACTTGCGAAACTGGCTGTCATTACCCACCGTCAGGATGAAATCACCAAAACGGTTGGGCAATGCGCACCCGAATAACGTGCCTTATCAGGATTTTCCTACCGCTGATGGTGATTTCATCCTGAC
>NZ_JBVVOZ010000419.1:0-234 GCF_055807395.1 Bradyrhizobium sp. Kon10 | reverse complement strand
CGGCATTGCCGACCGGCTTCAGCAACTGGGCGTCGGCCTTGTGCGACAGCGCCCACTCGATGCGGCCTGGCGCTTCGGAGCCGATCAGCGCGACCAGCGGCATCGGCGCCTCGCCCGGCGCCCATGGGAATTGTTCGTCGAAGCCGAGGTCGGCATCGAAGAAGACGAAATCCGCTGCCAGCGCCTCGGCCGGCAGTTCCGGCCAGCAGCCGACCGTCTCGAGGCCGATGGCCG
>NZ_JBVVOZ010000418.1:0-234 GCF_055807395.1 Bradyrhizobium sp. Kon10 | reverse complement strand
CAAATACAATCTGAAATAGCGGCTGTGCGGATGCAAACGTCAGGGATGATGTCACGGAGCCGCGACGGACGAATGTGAAGTAGCGCACGAATTGCTCGCGACAGTTTGCCTCACCTTGTGGGTGCCACGACGAGTCGGGCCGCCGCGCGCTGGATCGTCCTCCGGACACACAACCCAAGGAGATCCGTGATGCCCTATGTCGATGGTTTCGTGCTGGCCGTGCCGAAGGACAAC
>NZ_JBVVOZ010000417.1:0-234 GCF_055807395.1 Bradyrhizobium sp. Kon10 | reverse complement strand
CTTCGCTGAAGCGAAGCCTGATCTTCACCGGCGCACGCATCAACTCCTATTCGACGCTCGAGGACGTCGTCATGCTGCCTGACTGCCACGTCGGCCGCAGCGCGAGATTGAAGCGCGTGGTGATCGATCATGGTGTCAGGATTCCCGAAGGCCTCGTGGTCGGCGAGGATCCCGTCCTCGACGCCAAGCGCTTCCGCGTTTCCGAAAAGGGCATCTGCCTCGTCACCCAGGCCA
>NZ_JBVVOZ010000416.1:0-234 GCF_055807395.1 Bradyrhizobium sp. Kon10 | reverse complement strand
ATCGCCGCCACCGCGATCAGGCCGCCAATGCGCGAGATGGCATTGTTGATTCCCGAAGCAGCACCGGTATCCTTGTCCTCGACCGCCGTCATCACCGCCGTCGACAGCGGCGACACGACCAGCGCCATGCCGAGCCCCATCAGCGCCATCAGCGGAAACACTCCCCACCAGAAACTGTGGATGCCGGCATAGGCCAGCAAGGCAAGCCCGGTAAAGGCGACAGCGACGACGAGA
>NZ_JBVVOZ010000415.1:0-234 GCF_055807395.1 Bradyrhizobium sp. Kon10 | reverse complement strand
GAAAAGAAAATCATCGGTCGCTGGGCGTCCGCCTTGATTAAACGTCACGTCACGGCCTTCATCGCCAATAGCCGCCAAATCGCTGGTGATCTGAAGAGACATGGCATCGGCGCGGATCGCATTCATATGATTCCGAATGGGATCGATCTGCCCCGCAAGCCGCGTCGCGAGCCGAACGCCGATGGCAGCCGACGCTTTATCTGCCTTAGCCGCCTCGATCCGGAAAAATGCCTC
>NZ_JBVVOZ010000414.1:0-235 GCF_055807395.1 Bradyrhizobium sp. Kon10 | reverse complement strand
ATCCGACGGCGGCGTCACCACGGCCTCGCCAAACAGGGCCTCCGCCTCCAGCCCGGAGAACCCCTGTTGCCGCGCGGTGTTGCGCGCCTCGCGCAGCATGTTCTGCGCGGCCTGGACGTCGCCGAGACGGTGGGTGGCGAGCGCCAGGTAGATCGAGCTGCGCAGCACCGCCGAGGTATAGCCGACCGCCTTGGCCTCCTCGCGCGCCTCCGTCAGCATGCCGCGCGCCCGGTCG
>NZ_JBVVOZ010000413.1:0-235 GCF_055807395.1 Bradyrhizobium sp. Kon10 | reverse complement strand
CGAAGCAGTCGCCGCCTTGCGAGAGCGGGGCTATCTCGTCCGTCGGCTCGAGGACGGCTATCCCGAATGGAAGGCCGCCGGCCTGCCGGTCGAAACGGCCGCCGGAAGCAGAACACTGGGGCGAATCCCATGGATCAGAAGCCCGCATGGCTGATCGTGAACCACAAGGATCATGCTTCTCCTTCCGTGTTCCGGCCGGAGGCGCTGTTGCGCGAGGCGCGCCGGCAGAAGCGAC
>NZ_JBVVOZ010000412.1:0-235 GCF_055807395.1 Bradyrhizobium sp. Kon10 | reverse complement strand
GATGGGCCCGTCAGGGTCCATCGAAGTGTGTGCAACGGTTGAACAGGGGCACTTTGAACTGAGCGTGAAGAACGCGGGACAGATCAATGAGCCAGCCCTGCCCCGGTTGTTCCAACCCTATGCGCGTCCCACCACCGCGAGCCCCCAGGCCGGCCTTGGTCTGGGACTGTACATCGTCAAGCTGATCGCCGACGCCCATGGCGGCGAACTGAAGGTTTGCAGTACGCCGTTGCAC
>NZ_JBVVOZ010000411.1:0-235 GCF_055807395.1 Bradyrhizobium sp. Kon10 | reverse complement strand
CCTGGATGAAGGCGTATTTGGCACTGAACGAAATCGGCAGGCCGGAATAGGCTGCCTTCACCTCGGCGCGGCGAACCTCGAAGCTCTGCTCGTCGAAGCGGCCGCTGACCGAGCCGGAAAGCCCCCTGGGGCTGTTGAAGCCGACAAGGCCGACATAATCGGAGGTCGCGTTCTCGAGGCCCGAATCGGCGCCGACGTTGACAAGGTCCGGCGCCGCGAAGGAGTTCTGGCCGTC
>NZ_JBVVOZ010000410.1:0-236 GCF_055807395.1 Bradyrhizobium sp. Kon10 | reverse complement strand
ATCATCGACACGCTGGTCGGCGCCGGCGCCAACGATATCGGCAACATCTCCTTCGAGGTGACGCAGGCCTCGAAACTGCTCGACGATGCCCGCGAGAAGGCTGTCGCAGACGCCCGCCGCAAAGCGGAGATCTACGCCAAGGCCACCGGCGTCACGCTCGGCGCGCCGCTCAGCGTGTCCGAAGGCGGCGCCCCAATGCCGCTGTTCAAGGGACGCATGGCCGCAGCGCCGATGGC
>NZ_JBVVOZ010000409.1:0-236 GCF_055807395.1 Bradyrhizobium sp. Kon10 | reverse complement strand
ACATCGCCACGGTCCAAGCCTTCCTGCTGGTCGCCGACCTCCAGAGCTTTACGCGGACCGCCGAAGCGCTCGGCACGACGCAGGCAGCGGTTAGTCTGAAGCTGCAACGGCTGGAAACGCTGCTCGGCAAGCGCCTCGTCGAGCGCTCGCCGCGCGCAGTCCGGCTCACGGCAGACGGCGCGACCTTCCTCGAGCGCGCCCGCGCCCTGATCGCGGCGCATGATCGCGCGCTGTCG
>NZ_JBVVOZ010000408.1:0-236 GCF_055807395.1 Bradyrhizobium sp. Kon10 | reverse complement strand
GAAAGGGGACCGCCGCCGACGGATTTATTGACACTGGTAGGTGAGCATTGCGAAATCGAGAAGTTTAATCTCGTCAGCGAATCTGTGTGATAACCGCTACACTGATTGCCAAGCAGGTCGGGCACTAGGCCGGCAATCGAATTCGGATCGCGCATCGACAGCCTAAAACGGGCATCATCGCTTCTTCACTCCGCTTTCGGTACCTATCGGTTGAGCGCAAGGCATAGATCGGGAAC
>NZ_JBVVOZ010000407.1:0-236 GCF_055807395.1 Bradyrhizobium sp. Kon10 | reverse complement strand
GCGCAACTTGGCAGCTCAAACTTGTCCGTCGAGGCCAACACGCCAGCGCGTCCCCCCATGGGCGGCGAGGAGACGTGGTAGCGGGCCGCACAGCGTTACAGGTGGTCAACGAATTTCCCAGCTATCAAAAGGTCGGTTCGGAATGCGTTCGAGCCAACGAGATGGCGCGAGCACGACGTCCTCCTTACTGGCAACGCAGGATGGCAGCAACATTTGTGACCCCGAACCGGACATCA
>NZ_JBVVOZ010000406.1:0-236 GCF_055807395.1 Bradyrhizobium sp. Kon10 | reverse complement strand
CCCACCGATTACGGACGGCTTGGCGGCCGCATGCCGAAAGGCGTGCTGCTGGTCGGGCCGCCCGGCACCGGCAAGACCTTGCTGGCCAAGGCCGTGGCGGGCGAGGCCAAGGTGCCGTTCTTCTCGATCTCGGGCTCCGAGTTCGTCGAGATGTTCGTCGGCGTCGGCGCAGCCCGCGTGCGCGACCTGTTCCAGCAGGCGCACGACAAGGCGCCCGCGATCATCTTCATCGACGA
>NZ_JBVVOZ010000405.1:0-237 GCF_055807395.1 Bradyrhizobium sp. Kon10 | reverse complement strand
CCGAGAAGTCGCCTTCCTCGACAACCGACAGGAACACACCCATCGTTTCTTGCCGGTCCATGTCATCTATTCCATTTCGTCACAGGTAAATGGAATTTATCACCGATTATCGGCGCACGCACTACATAATATGATTTCCTCCTCAGCATTCAAAAATACTGGCGAGGAAGTGCGATGCGTTCAGAACAGCCAAACCTGCGCGATGCTCACGAACTGCATCGGTGGGCACGTCGCCAG
>NZ_JBVVOZ010000404.1:0-237 GCF_055807395.1 Bradyrhizobium sp. Kon10 | reverse complement strand
CGACCGTGGTCGCATAGGTGTCCCAGCCATAGTCGGCCAGCAGGAACTGGTTCGGCGTGAAACCGCCCTGCTTCTGGACGGCGAACGGCTCCGAGGTGACATAGCCTTGCTGGATCGACTTCTGGTTGGCGATGAAGGGCGCCGGATTGAAGGTGTAGGGCACGCGTTTGGCGGCATCGAAACCGAGTTCCGTCACCATCCACTGGAAGAAGGTCTGCGCGCCCTCGTCGCCGAGGA
>NZ_JBVVOZ010000403.1:0-237 GCF_055807395.1 Bradyrhizobium sp. Kon10 | reverse complement strand
TCAACGAAGTACCGGCGCCGGGCGGCGCGATCGAGGGCGACCACACCTCGCCGACGCAGCCGGCTTCGGATCTGAGTTTCAATCCGGAGCCGCTGACCGGGGCCGACATGTGGGGCATCACCATGTTTGACCAGCTGGCCTGCCGGATCGAATTCCTGAAACTGCGCTACGAGGGCCGCTATACGCCGCCGTCGCTGCAAGGCTCGCTGATCTATCCCGGCAATTTCGGCACATTCA
>NZ_JBVVOZ010000402.1:0-237 GCF_055807395.1 Bradyrhizobium sp. Kon10 | reverse complement strand
CGACAATCTTGCCGTCGCGCAGGATCGCTTCGTTGTGGAAGAGCAGCGGTTGCGTGTCTTTCAGGCGGAACTGCACCAGCCGCCGGTTCAATCCGGTTTCCTTCTTCCTCAGCACGGCATCGCGGCCAAGAAAATCGCCCTTGGCGGTCTTCACTGCGAAGCCGAGGCCTGCCTCCAGCACATTGTCCTCGTCGGTGATGTCGTGGCCGAAATGCCGGAACGCCTTTTCGATGCGGC
>NZ_JBVVOZ010000401.1:0-237 GCF_055807395.1 Bradyrhizobium sp. Kon10 | reverse complement strand
CTATTGCGAGGCGACCACAGAGGCCCCTCGTTTATGATGCGAATTCTGACGCTGCACACATGCGCTGTCCTGCTCTCGGCCTGCACCCAGGCTTCCGGCGCTGGCACTACCATGCAGACGCAGGGCTATGCGTTTGCGCCCCCTGCCTTCAAAACCTTCTGCGCTAAGGAAAAAACGCTTTGCGACACCAGAGGCAAGACCAAAGTTGTGGACTTGACGGGACCTCGCAAGGCGGAG
>NZ_JBVVOZ010000400.1:0-237 GCF_055807395.1 Bradyrhizobium sp. Kon10 | reverse complement strand
CCTGGTCAACCGTAACCGGCTCGGACGAGACGTGTTCGCCCGCGGCATGCCGGAAATGGTCATGGTCGAGAACCGCAACGCCTATTCGGCCTCGCTCTACGATCTGCTGACCGCCTATGCGGCGCAACGCCAGAAGCAGGCGATCACCAATGTGACGATCGCCAGGCGCGGTGTGTGGTCGCTCAAGGATGCACGCGACATCCTCAACAGGCTGATCGGCACGCTTGCCGACTGGAC
>NZ_JBVVOZ010000399.1:0-237 GCF_055807395.1 Bradyrhizobium sp. Kon10 | reverse complement strand
AGTTCCCTCGGCGCGTTTCATGGGCGGCCGCGAATTTTCAGTGCTGACGGAAGGCCAATCGGAAGACTGGACCGAAGAGGATATTGGGACGGTATTCGCCAGGTCAACCCTGCTGCTGCCGGCGACGCAACAAGGTTCTGGGCCGTTCCCGCATCATACCGCCGCATGGCTCAACGCCGACGGGATCAACAACGGCCAGCGCTTTGCCGCTATCTCTTTTTATCTGGCGCTGATGAC
>NZ_JBVVOZ010000398.1:0-237 GCF_055807395.1 Bradyrhizobium sp. Kon10 | reverse complement strand
AGCGCTTCTTCAGCTTCGCGAAAGATTGCCGGCTCCGGCCCGGTGAAACTCCAGGTCCTGGCCTGGCGCAGCGTCTCCTCCAGCAGCGTCTGGATTGATCTGGGGTAGGGCGCCAGCGTGTAGGTGCCGAAATCCGCGATCCGCTCGCCGTCGGTCTTGATCAGCGCAACATCGATATTGCCGTCCAGCACGGTGCCGGTCATCAGGCCGACGGCCCAGATTGGTTCCCCACTTTTC
>NZ_JBVVOZ010000397.1:0-238 GCF_055807395.1 Bradyrhizobium sp. Kon10 | reverse complement strand
CCCCGGTGTGGTCGCCGCCGTTCTCGAACTCCGGGTTGCCGTAGTCGAAGACGAACGACCCATCTTCCGGCGTTGCCGCGTAGGGAATCGGAAAAATGTTCAATCGGGAAGGATTGAGCGCGGCATTGGCGCCGAGGATCGTGAAGGTATAAGGGTTCGGCTCGAAAGCGAGGACCAGGCCCTGCGGTCCGCAGGCGAGCGCTATCGGTACCGTGCTGTCGCCGACCTGGGCGCCAAC
>NZ_JBVVOZ010000396.1:0-238 GCF_055807395.1 Bradyrhizobium sp. Kon10 | reverse complement strand
ACCGAGGGTAGCGAGAAGCAATGAAAGCGGATACGGCGCGGACCTGCAGCGGCTTGCAGCAGCTTCATGAACTGCCGCTCGGGCGCCTTCAGCGCCGGATCCGGCATGTTGTTGATCAACCCGATGGTGAGCTCGGTGCCGCCGTGCTCCCGCGCCAGATCGCCCGCTCCCGGCACCAGCGCCGGGCTCGATATGGCTTGATCCCTGTCGATCAGGATCGTCATCGGCGCTGCCGCCT
>NZ_JBVVOZ010000395.1:0-238 GCF_055807395.1 Bradyrhizobium sp. Kon10 | reverse complement strand
GATATGCGGCTGCGATTCGATGCCCTTTGGGCACACGAAGTAGTAGGCAAGTGGCGATGGAAGCGGCACGTCGAACAGCCGAACCAAGCGGCCATCGCTGATTTCGTTCTCCACATGCCCGCTGCGCACCAGCGCGACGCCTTGACCGAGTAAAGCCGCCTCGACCGTCATATTGGTATCGCCAAATCTGAAGCTCTCCCTGAGTGGCAAATAGGCCAGTCCGACGGCTTGAAACCAC
>NZ_JBVVOZ010000394.1:0-238 GCF_055807395.1 Bradyrhizobium sp. Kon10 | reverse complement strand
GGCTAAAGTCTTTCCGGCAATGATAGCCGCCATGCTGATTGTTATCATGCTGCAGGTGCGATCCTTCTCGACGATGGCCATGGTGATGCTGACGGCGCCACTTGGCCTCGTCGGCGTCGTGCCGATGCTGCTCACCTTCAACCAGCCCTTCGGATTCAATGCCATTCTGGGCATGATAGGACTGGCCGGCATCCTGATGCGCAACACGCTGATCCTGACCGAACAGATCAAGGAGAAC
>NZ_JBVVOZ010000393.1:0-238 GCF_055807395.1 Bradyrhizobium sp. Kon10 | reverse complement strand
CCCTGCGCGAAGGTGTGCTCTACGACCTGCTTGGCCGTCACCACCATGAAGACGTGCGTGACAAGGCCGCCGCGTTGTAGGCCAGCGCACGCTTGACCACTTGCCGGGGATAGACCAGAGCGGCATCGATGGTGCCCTCGGACAGCGCCTCGAAACCCAGCACCCGATGTTTGGAGTCGAGAAACAGGCAACCAAACACCTCATGTGACTCATGACGCAGCAGCGCCTTGAGGTATTC
>NZ_JBVVOZ010000392.1:0-238 GCF_055807395.1 Bradyrhizobium sp. Kon10 | reverse complement strand
CCGAGCGCGCCCGGTCGCCGGGCTCGAGCACGGTGGTCGCGTCCATCTGTTCGAGGATCGCCGGCCCCTCGATGAGGGCGTCGAGCGGCAGCTTTTCCCTGCTGTAGACCGGCGTATCGTGCCAGCGCCCGCCATACCAGACCGGCCGAATTTCGCGGCGCGCCTCATCAAGTGTTTTGGCGCGGCCAGCCGGGTCGATCAATCGCGAAAGATCGATCGCCGGCCGCATGCCGGTCAC
>NZ_JBVVOZ010000391.1:0-238 GCF_055807395.1 Bradyrhizobium sp. Kon10 | reverse complement strand
ACCGAAGAAATCACCGACCGCGCCGGCGACGACGCCGAGGTCAAGATCGTGCCGGTTTTCTCCCTCGACGGCGGGAAGGAATCGACGACAGCGGCAAGTGGGTCCAGATCGAGATGGACGGCCAGAAGCTGTGGGTGCACCCCGAAGTTGCGGCCGCGGAAATCGATCGAGGCCAGGCGGAGACCGAAAAGAACCAATTGGAGGACTGGGAAGAAAACGTGCGGCCGGCGATGGTGGC
>NZ_JBVVOZ010000390.1:0-238 GCF_055807395.1 Bradyrhizobium sp. Kon10 | reverse complement strand
ACACGTCGAGCACGAACGGATGTTTTTGATGGAGGCGGCGAGGGTCTGCAAGAAGCTCTACATCGAGGTGCCGCTGGAGCATACGAGAAACCTCAATCGCGCCATTCGGATGTCCGGGCCGTATGGGCATATCAATTTCTACACGCCGCTGACGTTCGAAAATCTGCTCAATACTTCCGGGCTCAAGGTCGATAGGCTGATGACGTTTGCTCACGATCTCGCTTATGAACAGCACCTG
>NZ_JBVVOZ010000389.1:0-238 GCF_055807395.1 Bradyrhizobium sp. Kon10 | reverse complement strand
CGGTGGCGCTGATCCAGAAGCCGATGGGCAGCGATCTCACCGAGGCGACCGAGATCCTCGAAATCTGCCGCTCCAAAAACCTGAAGGCGGCGGTGAATTTCCAACTCCGCTTTGCGCCGATGATGCTGGCGCTGAAGGATGCGATCGCCAAGGGCTGGCTGGGCGACGTGGTCGATTTCGACGCTTGGCTGGCGCTTGCCACTCCCTGGCAACTCTGGGAGTTCCTGCTGAAGGCGCC
>NZ_JBVVOZ010000388.1:0-238 GCF_055807395.1 Bradyrhizobium sp. Kon10 | reverse complement strand
CTGGCGCGCATCACGTCAAACAGTAAATTAGCCCTACCTCATGCATTCAAAGCTAATTTTGGACTAATGATATTAAGCCAGGCATTGACTACTGACAATTCCTTTATAGCCATATGAGCAAATAAAGTTGAATCTTATAGTTCCGTGTTATATGTGAAAACCTTCTATAAAATTTAATTTACATCGAGTTAGCGAATAACGTTTTCAATAAAGCTATTTCTCTATTTTTATTATAAAA
>NZ_JBVVOZ010000387.1:0-238 GCF_055807395.1 Bradyrhizobium sp. Kon10 | reverse complement strand
CCTGCACGGGTTTGCTGGCGCGAACCTCTCCCGGATGCGCGCTCGCAAACCCCAACATCAAGTCCGGTCGCAATCCGGATCGCGAACAGGGGTACGCAATGCTTCGCAAGCTGGCCGCAATCATCCTAGCCGCATCGCTCGGCCTTCCCATAATTTCCGCCGCCGGCGCGGCGCCCAAGAAAGACTTCAAGATATGCTGGTCGATCTATGTCGGCTGGATGCCGTGGGGCTATCTCTC
>NZ_JBVVOZ010000386.1:0-239 GCF_055807395.1 Bradyrhizobium sp. Kon10 | reverse complement strand
CCCCCCCCCCCCCCCCCCCCCAACAATTAAACGCATCCGCCCTCCACACTATAACCACCCCCCCCCCCCCCCCACCCCCCCCCCCCCCCCCCCCCCCACCCCCCCCCCCACCCCCCCCCACCCCCCCCCCCCCCCCCCCCCCCCCCCGCACACGCCTCCCCACTCCCGCCCGGCCCCCCGCCGCCCCCATGGCAGCTGCCCCAGCGCGAGGAAGCGCCCAAGCGGACGATGGCCGCGCG
>NZ_JBVVOZ010000385.1:0-239 GCF_055807395.1 Bradyrhizobium sp. Kon10 | reverse complement strand
AAGATGATCAGCGGCTGCAGGACGTCGGTGACATGCAGGACAGCCAGACTGGCGGCCTGTTTGCTCAGAGTCATGGTAGCCTCCAGTCAGGTGCCTGTCGAGGCAATGCAGACCACACCGTCCAGACATGGGCAGCGCCGCCTCCCAGCAGCTCCAAAGAGCAGCGCCCGTGAAGGAGTTGGCGCAGATCAGCAACACGGCGGTCCGAGTGTGTTCACTGGTTCCGCCTCCCTCTAACC
>NZ_JBVVOZ010000384.1:0-239 GCF_055807395.1 Bradyrhizobium sp. Kon10 | reverse complement strand
CAATCTCGTGCAGCTCGGCATCGGCGGCTGGCAGGTTCCCCGCTACGGCGTCGCCGAGGCGAGAAAACGCGGCACCAACGTGCTGACCATTGCCGACATCGAGCAGATGGGCCTCGAGAAGGCGGCGGAAATCGCGCTCGAACTCGCATGGAAAGACACCGACGCCGTCTACATCTCCTTCGACGTCGACAGCCTCGATTGCGGCTTCGTGCCCGGCACGGGCTGGCCTGAGCCAGGCG
>NZ_JBVVOZ010000383.1:0-239 GCF_055807395.1 Bradyrhizobium sp. Kon10 | reverse complement strand
AGTATTTCTGCGCCAGGATGTCGGCGGCAACCTGGCTGAACTGCGCCGGCACATCGATGTTGTCCAAGCGGAACACCACCGAGCCATCCGGATTCTTGATCTCCGAAAGCGCCTTGCGGAATTCGATCTCCGCATAAGCCGACTGCCCTTGCTTGGTGAAACGACGCTCGATGCGCATTGGTCCTATCCCTTTGTGTGTCTACATATAGCGCATTTCCCGGGGGATTTCTGCCCCATTG
>NZ_JBVVOZ010000382.1:0-239 GCF_055807395.1 Bradyrhizobium sp. Kon10 | reverse complement strand
CCTATGAGGACGATTTTCTGGAGAAACAGGTTTGATCCCAGCATCCACCACTGGTCGCGGTGCGGTATCGCAAATCTTCGGGACTAACCGCAGCGCTCATGCTTTCGTCATCCTAGGGCGGAGCAAGGAGCGCAGCGACGCGGCGCAGACCCTAGGATCCATGCCGTTACATCTAGGCTTCGAGACGGTGCAGAACTCTGTTCCGCTGCATTCTTCACTAGAGGTAACGGCATGGATTC
>NZ_JBVVOZ010000381.1:0-239 GCF_055807395.1 Bradyrhizobium sp. Kon10 | reverse complement strand
ACCGAGCCGCTGGCAAGCGGAATCTGATGAGCGTCCGCGATGAAATGCGTGTATGCGGACGGGTAGATGTCGAATGCAATCTGTCGAACGGCTTCGGATTCATAAAGGCCATCGGTCCCCGCTCCCTTGGTTGCGGCGCCGATCATGAGCACGAGGGGGCGCTCAATCCCATGGGAGAGAACGTGATCGCGAAAGCTGACAACGTTGCGCGCGCTGAGATTCGCAGTTCCGAAGACCCA
>NZ_JBVVOZ010000380.1:0-239 GCF_055807395.1 Bradyrhizobium sp. Kon10 | reverse complement strand
CGGTTCCGTCACTGGTCTGCACATTTGCGCAACAGCCTGTGAAAATCAACAATTTCTTAACCAAGCCCGGCGAATCGCTTGCGTTAAGGTAAATTCGTAACCCTGTCGCACTGACTGGATAATCAGGCGTCGGCGCCTGCCTCTGAACTGAGGTCTGTTGAGATCCAGGTGAGGCTGAGTCGAAAATGGCTCCCGAAAACCGGGACGGAGCGTGCGTTCGGGTAAGTCAGTACCGGAAG
>NZ_JBVVOZ010000379.1:0-240 GCF_055807395.1 Bradyrhizobium sp. Kon10 | reverse complement strand
GTCCCGCCTCACCGTCACCTATACCGAAGAACAGCTTGCCTGCGACATCGGGGCGAAACTCGGCATCAAGTGACGAGCAGACGCTCGCACGTGCACGTCCAATCCGCGATGGCATTCGAATAAACAGCAGACCTCATTGGCATACCTCAAAGGTTCTGTGATGACGGGATGAAACGCGAGATAGGCCGAAATCAGATGAAGATCGATGCTCTTTCGGCGCGTGCGTCGCCAGCCGCTGGG
>NZ_JBVVOZ010000378.1:0-240 GCF_055807395.1 Bradyrhizobium sp. Kon10 | reverse complement strand
CGATCATGCCCAGACTGTTCTACGCCTCCACGTCCCCTTACAGTTCCAAGGTGCGCATGGCCGCGCTTTATGCCGGCATCGCCGTCGATCTCGTGCCGATAAAAACCGAAGACAAGCCAGCCGAGCTGATCGACACCAATCCGCTCGGCAAGATCCCGGTGCTGGTGCTCGACGACGGCCCTCGGTCATCGCGACCGCTTGCGCCAACGGTTCGCGGCCGCGGGTTCCGACGCCCTCCCC
>NZ_JBVVOZ010000377.1:0-240 GCF_055807395.1 Bradyrhizobium sp. Kon10 | reverse complement strand
GGCGTTCCGCGCCTTCCGCCTCATCGCATGGTCAAGCGTGCGCCCGACAAGCAGAAAGAAGATCAACGACGTTACCGCATCGAAATAGGCGTGAGGTCCTCCGACAGACGTGTCGTAGAGGCTCAAGCCCAGAGCCAGCAGGATTCCGACTGAGATGGGAAAGTCCATGCTGGCGGTGCGCTTCATCGCCAAATTCCACGCCGAAACGAAGAATATCCGCCCGGAATAGGCGACGGTGGG
>NZ_JBVVOZ010000376.1:0-240 GCF_055807395.1 Bradyrhizobium sp. Kon10 | reverse complement strand
CGCAGAGTACGCGCGCAGTGCTCATCCGGGGCTGAACATCGTGCTGATGTCGGGGACGGTGATGGCGCCGCTGCCGCCCAATACGACCTTTTTGCGCAAGCCGTTTGCGCCCGCCCATTTGCTGGCGGCCGTGTAGAATCAGAATGCCCTTGAGGGTCATCCGCCCGAATTTTCCGCGCCGACGGCGTTCTCGCTTTCCGGCACCGTCAGCCGGACGGAGTGACCCTGCCGCATGGCGAG
>NZ_JBVVOZ010000375.1:0-240 GCF_055807395.1 Bradyrhizobium sp. Kon10 | reverse complement strand
CCGGAAACAGTCCGATGCCGATGGTGCCGGCGGCGGTCAAGGCGAGCGTGGCGCGGACGGACGGCGTCAGGGCAGGCTCGAACGCGCGCTCCGGCTCGCGCATGTAGATCACCATGACGATGCGGATGTAGAAGTATGCGGCGACGGCGCTCAGCAGCACCGCGATCACCGCCAGCGTGACGAAACCCCGCTCGACGAGCGCGACCAGCACGTAGAACTTGGCGAAGAACCCGGCTGTCG
>NZ_JBVVOZ010000374.1:0-240 GCF_055807395.1 Bradyrhizobium sp. Kon10 | reverse complement strand
AACATCAAGCCGTGGGGCGTGCAGGTCGCCGGCAATTTCCGCCGCGCCGCCGCGCTCAATCAATGGACTGGTGTGAAGCGCCGGTTTCCGGCTTTGCTTGGCGGGCATAATCCGGTGGTCAGCCGGGTGCGCTCGCCGATCGGCAGGCGCGGCATCTATGCGGTCCGGATCGGCGCCGACTCCAAAGCCAAGGCCGACAACATCTGCCAGAAACTGCAAAGCGTCGGCGGTGCATGCATT
>NZ_JBVVOZ010000373.1:0-240 GCF_055807395.1 Bradyrhizobium sp. Kon10 | reverse complement strand
CCGAGCAGCCGCGCCAAATCGTTCGAAGACGTCCGCGCCAGACCGACGATCGTTCCCACGATCGTCGCCAGTATCAGGCCGACGCTCCCCAGGAACAGCGTGTTGATGATGCCGATGAGGAAGTACCACCAATAGGGATCATTGGCCGTGGCGGGCAGCAGCGAGAAATTCACATCCCAACCCGTCGACTTGAACAGAAAGTCGAATCCGGAGGTGATCCCCTGATCAGCCAGGTTGCGG
>NZ_JBVVOZ010000372.1:0-240 GCF_055807395.1 Bradyrhizobium sp. Kon10 | reverse complement strand
AACAGCCGCATCGGCTTGCCGCCGACCTCGACGAAACCCTTGACGCGCAGCACGTCTTCTTCCTCCGCCGCCGTGGCGACGCGCAAAGCCAGCTCATCGGGATTGGCGATCGATGGAATGTCGATGACGAACGAGTCAAAATCGTCATGCTCGTGGTCGAGTTCGCCGTCGTGGTGGGTCTTGCGGTTCTCGATGTCGTCCTCGACGGCAAGGCCGAGGCCGAGCAGCACAGACGGATCG
>NZ_JBVVOZ010000371.1:0-240 GCF_055807395.1 Bradyrhizobium sp. Kon10 | reverse complement strand
CCGTAGACAAACAGTCCGTCGGCCTTGGCATCCCTGGCGACAATGGCGGCCCAGCGCGGATCGAGTGGAGTGTTCATGGCCAGTACTCTTGAGCGGTCGTTGGCAGATTAACCCTGCGAGGCACGCCCAACACTCCGAAGCTTGCGGTCAAATCAACCCGCGGTGCGAAAGGTCAGGTTGATTCGTTGCGGCCCCATGATCGGGTGCACGCCTTCCTGAATGGGCATCACCCCATGGTAG
>NZ_JBVVOZ010000370.1:0-240 GCF_055807395.1 Bradyrhizobium sp. Kon10 | reverse complement strand
CTGATCGCGTGAGAGGCGGTCCATGGCCTCGGCCAACACATAGCGGAAACGGCCACGGGTCGCATCGGAGTTCAGGGCGCATTAGGCGCGTCCTTGGCGGTGCAGGCGAAATTTGGCGTAGCGAAGCGGGTCATGGAAGACGGACATACTGACGTTGCTCCGGCCCGCCCAAATTGTCAGGAACTCGCCCTTCCATCCTGTCCTCACTTGTCGGTGCTACAAATCTGGACTATATATCCA
>NZ_JBVVOZ010000369.1:0-241 GCF_055807395.1 Bradyrhizobium sp. Kon10 | reverse complement strand
CGCGAGATAGCCCCCAATCAGATGAAGATCGATGCCCTTCCGGCGCGTACCTCGCTGGCCACCGGCCAAATGGCTCTGAGCAACATCGACTATGACGAGCGTGCCACCATGCGCGCCTGGGAAAAATTTCTAGCTGACGAACCCACACGTGCCCGCGACCCGGTCCACCCAAGCCACGTCCGCTCCCTCATTCACGTTTCCTGGTATCGCAGCGCCACCGGCGGCATCAACGCTCAAGGCA
>NZ_JBVVOZ010000368.1:0-241 GCF_055807395.1 Bradyrhizobium sp. Kon10 | reverse complement strand
CCGCAACGCCGACGTCGCGCTCGGACTTGGCGCGCTGGACCTCAACCGCGCAGCGCACCGCATCGACCACGCTGTGGAACTCCACCAGCAGCCCGTCGCCCATGGTCTTGACCAGCCGGCCATGGTGTGCGGCGATTCTCGGCTCGAAGACCTCGCGCAGATCGGCTTGGAAGCGGGCACGCGTGCCTTCCTCGTCGGCTTGGCTCAGGCGGCCATAGCCCACGACGTCCGCGATTAGGAC
>NZ_JBVVOZ010000367.1:0-241 GCF_055807395.1 Bradyrhizobium sp. Kon10 | reverse complement strand
ACTCATAGCATCGTGCTTTCGGGGCCGGTCGACCGCGTCTTTCCGCTGTTCACGCCGACTGGGGAGACCCTGTGGGTGGACGGCTGGGATCGGGAATTTCTGCATCCACAAGACGGGGAGACGGGCCAGGGCATGGTCTTCAGGACCGCTCACGGTGATGAGACCACGCTCTGGGCCTGCACGGACTGGGACCCCGTGGCGCATCGCATCCGCTATGTCCGGGTGACGCCGGATTCGCGTT
>NZ_JBVVOZ010000366.1:0-241 GCF_055807395.1 Bradyrhizobium sp. Kon10 | reverse complement strand
GCGAATGCATTGGGTCTCTTTTTCAAAGCTTTTTTCCGATCCGCTACATCCTGCGTAGGCTTCAGCAGTAACTCGCGTAATTCCTTCATTGAAAACACCGCTCCTTGGACTGATCTCGCGCACTTCGGGTAGTCATGCCCAGTGATTATTTTTTGCCATCCTATCAGCTTCACTGAGCTTTTATATGTAGGTAGCACTATCGGCGCATATCAAAGAAATGTCGTATCGCGTTGATTCGGTA
>NZ_JBVVOZ010000365.1:0-241 GCF_055807395.1 Bradyrhizobium sp. Kon10 | reverse complement strand
CAGTTGCCGGCCATTCTCGTCTATTCGATGAAAGAACGGGTTGCGCTCGAAGACGAACTGCTCAGCCGGCGGCTTGGTCCGGTTCTGCCAGGGATCGAGCGTCGGCAGTTCCGGGTTCTCCGGGCGATACTGCCGCGACATGCGGATATGCAGGAGCGTCCATTTCCGGGCCCGGTTCTCCTTCATTAGGCCGGCGAGTCGGGATGGATCCTGGTATTTCTTGTGGAACTGCTTGAGATAG
>NZ_JBVVOZ010000364.1:0-241 GCF_055807395.1 Bradyrhizobium sp. Kon10 | reverse complement strand
CTCCTTCCTGGAAGCCCGCATCGGCAAATACAGCGATGTCGAAACCCGCGTGAAACAGGCTGACCTGTCCTGGACAGCCGGTATCGAGAATCTCGTCTACGATTTGGGCAAACGGCTGGCGATGACACTGCAGCGGTAGCCAGCCAGGTATCGGGTTTTCACCACTAAAGCGCGTCGCGTTTGATCGGCCTCACGCGACGCGCTTTAGGTTGTGGTTTTATGCATGTCGCTATCGCAAAAC
>NZ_JBVVOZ010000363.1:0-241 GCF_055807395.1 Bradyrhizobium sp. Kon10 | reverse complement strand
CTTGGACAGCGATACAGGACACGCCTGGAACGTATTGAAGAAATTTGGCGAGATTCATAAATGGCATCCGTCAATTGTCCAAAGCAGTATTGAGGACAATCAGCCGGATGGAATGGTTGGCTGCATCCGCCAGCTCAAACTGGTCGATGGCGCAGTTGTCAGGGAGCGCCTGCTGGCGGTCGATGACCGCAACACAATGCTTTCCTACTGTTTCGAGGAGGCCCCATTGCCCTTGGACAAC
>NZ_JBVVOZ010000362.1:0-241 GCF_055807395.1 Bradyrhizobium sp. Kon10 | reverse complement strand
AGAAGACCTGGCTCGAGGATCATTTCCAGGAGCAGGTGTTTCCGGTGCTCACACCGCTTTCGATCGACCCGGCGCATCCGTTCCCATTCATTCCCAATCTCGGCTTCTCGATGGCCCTGCAACTGCGCCATCGCAGGAATGGCGAAGAGATGAGCGCCCTGTTGCGTCTGCCGGTGGCGCTGAAGCGGTTCATCCGCTTGCCTGACCGCAAGCGTCATTTCCGCTTCATTCCGCTGGAAGA
>NZ_JBVVOZ010000361.1:0-242 GCF_055807395.1 Bradyrhizobium sp. Kon10 | reverse complement strand
CAGCCATTTGCCGGCCAGCGGGCCGTCGTAATCGGTGAAGCCGGTGACATTGCCGCCGGGATGGGCGAGATTCTGGACAAAGCCCTGGCTGACAGGATCGGTGACGACGGCGAAAACGATCGGGACCGTCGTCGTGCGCCGGCGCAGCTCCTCCACGGAGGGCGTGCCGACCGCAAGCAGGATGTCGGGCTTGAGCGCCACGAGTTCGTCGGCGAATTGCGCGATCCGTGCGCGGTCGCCGC
>NZ_JBVVOZ010000360.1:0-242 GCF_055807395.1 Bradyrhizobium sp. Kon10 | reverse complement strand
CCTTAAGCTTATCGAAGCCGTTGCGCGATTTAAGCTGTCAATCATTTATGCAAAGAAAGCAGTACAGAGAAACAAAAGCATGTCTGAGGACGAACTGAAACGGTTTTCAGATATCTACCTTAATGTCGAGACTTTGTTCGCGGTGGCAAATGACGTGCATGACCTGCTTGAGGACGGCAAGATCGACGAAGCCAACGCTCTCTATCGCGACAAATCGATGCCCTTGATAGTCGCGATAAAGG
>NZ_JBVVOZ010000359.1:0-242 GCF_055807395.1 Bradyrhizobium sp. Kon10 | reverse complement strand
GAAATGTGCTTCGCGGTCGCGAGCGCGTTCGATCCCGGTCGCTGCGTCACCAGCATCGCGACCGCCGATTTGCGCAGCAGGAAGCTGTTGGTGGAGTAGGCGAGAGCACCGAGCTCGATACGGGCGACGTCGCGCAGGCGCACCGTGCGGCCGTCGGAGCCGGCCTTGATCAGGATGTCCTGGAACTGCTTCTGGTCTTTCAATCGCCCCGTGAAGGTGAGGTTCGGCTGGAAGGCGCGGTC
>NZ_JBVVOZ010000358.1:0-242 GCF_055807395.1 Bradyrhizobium sp. Kon10 | reverse complement strand
GTCATGTAGGCCAGCACGTCGGTCTCGGCCTCGTCGAGGAAGCCGGCCAGCTTCGGCAGCTTTGGCCGGAGCTGGTCGGCGACCTTGCGCCACTGGGTTCGCGCGGCCTCGGCATCGTCCTGTGCGAATGCTGTGGCAATGAAGGCGGAGACGACACGCCGTCCGCTCTTGCCGGCATGCGCCAACGCGTTGCGCATGAAGTGGACGCGGCAGCGCTGCCAGCTGGCATTGAGCACCTTGGC
>NZ_JBVVOZ010000357.1:0-243 GCF_055807395.1 Bradyrhizobium sp. Kon10 | reverse complement strand
CTCCCGCCGCCCAAAGCCAGGCAGCCACGCTGCTGGGAAACACCGCGTTACTTCGGCGTCGCTCAGAGTGTCACGAACGTTCCGCTTCTCCGCCCCCGGCACTCTTTACGACGTTGCGTAAGACGATTTCAGAAAGCTGCACAAGCCGCCGTTTGAGAAATATAACCAGTTGTGAGAGACGGAGGATCTCTTGCTTGCAGCGCTCCAGCTCGCGCCGTTCGTCTGTTATTGCAGAGGCTTCAT
>NZ_JBVVOZ010000356.1:0-243 GCF_055807395.1 Bradyrhizobium sp. Kon10 | reverse complement strand
ATCGGCATGATCGCCGCCAGAGCCAGCCATAGCGGAATGCTGGGGATCGATTGCAGAACTTCGATTATCCGTTGAACGATCAGGTCGAAGATACCGCCGTGATAGCCGGCCAGTCCGCCGATGACAATGCCGAGCAGGAAGCTGAAACTGATGCCGACGAGACCGATTGTCAGCGAAATGCGTGCGCCATAGATGATGCGCGAGAGCACATCGCGCCCCAGCCTGTCAGTGCCGGCTAGAAAG
>NZ_JBVVOZ010000355.1:0-243 GCF_055807395.1 Bradyrhizobium sp. Kon10 | reverse complement strand
CAACTGGTCCAATCGATTCGTTTCTGGGGCTCCCGGGGAAACGCCACGAGAGTCTTCTGCCCGTGCTTTGCTGCGTTCAATGATGGTCAGAGGCGAGTTCTTCGCGAGCTGCTGACGCATGTCCAGTTCCATTTTGAGGTTGCCGATCTCCTGTTGCAGTCACCCGCCCAGAACAAACAGTGAGAAAGGCCATGACCGAAATACAGGAGCCTGTCGCCGCTCCCAACCGTTCGCTGGTTCGAC
>NZ_JBVVOZ010000354.1:0-243 GCF_055807395.1 Bradyrhizobium sp. Kon10 | reverse complement strand
TCGCGACGGGCGCCAAGATCCATGCCTTCAGCCATATTGAAGGCGCCACCATCGCTTCCGACTGCGATGTCGGTCCGTTCGCCCGGCTGCGCCCCGGCGCCGACCTCAAGCAAAAAGCCAAGGTCGGCAATTTCTGCGAGGTCAAGCAGGCGACGATCGAGGAGGGCGCCAAGGTCAATCACCTGACCTATATCGGCGATGCCCGCGTCGGCGCTGGCGCCAACATCGGCGCTGGAACCATCA
>NZ_JBVVOZ010000353.1:0-243 GCF_055807395.1 Bradyrhizobium sp. Kon10 | reverse complement strand
GGTCTATCTCGGCCCCTTCGTTGGCGGCGGCATCGAAGGCTGGTTCGCCTATGCGCTGGCGCTGGTGGTTCTGCTGGTGCGCCCCTCCGGCCTGTTCGGCCATAAAACCATCGAAAGGGTCTGACCGATGGCCGTGCAAGCGCTCGATGCCGAAAGGCCTCCAATCGACTGGCGGAGATTAGCTCTGCCGGCCGTGCTGATCGTCGTCGGCTACGGCCTGATCCCCGCCTATGCGTCGAGCTA
>NZ_JBVVOZ010000352.1:0-243 GCF_055807395.1 Bradyrhizobium sp. Kon10 | reverse complement strand
CTCCTTTACGCCGAATAGACATAGTTGCGAAGGCGGTCGTTGTTCAGGAGGTGGTCTGCACTGCTGATGTTGCCTATTTCGGCGCTGTAGTAATTGGAGTCGCTGGCAAGTGCATCGACCTGGCTCTTCCTGGTCGCCGTGTACAGGCCGATCATCTCATCGGTCTGGTTCTCCGATTGCGCAACCGGCGTGGCACTGCCATTGAAGGAAAATGCGGCGGCGAACTCGCGGTAGCGCTTGTCG
>NZ_JBVVOZ010000351.1:0-243 GCF_055807395.1 Bradyrhizobium sp. Kon10 | reverse complement strand
CAGGCACGCGCCAGGATCTTGCAGGACGAGCTGATGGCCAAGCTGACGACGCAGTCGAACCAGTTGCTTTACATGCTGTCGGTGATGACCGCGGTGCTGTTGCCGATGACGATCATCTCGGGCCTGTTCGGCATGAATGTCGGCGGGCTGCCGCTGGTCGACACGCGGGTGGGCTTTTGGGTGGCGTCGGCGATATCGCTCGCGGTCGCGGCGGTCGTCTATCTGTTCGTCAGGCGTCTGGGG
>NZ_JBVVOZ010000350.1:0-244 GCF_055807395.1 Bradyrhizobium sp. Kon10 | reverse complement strand
ACCACACCCACCCCCCCAACAATTCTCCCCCCCCCCTCCCTCCCCCCCCCTCACCACCCCCCCCCCCCCCCCCCCCCTCACCACCCCCCCCCCCCCCCCCCCCCCCCCCCGCCCCCCCCCCCCCCCCCCGCGCCCCCCCCCCCCCCCCCCCGCCCCCCCCCCCCCCCCCCCCCCCCGCCCGCCCCCGCCCCCCCCCCCCCCCGCCCCCCCCCCCCCCCCCCCCCCCCGCCCCCCCCCCCCCCCC
>NZ_JBVVOZ010000349.1:0-244 GCF_055807395.1 Bradyrhizobium sp. Kon10 | reverse complement strand
CGACTTCCATCCCTATTGGGGCGTGCCGCAGTCGATCCTCGTCAACGAGATGCTGCCCCGGCTGCGCAGGGATCCCGGCTATCTCGACCGCGCCGGCTACGAAGTGATCAACGGGCGCGGCAAGCGCATTCCCTCCTCCTCGGTCAATTGGGGTGCCTATGGCGCGAAAGTACCTTATGGCGTGCGCCAGCTGCCGAGCGAGGCCAATGCGCTGGGCGAACTGAAGATCCTGTTCCCCAACAAG
>NZ_JBVVOZ010000348.1:0-244 GCF_055807395.1 Bradyrhizobium sp. Kon10 | reverse complement strand
CTGGAGGACGCCTTTCCGCAGGCAGGCCAGGCGCCGCTACGCGCGTTGGCCGGCTGCTTCGGCTTTTCCGGCGACGAGATCGAGAAGAAATGCCGGGTGCTGTCGGGCGGCGAGAAGGCGCGGCTGGTGATGGCGCTGATGCTGTTCGACCCGCCAAACCTTCTGGTGCTGGACGAGCCGACCAACCACCTCGACATCGCCACCAAGGAAATGCTGATCACAGCACTTTCGCAGTATGAGGGCA
>NZ_JBVVOZ010000347.1:0-244 GCF_055807395.1 Bradyrhizobium sp. Kon10 | reverse complement strand
CTCAGGGCGATGGCACGCGAGATGCCGGACGGCAAGGACAGGCTGCGCGCCCGCATCGCGCTCGCTTTTGCCGCTCTGTCGCTGCCGGCGCCGGCATCGGCGCTGCGCGGTGCGACCCGCAGCCTCGCCGATGAGCTCGATCGCCAGATTCTGCCGGATGGCGGACATATTTCCCGCAATCCGATAACCGTACTTGAAATCCTCGCCGACCTTCTGCCGCTGCGCCAAACCTATGCCAATCAAG
>NZ_JBVVOZ010000346.1:0-245 GCF_055807395.1 Bradyrhizobium sp. Kon10 | reverse complement strand
GACCAGCCCCTATGCGCACCGTGCCTATGGCGATCTCAAGTCCCGCCTCGGCAATTCGGAGGAATCGATCCGCTGGATGCACAACGCCTACGAACTCAACCCTTACTACCTCAGCATGGCGGCAGCTTATGCCTATGGGCTGATTTTCGCCGGCAGGTACAGGGAGGGAACACCGATCCTTGCTCACGCCGCCGAAACCTCCAGCGCGCATCCGCCCTGGTGGGACTACGGGCTTTTCGTCGGGC
>NZ_JBVVOZ010000345.1:0-245 GCF_055807395.1 Bradyrhizobium sp. Kon10 | reverse complement strand
CGGCCGGCTTCGGCGAATTCCAGCCGCTCGACCCCGCCGACACCGAAGACGCGCGCAACAAGAACCGCCGCATCGAGCTGAAACTGACCGAGCGCTGATCCGGGCTGGCCTCAAGGCGAACGCCCGGATTACGGCGGCAATGCGGGCTAGCAGGACCGCAACGCTCGCCACATTTCTCATCACCGTTCCGTTTGCTGGCGCCTGCGCCGCTTCGCGTGAGGCAGCTTGGACAAACAGATACAGAG
>NZ_JBVVOZ010000344.1:0-245 GCF_055807395.1 Bradyrhizobium sp. Kon10 | reverse complement strand
AACTGGAGACGGCCGGATGATGTCCATGAACACGCAGTAGCGGCGTCCGTCATACTCGTTGACCGAGCGATGCAGCAGCGTGTCGTCGAAGACGAACAGCGGATTGTCGTACCAGTAGTTCTTGACGTTGCCGCACTCGACGAAAATCTCCGACTTAACCGGGATCAGATTGTAGAGAATGCGCAGGCTGAGCCGCAGCGGGCCGAAATGCCAGGATGTCGATTCGCGCTTGCTGAAGACGGAAA
>NZ_JBVVOZ010000343.1:0-245 GCF_055807395.1 Bradyrhizobium sp. Kon10 | reverse complement strand
AGTCTGCATGCTGCGCCACACGCTGGAGATCTTTGCGCGCGGACTGGGCGGCTGGGACCGTTTCCCTGAGGCCGACCGCCACCAGCAGCTTCTTCACATGGCGACGCTGCTCGACGACCTTTATCCCACCTTCCGCCTGTTTCTCTATGACGGCCGGATGCGCTACTCGATCCCCTACACTATCTTTGGGCCTTATCGCGCCGCCATCTATGTCGGCGACATGTATCTGGTGCTGAACGCGACCC
>NZ_JBVVOZ010000342.1:0-245 GCF_055807395.1 Bradyrhizobium sp. Kon10 | reverse complement strand
CAACTCGACGCTCGAAAGCATGATGGAAACCGTAGCCTCGATCGCCGAGCGGACACGCAAGGCAGGCAAGCATGCCGCAATCTACGTCATCGAGCCGGCCATCGCCGGCCGTGTCGTGTCGATGGGCTATCGGCTGCTGGCGATGGGCTCCGAGCATGCGCTGATCGGTCTGGGGGCAAAGACCCTGCTGAAGAGCGTGAGGGACTCGATCGGCCCCTAAAGGTCGGTCAGAAATTTCGCAAAAG
>NZ_JBVVOZ010000341.1:0-245 GCF_055807395.1 Bradyrhizobium sp. Kon10 | reverse complement strand
ATATCGGCATGCAGGACCAATTCTACACCTTCAACATGTTCGACGCGCAGGCCTGGTTCGCGCGCGACGTCATCATGGGCCGCATCGAACTGCCCTCGGCAGAAGTGATGGCGGAACATGGCAGGAGATGGCGGGCGCGCGAGGAAACGCTGGAAGACGCCGAGCAGATGATCTGGTTCCAGGGCGACTACACCAAGGAGTTGATGGAGCAGACCGATTATCCGGGATTCGACGTCGAGGCGACA
>NZ_JBVVOZ010000340.1:0-245 GCF_055807395.1 Bradyrhizobium sp. Kon10 | reverse complement strand
CTGGGCTCGAGCGCCTGTCTGAGCGATCAGTCGAATCAACTGCTTGAGCCCAGCACTACCCCTCGCTCACTGCATTAAGGCAACCGCTGGAGCAATTGGTTGATCGCCTGCAAGGCGTCACCCTCGGCCTGCTGGGCGATCTCGCCCAGGGCAACGTCAACAGCAGCCTGGCGAACTCGGCGCTGTACCTGAAAGTGTTCGGGCATACGGTAATTGGCTGGCGCTGGCTGGAACAGGCGATTCGC
>NZ_JBVVOZ010000339.1:0-246 GCF_055807395.1 Bradyrhizobium sp. Kon10 | reverse complement strand
CCGGCGACTTCTTCATAGTTGGCGTCGTAAGCAATGACGCCGGTGATGGCGCCCCAGCCCTGCGTCCACTTCACGCCGCCGACGACATTCGGAACATAGCTGTCGATCGTGAAGTCGCCATAACCTTGTTCGAGAGAGACCACGGCCGAGAAGCCGTTGCCGGCATCGAAGTAGTACTGAACGACGTTGGTGTCGAAACCACCGTAGGGAACCAGCGTATCCTGGATGACGTTGCCGGCATAACCG
>NZ_JBVVOZ010000338.1:0-247 GCF_055807395.1 Bradyrhizobium sp. Kon10 | reverse complement strand
ACCGCCGAGCAACTGGCGTGGATCAAGGTGGCAGCGTCACACCATGCCCAGCACAACCGGCAGGCGATGCTGCGCACGCCAGTGACGGTGGACGATGTGCTGAATTCGCCGCTGATTGCCGCGCCGTTGCGACGCTTGGACTGTTGCGTGATCAGCGACGGCGGTGGCGCGCTGGTGCTGGTTCATCCGTCCATCGCACGGGCGCTCGAGCGCCCACTGATCACACCGATTGGAGCGGGTTATTCCA
>NZ_JBVVOZ010000337.1:0-247 GCF_055807395.1 Bradyrhizobium sp. Kon10 | reverse complement strand
CGAGCCTCGGCGGATGCGGTTGAACAGCTCCTGCGCGGCGGCATCCGACAGATTGGCGGTCTCCGCCGTCGGATGGCCGTGATCCGACGCGGTCGCGCCGAAACTTTTGAAGAAGGCCCTTCTTTGGTGATGCGCATCGAGATAGCCGGCCCAGGTGCCGGTGTCGCAGCCGGTGATGTCGCCGAGCCGATCGAGATTGGCAGAAAAGCCTTCGAAATCCGGATCGATGACGGCGTCCGGCCGATAG
>NZ_JBVVOZ010000336.1:0-247 GCF_055807395.1 Bradyrhizobium sp. Kon10 | reverse complement strand
CGATACGGAACATCGGGCCGGCCTGCGGCGATGCCGGCGCGCCGACGATGGTGCGGACCTCGGTGACGAGGCCGGGAGCAGAGGCCTTCAGCGAAACCGGTCCTTGCGGGCCGGGCCGCGGCGGCTGGCCCGGGATCTGGGGCGGTGCGGTCAGACGCGCCAGCTCCTGATTGTCGGTAACGAGGGTGCCCTCGGTGACGAAGAGGTCGGTGACCCTGGATCCCTCCTGGTCGGCGACGACCACGGC
>NZ_JBVVOZ010000335.1:0-247 GCF_055807395.1 Bradyrhizobium sp. Kon10 | reverse complement strand
CCTACCGCGTAGCACCTGGCAGCCCGGTGGCGCGCGGTGAGCGCATTCCGCGCTGGGCGCGACCGTCGCTGGTGCTGCGTGACGGACGCTCGATGCGCTTCCAGGACATGGGCAGGCTCGCCGCCGGCGACCATGTCTACATCTTCGTGCCGGATCGCTATCCAGCCCTGCTCGACAAGCTGTTCGCCAGCCGCGCCGTGGTCGATCCCGAGGATGCGGACTTCTTCGGCGCCTTCGCCGTCGATCC
>NZ_JBVVOZ010000334.1:0-247 GCF_055807395.1 Bradyrhizobium sp. Kon10 | reverse complement strand
GGTGTTCCAAGGGACCTGGCTGAATTGGCTTGATGCGCTGCACCGGGAAATCAAGCAGGACTTTGGCGGCTGTGTGCCTGACGCAGGCGACTGGGCTCCCGCCGATTGCGCATTCTTTGCTCGGATAGAGATCCATCGCGCGGCGATGGAACGCGCCTATTCGGACGATGGCTTCTCCGTCCGGCGCGCGGCCGCGCAGGCCTGCGATTTTGTGAGCGATTGTGTAATCTACCGACAGGCGCAGGAC
>NZ_JBVVOZ010000333.1:0-248 GCF_055807395.1 Bradyrhizobium sp. Kon10 | reverse complement strand
CTTATTTGGAAGCCAAACTCATGGCAGACCAATCGAGTGGCGAAATCCAGGCCACCGATCCTGCCGCTCTGCCGGAGTGGACCTATAACTGGGTCGGTCTCGGTTTTCGCTCCGAAGATGCCGACTTTCTGGCCAAATTCAACGAGGCGCTGAAGCAGTACATCGGATCCGATGAGATGATGAGCTCTGTCAAGCAATATGGCATCGTGGCTGCCAGCCTTCCGGGCGACACGACAACCAATTGGATC
>NZ_JBVVOZ010000332.1:0-248 GCF_055807395.1 Bradyrhizobium sp. Kon10 | reverse complement strand
ACCCGCTTGTCGGGTCAGAGCCGTACCAGGTCGCCGTCGAGACTCATCGCGCCATGATCGTGTGTTCGTGCAATGTGTTGAGCGATCAGGATGTCCGCTCCGCCATCAAGGTGGAGCGGACGCGCTCGAAGTTCCTTCCTCGCGATAACGGCATGGGCTTGATCCTCCGTAACACGCCGCTGGTGTTCCGTCGCCTTCCAGCGCTTATCTCCAGGAATATAGCCTACCGCTCTCGCGAAGCCGTCCTC
>NZ_JBVVOZ010000331.1:0-248 GCF_055807395.1 Bradyrhizobium sp. Kon10 | reverse complement strand
GTCACAGCTGCCGGATATCGAACGCGCCGCGCAGGAAGGCCGCGTGGCGTTATTGCTGGTGGAAGCCGACGCTCATGCCGAGGTGGGGACACAGGTGGTACACGACCATGCGGTGAATGAGGATGCGGCACTGGACGAACTGATCCTGGCGGTCATCCGCCAGGGCGGCCAGATCGTGGTGGTGCCCACCGAACGTTCGATGCCCACCGACAGCCGCGCGGCCGCCGTATTACGGTACTGAGCCACAG
>NZ_JBVVOZ010000330.1:0-249 GCF_055807395.1 Bradyrhizobium sp. Kon10 | reverse complement strand
CGGATTTTCGCGTAGGTCTTGCGGCAGATCTCCAGGGCCGCCGGCACCAGGCGCGGGTCGCCGCGCATCAGGGTGATGCCGGCGGCGTGCATGGCCACGTCGGTGCCGCCGCCCATGGCGATGCCGATATCGGCTGCGGCCAGGGCCGGTGCGTCGTTGATACCGTCGCCGACCATGGCCACCCTGCCGGTCTTTTTCACAGGCGATATCACCCGCCACCCGGCCATGGCCGGGCACGTCCACGCTGAC
>NZ_JBVVOZ010000329.1:0-249 GCF_055807395.1 Bradyrhizobium sp. Kon10 | reverse complement strand
CGAAGAACTGGTAGCGCGCCAGCGCCCAGCCGGCCATCGAGGTGAGCAGCACCGACAGGAACGTGTAGGTGACCGCCACCGACACGGAGATGCCGATGGCGCCGATGAAATTCGTGTCGCGCTGCAAATTGTTGACATTGTCGAGGAAACTGCCGTGCGGCAAAAGCTCGATGCTGGGACTGAAGATGCCTCTGTCGGGCATGGTCGAGAAGATTACCATCATCCACAGCGGAAACAGCCAGATCAGCG
>NZ_JBVVOZ010000328.1:0-249 GCF_055807395.1 Bradyrhizobium sp. Kon10 | reverse complement strand
CTGTCCGACATCGACGGCGATTTTCGTGGAATTGTTGAAGCCATGCTGCAGCCGGATCCACAAGACCGGCCGATCAGCATGGCGGACATCGCCAAGGTGACACGTGACGATACGGATGAGGAGACAAAGCCGCCAACGTCGATCACACCGCGCGACCGGACGCCGCGAGCGGGGGGGACCGCGCCTGGCCCCAAGCTCCCAAGTCAACGTCCGGCGGCTCCCGGTGAACAGCGCTTCGTTCCGCATGTC
>NZ_JBVVOZ010000327.1:0-249 GCF_055807395.1 Bradyrhizobium sp. Kon10 | reverse complement strand
ATCTGCACGGCAGCGCCTTCCGAATAGATGCCGCCCGAGGCAAGGACGATGTAGACCTTCTTGCCGGTGACGAGGCCCTTCGGGCCATTCTCGCCATAAGCGAAAGTCTTGCCGGAGCGGGCGACGTGATCGACCCAGGATTTCAGCGTCGACGAGATGCCGAAATTGATGAAGCCGGTAGCGAGGATGATGGTGTCGGCCGCAAACAGTTCATCGAGTACGGCGTCGGAAACGCCGACGACTTCGGCC
>NZ_JBVVOZ010000326.1:0-249 GCF_055807395.1 Bradyrhizobium sp. Kon10 | reverse complement strand
CGCGATCGACGCTGCGCTCGAGCAGGCCGGGCAGCGCATCCTCCAGAGTCGATTCGGTCAGGTGGTAGAACAGGACGTCGGCCATGATTGCGCCTTGAAAGGCCTCACCCCTCGTAGTTGTCGCGCACCAGCCGGTCGAGCAGTCTGACGCCGAAGCCGGAGGCCCATGACTGGTTGATCTCGCTGGACGGCGCGCCCATCGCGGTGCCGGCGATGTCGAGATGCGCCCAGGGAGTATCCTTGACGAAG
>NZ_JBVVOZ010000325.1:0-249 GCF_055807395.1 Bradyrhizobium sp. Kon10 | reverse complement strand
TGACGCGGCTGATGCCCGGCCGCCTTGTCGGTCAGTCCACCGACAGCAAGGGCCGCCCCGGCTATCGCCTTGCGCTCCAGACGCGCGAACAGCATATCCGCCGCGACAAGGCGACATCCAACATCTGCACCGCGCAGGCGCTGCTCGCCAACATGGCGACGGCCTATGCGATCTGGCACGGCCCCGCCGGGCTGCAGGCGATTGCCGGCCGAACCCATGAATTGGCTAACCGGCTGGCTGCCGGTCTCA
>NZ_JBVVOZ010000324.1:0-250 GCF_055807395.1 Bradyrhizobium sp. Kon10 | reverse complement strand
ACGCGACCCGCTGCCGTTGGTGGCTTTTCCGGTGGGCGGGCTGTACCGCAATGACATGCTGCATCACCTGGAGCTGGGCGGTTGGCGCTGGCGTATCGGCTATTCCAGCGCCAGCCTGGCCAGCGTGTGCTCGGCGGTCGCGGCGGGGTTGGGCGTCAGCCTGTTGCCCGAACGCGTGGTGCAACCGGGGCATCGCATCCTGGGCGCCGACAGTGGTTTGCCGACGGTGCAGGGCGTGCGCCTGGCGTTG
>NZ_JBVVOZ010000323.1:0-250 GCF_055807395.1 Bradyrhizobium sp. Kon10 | reverse complement strand
CTCAAACCGAATGTCGCATACGACATAAACAACGGCTGGGAGTGGGGAAACTTCAGCTGGGCCCCAGTCGAGACGACGGATGAGATTCTGACGCGCGCAGCTGCCTCTCGGCATCGGATGGATTTCGCGTGCCTCAGTGCCGTCTTGAATACGGCAGCGAACGAACGAAAAAATGTTGGGCCCGTGTTCGAACCTGCGGGACTCGATCACGCCTCGTGAATGTATCATCAGGTGAATCAGGCCGTAACCA
>NZ_JBVVOZ010000322.1:0-250 GCF_055807395.1 Bradyrhizobium sp. Kon10 | reverse complement strand
CAGTCCTGTTGGATCGGCGCCGCCAAGCAGACGCTTTACATTCTGCACGGTCGTTAACGCCGCGCTATCCGCTTGCGTGCTTGCCGCGATATGCAGTGTGATGACGACGCGCGGATGCGCCCAGAGAGGATGCTCTGGCGGCAGCGGCTCCGGATCGGTCACGTCGATGAATGCGCCGGACAGCCTGCCGCTATCCAAGGACGACAGCAGCGCGTCGGCGTCGAGCTGACGTCTCCTGCCGGCGTGGACG
>NZ_JBVVOZ010000321.1:0-250 GCF_055807395.1 Bradyrhizobium sp. Kon10 | reverse complement strand
ACGGCCCGCCGGCCAGCGCACCATAGGCATCGATACGCGACTCGGCCCAGCCGGCGCCAAAGCGACGCGCCCACTCTTGCAGGGGCAGGTCGATGCGGTACAGGTTGGTACCGTCAAGGGACGGCGGCTGGTTGGTGACGTCGTGGGTTTCGGCAAACCGGTGCAGGTTCATGACGGGCCTCCTGGAAAAAAGGCCACGTGACACCGAGGCCCTGATTTCAGTTAAGCACCCTCAAACGCCTTAAAAAAG
>NZ_JBVVOZ010000320.1:0-250 GCF_055807395.1 Bradyrhizobium sp. Kon10 | reverse complement strand
CGAGCTGCAAGTCACGGCCGGGGAAATGCAGTTCACGGCCAAGGAAGGCGACGTGTGGAGCTGCGGCAAGGGTAGCACGAAGGAGGCGGCGACGAACAACGGAACGGTGGTCGCTGTGATGCGGGTGATTAACCTGAAGGTTGCATAAAGTTGCCTGTGAAGATGGCCGGCGTCGCATGTGGACGAAGCTTCAAGGCCGTTTTAGCAATCCTGAAACAAAAGGCGGATTGGACCGTTTGCAATCTGCCAG
>NZ_JBVVOZ010000319.1:0-250 GCF_055807395.1 Bradyrhizobium sp. Kon10 | reverse complement strand
GATCGAGGCGGCGGCGATGGACGGTGCCGGCGAGACCAAGCGCTTCTGGACCATCGTCTTCCCGCTGCTTGCGCCGACGACCTTTTTCCTGCTGGTCGTCAACACCGTCTATGCCCTGTTCGACACTTTCGGCATCGTCCATGCCGTCACCGGCGGCGGGCCAGGCAAGACGACCGAGACGCTGGTCTACAAGGTCTACAATGACGGCTTCGTCAATCTGATCCTGGGTGACTCGGCGGCGCAGTCGGTC
>NZ_JBVVOZ010000318.1:0-251 GCF_055807395.1 Bradyrhizobium sp. Kon10 | reverse complement strand
CCCCGCCGTGCCGCCTTCGAGCGCCGCGATACGCTCTTCCAGCACCGCCTGCGTCGGGTTCATGATCCGGGTATAGATGTTGCCGAAGGCTTTTAGTCCGAACAGCGAGGCGGCATGATCGGCATCATCGAAGACAAAGGAGGTCGTCTGGTAGATCGGCGTGGCACGCGCGCCGGTCGCCGGATCGGGCTTGGCCCCCGCATGGACGGCGAGCGTGTTGAAACCGGGCGTGCGGGTCATCGAAAATCTCC
>NZ_JBVVOZ010000317.1:0-251 GCF_055807395.1 Bradyrhizobium sp. Kon10 | reverse complement strand
GGTCGAGCGCCACGGTGCCATCAGGCACGAACGCCTCGTCAAGTGCCAGGTCGCCTGATACCCGGTTCTTGCCGAGTGACAGCAAAAGCCCGTTGATGGCGCGCTTGCCGTCGGACGTCGCCAGCACGGCACTGCCTTGCAGGGGCTGGCCCGCGACATTTCCGGTCAGTTGGACATTGGCCGCCGGGTTGGCGGCATCGGCCGTGCCGGTGGCGGTGAGCCTCAGCCCGGTGATCTCACGTTCGGCCACC
>NZ_JBVVOZ010000316.1:0-251 GCF_055807395.1 Bradyrhizobium sp. Kon10 | reverse complement strand
CCGTGCTGGTCGCGCTCGACGCCGGCCGCGAGGAAATCCATGCAGCACTTTACGACGAAGCATCCGTTTTGATTTACGGTCCCGCGGTGACCACGCTTTCGCAAGCCGCCGCCATGGCGGTGGATAGGTCTCCGGTTATGGCCGGCACGGCGACATCGCAAATTGTCGCTTCGGTCGGGCGCGCCTTCGACATCGGCCCGACAAACGCCACTGCGGATATCGCAATCTATGCCCGGCTGGCCGCTACCAAG
>NZ_JBVVOZ010000315.1:0-251 GCF_055807395.1 Bradyrhizobium sp. Kon10 | reverse complement strand
AGTCGCAATTGACTATCAAGCATGGTGCTGAAGGTCTGCCTAAAGGTCCACATCGGTGCGCTTCCATCATCCGTTCGCTCGCGTCGTTGAACGCCGATCGCCCATGGTAACAGAACTCACGGGCGTTCGAGACCCGTGTTTGCTGGTGGGGAAGGCTTTATGAACGTGGGGATCCCCGCGGGGGGATTGGGGACACGGCCGGCCGAGGAAACAGGAGAGCCGCCCAAGCCGATGGTCGAGATCGGTCCGAT
>NZ_JBVVOZ010000314.1:0-251 GCF_055807395.1 Bradyrhizobium sp. Kon10 | reverse complement strand
CCAGTTGACGAATTCCGCATCGGCACAGCCTGTCATTGCGGCGCAGGCGCCGGCCTCCGGCAATGTGACGCTGCCCGATTTCGGGCCGATCGTGCCGGAACGCCCGCAGATCAATCTGCCGGCGCAATCGCCGTTCAGCGTAGCGTCGCTGTCTTACGCGGACGAACGCGTGCAGCGCGCCCGCAATGTCTTTGCCGCGCTGGATAGCGCCGGAATGTCGCCTGCCGAAATCCTTCAATCGTGGAAGCGGC
>NZ_JBVVOZ010000313.1:0-251 GCF_055807395.1 Bradyrhizobium sp. Kon10 | reverse complement strand
CGCGGTCGTAATTGCCGAAATAGGTCGACACTTCGGCCTTGCCGCGCAGGCGGAGGCGGTTGACGACTTCGAGCTGGATGTCCTCGGCGATCAGCGCCCTGACCGCGTCGAAGTCACGCGCGTTGAACAGGTCGACATAGCGGCGCAGCCGCCGCTCGTCATCGGCGTCGAGCCTGGGCGCGGCCACCTGTTCGGGCTCGGCTGCCAATATGCGCAGCTGCGCCCGCCCGCGATGCAGCGCCGCCTTGGTC
>NZ_JBVVOZ010000312.1:0-252 GCF_055807395.1 Bradyrhizobium sp. Kon10 | reverse complement strand
CTCTTAGGCCTGCAGCTTCTCTGCAAGAGCCGCTATAGGCGTTCGCCCACCGAGCCTGAGGAGCGCAATCAGCCGCCTATCAAGATCATCCATCGCACCGCCCACAACGCAATCCGTCGATTTTAATTGCGCAATCTGCCTGTCACATCAGCCTTGGGTATGGTTTGAATCAATGCCCTAAGGGAATTAGTCACGCCCTTTAGGTGGGGATTACGGCCAAAACGCTTACACAGTCCCCGGCTTAACGAGCCC
>NZ_JBVVOZ010000311.1:0-252 GCF_055807395.1 Bradyrhizobium sp. Kon10 | reverse complement strand
AGCCCATCCTTGAAGGCGCCAAACGTCTTGGCGTCGGTGAAGCGCTTCTCATCGCCGCGCACCAGCATGAACTGTTCCGAGCGCATGTAGGGGTCGGAGAAATCGACCTTCTGCTTGCGGTCGTCCTTGATGGTGATACCGGTCATGCCGATGTTGTACTGGTTGTCGGAAACCGCCTGGATCATCGCGTCCCAAGAGGTGTTCTGGTACTCGACCTGGAAATTGAGCCGCTTGGCGATCTCGTTCATCGCG
>NZ_JBVVOZ010000310.1:0-253 GCF_055807395.1 Bradyrhizobium sp. Kon10 | reverse complement strand
AGGCGTTCCCAAGCCTCATAGATGATCCACAGCGCAATGACGAAGATGGCGATGCCGTTGGTATAGGCGACCAGCGTTTTGACCCGGCCGAAACCATAGGTGAGGCGAACGGTGGCCGGCCGGCCGGCCAGATGAAAAGCATACCAGGCGAGACCGAGTGCGATACAGTCGGCGAGCATGTGGCCGGCATCCGCCAGCAGCGCCAGCGATCCGGTGAAGAGACCGCCAAGCGCTTCCACGACCATGAAGCCGG
>NZ_JBVVOZ010000309.1:0-253 GCF_055807395.1 Bradyrhizobium sp. Kon10 | reverse complement strand
CCGCCAGTCGATCGTCCACGGTGACCTCGCGTTGGGTCAGCCTCTCTCTGAACGTCAGCTCGCCGACGATCTCGGCGTGTCGAAGACTCCCGTCAGAGAGGCGCTCGCCCAGCTCCGCGCCGAGGGCCTGGTGCTGATCTATCCGCAGCGCGGCGCCTTCGTCTTCACGCTGAGCGCTCGCGAGGTTCATCAGATCTGTGAATTCCGGAGTGCGGTAGAAACGGCGGCGCTGAGGCTCGCCATCGCGCGCGGC
>NZ_JBVVOZ010000308.1:0-253 GCF_055807395.1 Bradyrhizobium sp. Kon10 | reverse complement strand
AAGTTGGATAGCCTCCACCTCCACTCACTTGTGGTAAACCCACATCGCGAGATGAGCTATAGGGCCATGAGGCCCTTGGAGTTTTGGAGTAGTCCGTGTCGTAATATCCCGAGGTGTTCAATAAATAGTGCGAACCAATCCAGCTGAGTTCTTTTGCAAAACGAGGGTCATTCCCTTGCGCTCCCAATTCGGGTTGGCGCATGAATAATCTGGCACGGGAGGGTCCATAGCAATCGTGCGTAAAGTCGCCAAT
>NZ_JBVVOZ010000307.1:0-253 GCF_055807395.1 Bradyrhizobium sp. Kon10 | reverse complement strand
CCTGCCGCTGGGCCATCGAGGAACTTGTTATTCTTCCTCCTCGACGTCGAGCAGACGCGTGGCGCGCCAGCGGGTCAGCACGATGGTGGTCTGTTCCATGACGAAGAAGCGCGCCGAGTCTCGGTCGTAGCCTTCGGCCAGCAGTTTTTCGTAGTCGGTGTGCACATGTCGGATATGGGCGATGGTCGCCAGCCACACCGCGATCGTCGGCGGCAAGCTCTTCATATGCACCGCGCCGGCGTCGGCGCGGATC
>NZ_JBVVOZ010000306.1:0-253 GCF_055807395.1 Bradyrhizobium sp. Kon10 | reverse complement strand
CTGGCCGCAGACATAGAACATGACGAAGGCGATGAAAAGGCGGCAGCGCCGCGCGTCCTACCGCATCGGCCCGAAAATCGGAACCGATTTTCGGAAAGCACGATGCGCAGCTTCAAAGTGTTAGAGCGTACGTTGTGCGTCCAAGTGGACACACGTCGCTCTAGCGCATCGGCCCGAAAATCGGAACCGATTTTCGGAAAGCACGATGCGCAGATTCAAAATGTTAGAGCGTACTTTGTGCGTCCAAGTGGAC
>NZ_JBVVOZ010000305.1:0-254 GCF_055807395.1 Bradyrhizobium sp. Kon10 | reverse complement strand
CTGCGGAGAAAATAGGCGTGCCGACACGCCTGGCCTTTTTTTCCCGTGAACTGGCGGAGAAGCGTCGCCAACAGAAGAGGCGGGCCGACGACATTCACCAGCTTCTCGACGATCGGACGCAGATCCTTCGCCTTCGGCAAGGTGGTGAGGATCTGCTCATGCTCGATGAGCGATACGGCAAGGTTGGCAAACATCGACTTGCGATGGCTTATGCTGCGGGCGAACCGGCGGCCTTTAAATCCGTGGCGCATGGC
>NZ_JBVVOZ010000304.1:0-254 GCF_055807395.1 Bradyrhizobium sp. Kon10 | reverse complement strand
CCTCCTTTTCGAGGCCCTTGGCCGTTTTCCATTTGCGCTTGCGGATCGACATGGAGGATCAGATTCCCGGGTCTCGGATGGTGCCATCCATCGAGCGAAGTATTCCCTCATCGAGACCGTCTTTGTTCAACCTCGTCATTGCGAGCGGATTCGCGGGGTTCTTAACAATGGTGGCTTTGCCATCAATATGTACGGTGACTTCCTCACCCGTCGTCAGTGTGAACTCGATGCGGTCGAGTTCCATGCGCAGTGTC
>NZ_JBVVOZ010000303.1:0-254 GCF_055807395.1 Bradyrhizobium sp. Kon10 | reverse complement strand
CCTGCATCAAATGCGGCCGCTGCCACATCGCCTGCGAGGACACCTCGCACCAGGCGATCACCGCAATCGTCGATGGCGTCAGGCATTTCGAGGTGATCGAGGCCGAATGCGTCGGCTGCAACCTCTGCGTCAATGTCTGCCCGGTCGAGAACTGCATCACCATGGAACCGCTGGCGGCCGGCGTAATCGACCAGCGCACCGGCAGACCGGTGTCGCCGGTCTACGCCAACTGGACGACGCATCCGAACAACCCG
>NZ_JBVVOZ010000302.1:0-254 GCF_055807395.1 Bradyrhizobium sp. Kon10 | reverse complement strand
AAATCCGCGGGCTGGAACAGCGGCGTGAACGGGTGATTGGCCTGCGTTGCGCTACTCGCGCTCCTGGCCGGGCCTAGCATACCAGTTGGCGCGCTCCCAGCCGGCGACTTCGCCGAACACCGCGCCGCGCGCCTTCAGATGTTCGTGCAGTGGCGAGCGCCTGATGTTCCGCGAGGTCGCCATCTGACGGTACGGGAAATGGTCGGCGTAGAGCAGGCCGAGCGTCTCGGAGACGCGCTCCTTCAGATAACGGC
>NZ_JBVVOZ010000301.1:0-254 GCF_055807395.1 Bradyrhizobium sp. Kon10 | reverse complement strand
TGTGCCGTGGTCATCCGGAAGTGGTGGACGCCGACCTCGCGGACTACTTCGGGAGCATTCCCCATGCCGAACTGATGAAGTCAGTAGCGCGCCGGATCGTTGATCGGCGCGTGCTGCATCTCATCAAGATGTGGCTGGAATGCCCTGTCGAAGAAACCGATGATCGAGGACGGAAGACACGCACGACCGAGGCGCGGGACAACCGGCGCGGCATCCCGCAGGGCTCACCCATCTCACCATTGCTGGCAAATCTG
>NZ_JBVVOZ010000300.1:0-254 GCF_055807395.1 Bradyrhizobium sp. Kon10 | reverse complement strand
GAACAAGCATGTCCTCCTGGAAAAGCCCGCCTGCCTGACGGTGCGCGAGATCGACGAGCTTCTGGCGCTGACGCCAAACTACGCCAAGACGATCCTTGTCGGCTACATGCGCCGCTACGCGCCGGCCTATCTGGCAGCGATGGAGGAACTGCCTGACTTCGCCGATATCACCCCTGTCCGAATCTTCGACCTGATCTCCGAGGGCCGGCATTTCCTGAAGAAGAGCCAGAACGTCCTCTATCCCCGGGATATCG
>NZ_JBVVOZ010000299.1:0-254 GCF_055807395.1 Bradyrhizobium sp. Kon10 | reverse complement strand
AGAAGAAGCTTCGTCAAGTGATGGTGTCACTTGGCTATTTAAAATTCGTAATGGTGTGGAGTTTCATAACGGCAAAACAGTTACGCCTGAAGATGTCGTAGAAACCATACGGCGGCATTCGGATGAAAAGTCACAATCAATAGCGAAAGGAGGTCTTAGCCAGATCGATCGATTGTCTACGGAAGGCAACACAGTAAAAATTTCACTGAAGGGTGTCAACGCAGATTTTCCATTTGCGTTAAGTGAAATTCCTC
>NZ_JBVVOZ010000298.1:0-255 GCF_055807395.1 Bradyrhizobium sp. Kon10 | reverse complement strand
GGCGGAATGGGTCGAGGCGCATGTTGCGCCCGGCGCAGACTGGCTTCAGTCCAGTGTTCATATTGTGCCTTTCCTGTCTCTCCTGAGAGCCGGTCTTCCGGTTCTCCGGGCCGGTTTTTCCAGCCTCGTTATGGGGAAACGTTAGCGCGGGCATCTTATCGCAGCGCTTAAGAAAGTCGGTTAAATTTTGCTGATCTCAAGGGGATGGTTATCGGAATGCGACCATTCACAGGATATCGAAAGGATCAGATAACC
>NZ_JBVVOZ010000297.1:0-255 GCF_055807395.1 Bradyrhizobium sp. Kon10 | reverse complement strand
CTTGCCTTTGTTCTGCTTCGACAGCGCCTCCATGATCGCGACCAGATTGTCGTCGCGGATCTTTTCGAGCTCGCGGATTGACAGGCCATGTGCCTGGTCGTCCGACTGGGTGGCGATCAGGTCGACCAGCTCGTCGTTGAACTCCGGCACATCCATTAGCTTGGTCCATGGCCATTTCAGGCATGGCCCGAACTGCGCCATGAAATGGCGCATGCCGGCCTCGCCGCCGGCGACGCGGTAGACCTGGAACATGCC
>NZ_JBVVOZ010000296.1:0-255 GCF_055807395.1 Bradyrhizobium sp. Kon10 | reverse complement strand
GCCTGTCGCGGCGGTGTGGAAGCCCGGGTCGATATAGTCGGGACCGGATTTGGCGCCGCGCACCTTCAGGCCGCGCCGGGCGAGCGCACGCAAAATACCGATGGTGACGCTGGTCTTGCCCGAGCCTGAGCGCGGCGCGCCGATGATGATCGCACGGGTCATGGCTCGCCAGCCAATGCCGTGCGCATCGCGACGATGCCGCCGACGACGATCAGCGCCGGCGCGGTCAATCCGGCGGCGGCCGCCTCCTCGGCA
>NZ_JBVVOZ010000295.1:0-255 GCF_055807395.1 Bradyrhizobium sp. Kon10 | reverse complement strand
ATCGAGCTTGCCGTCGGCAGCCATCTGGCATCGGCTGCACTGCTTCTTTGCGGCATCTTCACGCTGCAGGGCGGCGGTTCGCTCGCCCTGCTCGGTGGCGTGCCGCTGGTGGTCGTCGGGCAGGTCGCGTCAGCCGCGGCGATGTTCGCCTTCTTCTTCCGGCTGCAGGCGGTCGGCGGCCCGGTCTATCTCAGCCAGATCGGCTATGTCGCGGCTGCGGTCGGATTGTTCGCCGGGACGATCTTTCTCGGCGAG
>NZ_JBVVOZ010000294.1:0-256 GCF_055807395.1 Bradyrhizobium sp. Kon10 | reverse complement strand
TGGAAAACCGCATCGGCGAGCCCGCGGCCAATCCGTATCTCTACATGGCCTCGCAGATTCTCTCCGGCCTCGACGGCGTCGACCGCAAGCTCGATCCAGGCCCGTCGGCCGACACGCCCTACGAAACCAAGGCGCCGCTGGTGCCGAAGTCGCTGCGCGATGCGGTCAGCGCACTGAAGGACGATCCGTTCTTCCGCGAAAAGCTCGGGGCCGAGTTCGTCGATTATCCTTGCGCTCGATCATTTCGCCGATCTTG
>NZ_JBVVOZ010000293.1:0-256 GCF_055807395.1 Bradyrhizobium sp. Kon10 | reverse complement strand
CGCGAGACTTCCAGCGTATGGCGCAGAAATGACGCGAGACGCGAGATGCGCGCGTCGAGCTGCGCATAGCTGAAGCGGCGCTCGCTCGCGAGGTCGATCACCGCAATCTTGTTCGGCGTACGGCGGCCATAATGGGCGATCCAGTCGTAGTAACGAACGGCCAAGAACTCCTCCTCGGCGGTCTGGTGCCGCCCGCGTCCCTATTGCCATGCACCATGCCCGGCATGGCCCAGGGGCCAGCCGGAGTTTGTGCACC
>NZ_JBVVOZ010000292.1:0-256 GCF_055807395.1 Bradyrhizobium sp. Kon10 | reverse complement strand
CCAGAGAATTAATTGAGAGTCGGGCCTGGGCAGCCGCGGCACCTGACGCGGCCTGAACTCTTCACCATATTTGGGCTATGTCTTCTTGCGGCCATCAGGATCAGATCGATCTGGATTCCAGATGGATATCGGCAATATTCGATATTTGACCTGCCGCGACACTCGCGATGAAATTGGCTCAAGCGAGTTCAGCGGTTCGGTGTCGAATGGCGCTCGTATGGCAAAAATTCACACAAGTGGAGCACGCAATGTCAGA
>NZ_JBVVOZ010000291.1:0-256 GCF_055807395.1 Bradyrhizobium sp. Kon10 | reverse complement strand
CACGATCGGCAAGCCCGTGATCATGGGCCGCAGGACCTTCGAATCCTTGCCCCGGCCGCTTCCCGGCCGCACCAACATCGTCGTCACGCGCGATGCGGATTATCGCGCCGCCGGCGCCATCGTCGCGACATCGACTGCCGCCGCAGACGCCATCGCGCGCGGCGATGCCCTGCGGCGTTCGGTCGCCGAGATCGCCGTGATTGGCGGCGCCGAAATCTATCGGCAATGGCTCGATCGCGCCGATCGCCTCGAAATC
>NZ_JBVVOZ010000290.1:0-256 GCF_055807395.1 Bradyrhizobium sp. Kon10 | reverse complement strand
AAGATCCTCACCGCCGGCGGCTTTGACGCGCATATCCATTTCATCTGCCCGCAGCAGATCGAAGAAGCGCTGATGTCAGGCATCACCACCATGCTCGGCGGCGGCACCGGACCGGCGCATGGCACGCTGGCGACGACCTGCACGCCGGGGCCGTGGCATCTGGCGCGCATGATCCAGTCCTTCGACGCCTTCCCGATGAACATCGGCCTGTCGGGCAAGGGCAACGCGTCCTTGCCGGCCGCGCTTGAAGAGATGG
>NZ_JBVVOZ010000289.1:0-256 GCF_055807395.1 Bradyrhizobium sp. Kon10 | reverse complement strand
GCGAAGATTGCCCACAGCTACGGTGTCAGCGTCGATGCCGACCTTGAGGTCACCATTACGCCCGGCGCTACCCAGGGCATTTTCTGCGCTATCCAGGCTGTTATCCGCAGCGGTGACGAGGTGATCATCTTCGACCCTTGCTACGACAGCTACGCGCCCTCGGTAGAGCTGGCCGGCGGGCGCTGCGTGCATGTGCAGTTAGGCTTGCAGGATTTCAGCCTGGACTTCGAGCGCATCGAGGCCGCGCTGTCGCCAC
>NZ_JBVVOZ010000288.1:0-257 GCF_055807395.1 Bradyrhizobium sp. Kon10 | reverse complement strand
CTTACCGCGATACGTTCCGACTGCTTCTGGCGTTTGCCGAGACGTCAATCGGCAAGCCTCCGAGCAAACTCGCGCTCACCGATCTGAACGCGCGACTGCTGCTCGATTTCCTCGACCATCTGGAGAAGGTTCGCGGCAACAGCGTACGGAGCCGGAACGCGCGGCTTGCCGCGCTGCGAACATTCCTCAAATACGCGGGACATCATGATCTTGACGCCCTCGGGATCATAGAGCAGGCGCTCGCCATTCCGATGAAG
>NZ_JBVVOZ010000287.1:0-257 GCF_055807395.1 Bradyrhizobium sp. Kon10 | reverse complement strand
CACCGAGACGGTGGGCCTGATCCGGCCAATCCGGGTGATCGCCCACCGCTTCGGCGGCAGCCACGCGCAACGCGACGTCATCGACCTGACGCTGATCGAGGCGGCGCTGCGTTCCGGCGACCATGCGCTGGCACGGGCGCTTGCCGCGGAACGCGCGCAGGCGCGGCCGGACAGCCCGCTGTCGGCGCTGCTTTCGCGGCGGGCTGCCGATTTGTCGGAGAATTGACCGGAGGCGGATCTTGTCTTAAAAACTGCCA
>NZ_JBVVOZ010000286.1:0-257 GCF_055807395.1 Bradyrhizobium sp. Kon10 | reverse complement strand
CGACAAAGACGGCAATCGCCGTCTCGGCTGAGCCTCGGTTCGGGGCGGAAAAGACTTCGCGCAAGTCCGTCCTCATGGCGGCCTGCACCGATTTCGGCACCTTGTTGAGCATGTTGGCTGTCTTGTGGACCTTATGCCGACGTCGGCATAACGTCCATTATGCCGATGTCCGGATTATGCCGACCTTGGGGGTGGATGTCGGCTTCGGAGGCGGTGATCGCTGCGATGGGGTCGGCATAATCACCGGCGGTCTGACG
>NZ_JBVVOZ010000285.1:0-257 GCF_055807395.1 Bradyrhizobium sp. Kon10 | reverse complement strand
ATCGTCGTAGGCGACGTCTATCTTGCCGCGAATCTGCCGACGAGCATCGTCGGAGATACAGATGCCGCCGGGGTCGGCTATGCTTTCTAGGCGCGCGGCGATGTTGACGCCATCGCCGAAGATGTCGTTGTCATCAAGGATTATGTCGCCGATGTGGATGCCGATCCGGAATTCGATCCTGATTGCCGGGGAGACGTCGGCGTTCTGCGCCGCCATTCCGCGCTGGACTTCGACCGCACTGCGCGCCGCGTCCACCG
>NZ_JBVVOZ010000284.1:0-257 GCF_055807395.1 Bradyrhizobium sp. Kon10 | reverse complement strand
ACGTAGCATTGTTACGATGGCGATTCTCACCCCGATAACCGTTCCAAGCATCGTTGTCGGTATTGCAGCTTATCTAAGGACTGCTCAAGTTTGCGCTCATAGGTACGAAGTCTGGCCTCATCCTGGCGCATAGCATCGGTGCTACCGAGTATGTCGTCGTGATCGTCTCGGCGACGCAGAATTTATGCGTGAACCTGTGAGCCATTGCATTAACCGATATCGATACCCTGCTATTCTGCTGGATCTCCGAGCTGAAG
>NZ_JBVVOZ010000283.1:0-257 GCF_055807395.1 Bradyrhizobium sp. Kon10 | reverse complement strand
GACGTGGGCCAGGTCGGCCTCTCCGACTTCACCGATATGGGCGAGCTTGGGGTCACCATCGCGGGCGTGCCGCTCGATCATCGCCTCTATCATTTCCGGTTGGCCTATTGCGGGTTTGAACACGCCCATGTCGTGCTCGGTGGCGAGAGCTTCGTCGCATTGGCCGAAGGGCTGCAGAATGCTCTGTGGTCGCTCGGTGGGGCACCGCGGGAGCATCGGACCGACAGCCTGTCGGCCGCCTTCTGCAATCTCGACCG
>NZ_JBVVOZ010000282.1:0-258 GCF_055807395.1 Bradyrhizobium sp. Kon10 | reverse complement strand
GAAGACGGCATGACGCTGGTTTATTCCGATAGCCCGCTCGGTGCGGTCGGCTTCATCGACATCGCCGTTCCCGAAGTTAGGCGCAAAGGTCACCGCGAGACGGGAAGCGATCAGGAGGACCGTGAAGCCGGTCACGACAAGCTTGCCGTCGATCCGGCGCGTAAGGCCGGCGACCAGCAAGCTGGTAACCACGGCAAAAGCCCCAGAGATCGAGATGGCCTGGCCTGTCCGGCCCTCTGTGATGCTGAGATCCACGGC
>NZ_JBVVOZ010000281.1:0-258 GCF_055807395.1 Bradyrhizobium sp. Kon10 | reverse complement strand
AGGATAATTCCAACGAACGCGGCGTTCCAGACGAGCGAGCGGAGCAAGGGAACGCCCGCTGCATAGAGTAGAAGGTAAACCAACCTGGCCGAAACATAGAGACCAGCTCCCCATTCGCTGAGAGCGCTCTCACGGCCGAGCAAGTGAACAAGGAAGACCGCAGCCACAAACACCGGAAACGTCTCAAGGAAGTTTCGAAGCGCTCTTTCCAAGCGCCCAGCTATGCCCGTGAGCGGGGGGACTTCGGCCTCACGGGAG
>NZ_JBVVOZ010000280.1:0-258 GCF_055807395.1 Bradyrhizobium sp. Kon10 | reverse complement strand
CAAAGTTTGTATTGAACTTCGATAGACAGTCTTTCATCAGGACATTTCCATGCTGAATTCCAACGCCTTCACCGTCTACCTGTTCACGGCATTCCTTCTGGCGATTACTCCGGGTCCGGGGATTTTCTATGTCGCCGCCCGAACTCTTTCCGGCGGCCGCTCTGAAGGAATCGCTTCGAGCCTTGGCAATGGTCTCGGCGGGCTGTTTCATGTCTTAGCCGGCAGTCTTGGCGTCTCGGCGATCGTGCTGGCAAGCGC
>NZ_JBVVOZ010000279.1:0-258 GCF_055807395.1 Bradyrhizobium sp. Kon10 | reverse complement strand
GTCGTGATATCAGCCTGCAGCTCGGCGAAATGCCTGACGCTGTCGAGCGCCTTGGAAGAGATCTCCGCAAACGTGGCGCCGGGGATCGCCGCCGCGAGCGTATGGGCCGCCGTCAGCGGATGCACCGCATCCATGGCATTGCCGATGACGAGCGTGGGGATGCCAAGGGCAGCGGCGTCACTCGCTGAAACTCCCGGGCCGTCGGCGGCAATGTCGGCGAGGACCTGCGTGAATGGCGCGGCGTCCGGCCGGTCGAAA
>NZ_JBVVOZ010000278.1:0-258 GCF_055807395.1 Bradyrhizobium sp. Kon10 | reverse complement strand
CCCACTTCCGATTCCTGGACCAGGCCCCCGCAGCTTCTCGACCCTGCTCTGCGAATGGGGTGGACAGCTCTGCACGACGAAAAAGTTCATCGAGCGCTGAGGCAGAGCGTTCACCGGAAGGAATTCGTTCGAGGAAACGATAGAGTCTCTCCACGTCAGCGATGCGCACGAATTTGACCTCGCCGGCTCGCCGCCCCTTATCCATCCGAAGCTCGACCGCTCCCGCCCGACTTGCCTCCTCCAACTTCTTCCGGAAGC
>NZ_JBVVOZ010000277.1:0-258 GCF_055807395.1 Bradyrhizobium sp. Kon10 | reverse complement strand
CCCCGACAAGTTGGTCACGGTCGACTTCATGTCATGGGATCCGCTGGCGTGGACGGAGAGTTGGGACCTGTCGGCATACGGGACCGAGGGAATAATGCACTCGTGCCCCCTGCCGGCGTCGTACAAGATCTACGACAGCGGGAAGAACGGTCACCAGCAAGGATGGACGGAGTGGCGAGAGACGAACTTCCCGGAAATCTGGGCGACTAAAAAGACGGTCTATTCTCCTGAGATCGCCGAGATCGGTAACCCCATCTA
>NZ_JBVVOZ010000276.1:0-258 GCF_055807395.1 Bradyrhizobium sp. Kon10 | reverse complement strand
CGAAATCGGGGAGCGCTGCCTTCTTGGCGCCCTTGATCTTTGACGGTTCGGGAACGCTTACGGTGACAGGCTGCTCTTCCGGTGGAGCGGGCCCCGTGCGGCCGCCGCGGCGCTTGCGAATGCGTCCCGTCTTGGACGACCAGCCGGGCTCTTCGCCGGCGACATCCTCGATCTTGCGGCCGGTCGCAATGGATTCCGGCCGCTCGTCCAGAATGTCGGGGTCGTCTTCCGTGCGCGCGGCGTCATCGTCACCCTTGA
>NZ_JBVVOZ010000275.1:0-258 GCF_055807395.1 Bradyrhizobium sp. Kon10 | reverse complement strand
CGCTGGGGCAAGCTCGACATCCTGGTCGCCAATGCGGCGGTGCTCGGCGTCATCTCGCCGATCGGCCATGTCGAGGCCAAGACCTTCGAGAAGGTGATGACCATTAACGTCACCTCGACATGGCGGCTGATTCGCTCGGTCGATCCGTTGCTCAGGCTCTCCGATGCCGGCCGCGCCATCGTGCTTTCCTCCAACGCCGCCCATTCGGCGCGGGCCTTCTGGGCGCCCTATGCGGCGTCGAAGGCGGCGGTCGAGACG
>NZ_JBVVOZ010000274.1:0-258 GCF_055807395.1 Bradyrhizobium sp. Kon10 | reverse complement strand
CCGGTTGAATTGGGCGGCGGATCTGAACCTGCCGCTGCTCAGCGAAAAAGGCAGTGCCGACGTACTGTTCTGGGTCGGCGACGGTGCCTTCGACATGCGCAACCAACGCACCCTGCGCGCGTTCGTCAAAGTGCTCAAGGCGGCCGGCGTCGACTTCGCCGTGCTGGGCCTGGAAGAGCGCGACAGCGGAGACGTGGCACGCCGCCTGGGCGATGAAGCGACCTTTCAGTTGCTGGCTTCGCGCAATATCCAGACCCT
>NZ_JBVVOZ010000273.1:0-258 GCF_055807395.1 Bradyrhizobium sp. Kon10 | reverse complement strand
CGATCTTCAGCATCTCCGCTTCAAGCGCCGAATAGTCCGGCGCGGTGAAATCGCGCGGATCCTTGGCGGCGACCTCGGCCAGCTTGATGATCGCGTCGATCACCGGCTGGAAGCCGCGATGGCCGAACATAACGGCGCCGAGCATCAGGTCCTCGCCGAGTTCCTTGGCTTCGGACTCGACCATCAGCACGGCGTCGGAGGTGCCGGCGACGATCAGGTCAAGCTTGGATTCCTGCATCTCGTCGACATGCGGATTGA
>NZ_JBVVOZ010000272.1:0-259 GCF_055807395.1 Bradyrhizobium sp. Kon10 | reverse complement strand
CAGTTTCGAGCCCGGCGCGCGTACCCATTGGCATACGCATCCGCTGGGCCAGACGCTCTATGTCATATCAGGCGCCGGCCTCGCGCAAAGCTGGGGCGAGCCGGTACAGGCGATCAGGGCCGGCGACGTCATTTCGTTCGCGCCTGATGAAAAGCACTGGCATGGCGCCGGCCCGAAATCGGCGATGGCGCATATCGCCATGCAGGAGGCGCTCGACGGCGTCCATGCCGACTGGCTGGAGACGGTGACAGACGAGCAG
>NZ_JBVVOZ010000271.1:0-259 GCF_055807395.1 Bradyrhizobium sp. Kon10 | reverse complement strand
AAAATGTTCGCAGTCATCAAAACGGGCGGCAAGCAGTATCGCGTCGCCGCCAACGATCTCCTGAAGATCGAAAAAGTCGAAGGCCAGGTCGGCGATATCGTTGAGATCGGCCACGTGCTCGCGCATGGCGAGGGCGAGAATGTCACGTTCGGCGCGCCGTTCGTCGGCGGCGCCCTGGTCACCGCCGAAGTCGTCGAACAGGGCAAGAACCGCACGGTCATCGCCTTCAAGAAGCGCCGCCGGCAGAATTCGCGCCGCA
>NZ_JBVVOZ010000270.1:0-259 GCF_055807395.1 Bradyrhizobium sp. Kon10 | reverse complement strand
CCTGGTCGAAACCGACCAGGGCCGGATGACGCTATCCCGCGGCGGCCGGATCATGGCGATCGACGGCAAGACCGTTGCCGAGGCGCCCGATGAGGAATATCGGGAGCTTTACCGGCGCTTCGTCACGCTCGCCGCGACAGGGGCGAGCGACGTCGATCTGGCGCCGCTTCGTCTCGTTGCGGACGCCTTCCTGCTCGGCAGGCGCACGATCGTCGAACCGTTTGTGGATTGATCATGGCTGGATCGAAAACAGAAAAAG
>NZ_JBVVOZ010000269.1:0-260 GCF_055807395.1 Bradyrhizobium sp. Kon10 | reverse complement strand
CCGGATTCGTCGTAAACGCTTAATCCGGCCTAATCCTATGATAATTCAATATATTTCATTAGAAACCATAAACCCGAAAACATGAGTACCGGGCATTATTACATTTCTGAAATTCCTACAACTGTGCCAGCCGGTTGATATCCGACTGAATCGCCCCGGCGGTGACGTCGCGCCCAGCGCCAGGTCCGCGGATCACCAGAGGGTTATCGCGATACCAGCGGGTTTCGATGGCAAAGACGTTATCGCACGGCAGCAGTGAT
>NZ_JBVVOZ010000268.1:0-260 GCF_055807395.1 Bradyrhizobium sp. Kon10 | reverse complement strand
CGCGTCCTCGGCCGGCGTCGCCGCATTGGTGGTGCCCGGCGTATAGGCGACGCGCTCGCCGATCACCGCCATCAGCCGGTGCAATCTTTCGATATCAGTCCCCTCGCCGACCGAGGCCGCGAGTTCGCGAATGCCGCTGCCGACCGTGGTCAACGGGGTTTCATGGCCAAACAGCCAGAGCGGCGCGAAACCCTGATGTGGCCCGGAGACGCCAGATGTGTCGCGTGTCACCACCTCGCCTGATGCCTCGACGGTGATGA
>NZ_JBVVOZ010000267.1:0-260 GCF_055807395.1 Bradyrhizobium sp. Kon10 | reverse complement strand
CGCGATAACTGGTACAGGGGCAAGAGAGGATAGAACGAAGTGTACAGCAACGTAGGGCGCAAATAATTCGGCCAAATGACCTGACTGGGCCCATTGTGATCCAAGCACAAGCGAAAACATTTGCACGCCGAACAATAGCAATACGAAAAACAATATCGCTCCAAGCAATGTCTGAAGTATCAACACCCTAACGACAGCGCCATCGAATCTGCCGGTCCTTTGCGCTAGCTGGTATGCCTCTACATAAAGAATCTGGGCGA
>NZ_JBVVOZ010000266.1:0-260 GCF_055807395.1 Bradyrhizobium sp. Kon10 | reverse complement strand
CGGCCGAGGATATCGGCTCGCAATGCTACAAATACGGCGCCAAATCGATCACCTCCAGCTACCGCTCGAAGCCGATGGGCTTCAAATGGCCTGACAACTGGCAGGAAGTGCCGCTGCTGCAGAAGGTCGTCGGCAAGACCGCGCATTTCAAGGACGGCAGCACCAGGGATGTCGACGCCATCATCCTGTGCACGGGCTACCTCCATTCATTCCCGTTCCTCACCGAGGATCTGAAGCTCAAGACCGCCAACCGCATGTGG
>NZ_JBVVOZ010000265.1:0-260 GCF_055807395.1 Bradyrhizobium sp. Kon10 | reverse complement strand
GTGGGGGACGTTATGCAAATCGTAGGCGGCGTTGCGGGCGCGTCGCTCTTCAAGAGTCTTGACCGGGCCGCGGCCGGGCTGGACGCGGTACCCTTCAAGTGAGCCGGCAGGAGACACGACCGCACCGGGGACATCGGCGATCTGCATCAGCCCCAGATCCATCTTGAGGAAGGTGAAGCCGAGCGCCATGCGCTGCTTGAGGCGCTTGCCGGTCTCGGTGCCGCTCGGCACGGTAGCGTCGGTATCGCAATAGAGGCGCA
>NZ_JBVVOZ010000264.1:0-260 GCF_055807395.1 Bradyrhizobium sp. Kon10 | reverse complement strand
CGGCACCTCGGCCCTGACCAGCCTGCGCACCGCTTCGAGCGGCGCACTCGACGCCAGCGGCGCATGAAAATCGCAGCCTTGCGCGGCGGCCAGCAATTCGATGCCGACGACCGCCGTCGCATTCTCAACCATGCCGATCAACCGGCGCGCGCCATGTGCTGCCATCGAGACGTGGTCTTCCTGGTTGGCCGAGGTCGGGATCGAATCAACGCTGGCCGGATAGGCCTTCTGCTTGTTTTCCGAGACGAGTGCCGCTGCCG
>NZ_JBVVOZ010000263.1:0-261 GCF_055807395.1 Bradyrhizobium sp. Kon10 | reverse complement strand
CGCCGAACCCATTGCCAAATTGCTGCCGGTCTCACGCCGCAGCCAAGCCAAGAATTGAGATAACCATGCCCTTGACTCGCAAAGCCTACCGTGCCGCCATCCTGCACAGCATCGCCGATCCCGCCGAGGTCGGCATCGACGCGTCCTACGAGTATTTCGAAGACGGCCTGCTGGTGATCGACAACGGCCAGATCAGCGCGGTTGGCCATGCCGGCGACCTGCTGCCGACCCTGCCCGCCGACATCGACGTCACGCATTATC
>NZ_JBVVOZ010000262.1:0-261 GCF_055807395.1 Bradyrhizobium sp. Kon10 | reverse complement strand
CAAAGATCCGACATGCGAAACCGCACGACGTATGTCTGCTCGCGCCGTATCGTGCCGACAGCTTTCTCGTCGGGCAAAGGCTGTGGTCCGATCACGCTGTCGACGACCCCGGGCCGGCCCCGGACATATCCCGTCAGCCGCGTGTGCATTGTGGCGATGTCGCGCCGTACCACAACCTTGTTGCCAGGTTTGAACCTTGCCCGTGTGGGCGGGGCCTCCGCCGTAGGCCTGAGCGATTCGTATTCGAAGGTTCGACTCGAG
>NZ_JBVVOZ010000261.1:0-261 GCF_055807395.1 Bradyrhizobium sp. Kon10 | reverse complement strand
CCACGCGAGGAGAAGAACAGCACCGGCGTGTGGGTGTTGGCGACGAACAGCCGGGTGACGAAATCCTCTTCCTTGGTCGACATGCCGGAGCGGCCCTTGCCGCCGCGGCGCTGTGCCCGGTAGAGCGACAGCGGCACACGCTTGATGTAGCCGGAATGGCTGACCGTCACGACCATGTCCTCGCGCTGGATCAGGTCCTCGTCTTCCATATCAGCCCCGCCCTCTGAGAGTTCGGTGCGGCGCGGCGTGCCGAACTCGTCG
>NZ_JBVVOZ010000260.1:0-261 GCF_055807395.1 Bradyrhizobium sp. Kon10 | reverse complement strand
CCGACGAGTCGGTCGTTTTCTCCGACCGGCAGAAATCCGACGTCGTCAACCGCCATTCGTTTCGCGATTTTCTGCAGCGACTCGCCAGGACTGGCGAGATGGACGTTGGGGGTCATTATCTCAGCGACTTTCATGGTGAATCTCCCTGTTGGTGCCCAGAACGGCACCACCGCCTGCGGTCGTAGAGCGATATTGGGCCTGGAAGACTTGCTGAGGACCTCAGGCCTGTCGCGCTGCGACGCTCGCTCGGCGGTCCCGTTC
>NZ_JBVVOZ010000259.1:0-262 GCF_055807395.1 Bradyrhizobium sp. Kon10 | reverse complement strand
TGTCGATCGGCGCGACCTCGGCCGCGGCCGCCGCCATCAGGCAGAGATCGCGCGCCAGGCGATAAGGGCTGTGGAACACGCCGCCCGACGCCTTTTCAGTAGCGCCGAGCGAGGCCGAGAGATCCTCCGCGCCCCACATCAGGCCCGCGAGGCGAGGGGAGCAGCCCTTGTAGCTGCCGAGCCCGAAGATCGATCCTGCGGTTTCCGTCGCGACGCAGACGATGCGCGTTGAGCCGATGGCGACGCCAGCCGCAGCTTCCAA
>NZ_JBVVOZ010000258.1:0-262 GCF_055807395.1 Bradyrhizobium sp. Kon10 | reverse complement strand
GACGCCATCGTGGTGGTGGAGAACGTCGAACGTAATATCGAGTTGGGCCTGGAACCGTTCCCGGCCACTGAAAAGGCCAAGAGTGAAGTGACCGGCCCGATCATCGCCACGGCGCTGGTGCTGTGTGCGGTGTTCATCCCGGCCGCCTTCATCAGCGGCTTGACCGGCCAGTTCTACAAACAGTTCGCCCTGACCATTGCGATCTCGACCGTGATCTCGGCGTTCAACTCGCTGACGCTGTCCCCTGCCCTCGCCGCCGTGC
>NZ_JBVVOZ010000257.1:0-262 GCF_055807395.1 Bradyrhizobium sp. Kon10 | reverse complement strand
GGTCGGATTGGGCTCCGGCAGGGTCGGGTTGGTGCCATAGGTCTCCGCGATCGGAACTGTCGCCTCTTCGCGGGATAGGAAGAAGACGGCCCCGCCGGCGACGACAAGAAGAATGATCAGCACGAGAAGGGCGGTAAGCAAGTTTTTCACCAGCACCTCGGAAGGTCGAATGAACGCAAACGCGCTTATCGCGTTCCGGTTGCGGACGGAGCGGCGGATAGGGAGAAGTAGGCCGCAAGCGCACGGACGTCGTCGTCTGTCA
>NZ_JBVVOZ010000256.1:0-262 GCF_055807395.1 Bradyrhizobium sp. Kon10 | reverse complement strand
ATCAGCAGCCGCGGCAGGACCAGCGCTCGCGAATGCAAGAGAGAATAGAGCAAAAGCAAGCCAGGCAAATCTCAACATCGGCCAACTCCAAAACGTCTTCTTCATTTGACAGGCAATGTATAAGGCCGGGTTTACTGGAATGAGAAAATTGGCCCGATATGCGATTGCACATAGCCGCTTATGCGCCGCGACGTCGTTTCGCTCCTGCTTCGCCTGGGATGACGAAGTGGACCAAAATACCCACCTTCACCCTAAGCTGAAT
>NZ_JBVVOZ010000255.1:0-262 GCF_055807395.1 Bradyrhizobium sp. Kon10 | reverse complement strand
ATCGGATTTTCCAAAAAGCCGACACAGTGGTCGCTGAATTCAGGCTGCCTTGCGGGCAGAAACGACAGGAAAGTCGATCTCCGTCCTGGCAACCTCATTGACATAGTTGGTCCAGACATTGAGAGCGACATGCTGGACGATCTCGATGATCTGCGCATCGTCGTAGCCTGCGAGCCTGACGGCGCTGAGATCCTCGTCACCGATATGGCCGCGGTCGCGCGCAATCTTGGCGGCGAAACGCACCGCTGCGGCGGCCTTGGGG
>NZ_JBVVOZ010000254.1:0-262 GCF_055807395.1 Bradyrhizobium sp. Kon10 | reverse complement strand
AGCAACTTCGGCACCTCCAAACTCCTAGGGCTCGGGTTTGACGACCAACCGTTTCTCGGGACAACGCCTGGTCCTCTCTCTTACACCGTTAGCTGTAGCTTTTCGGGGAGGCCAGAGGGTGCCACAACTATCGTCGGGTCTGTTGACCCAGGTTGGCCTCCTGCGCCGTCGCGTCCGACGTGCTCAGCAGCGGGGACCTTTGTCGGCTATCCATTGTTCGAACCATTCTACGGTACGAAGCGTCCACGTTGGCAACCTGTGG
>NZ_JBVVOZ010000253.1:0-263 GCF_055807395.1 Bradyrhizobium sp. Kon10 | reverse complement strand
ATCGCGCCGGTGATCTTTTTGACGGTGGGGACCGGCATCGCCGGCGTTTCCGACCTGCAGAAGGTGGGCCGCGTCGCCGGCAAGGCGATGATCTACTTCCTGGCATTCTCGACGCTGGCGCTTGTCGTCGGCCTTGTCGTGTCGAACGTGGTGCAGCCGGGCGCCGGCATGCATGTCGATCCGGCCACGCTCGACGCCACGCAGGTGGCGACCTACGCCGAAAAGGCGCACGACACCAGCATCGTCGGCTTCCTGATGAACAT
>NZ_JBVVOZ010000252.1:0-263 GCF_055807395.1 Bradyrhizobium sp. Kon10 | reverse complement strand
GGTCGTCTAAATGCGCGTGACTATCGGTCGGCTTGAAATAACCGGCTGACCTTCGTCATTCGAGATAGCGCCGGTTTTACGGCAATCCAAGGGTATGATGCTGCAAGCAAGCAATTGTGATCGGTGCCGTATCGTCGCAGGCGGCGCGCGCCCAGACGGCCTTGGCCCCGGCCCCGGCCCTGGCCCCGATCTTGGCATTGCCAAAAAGCTTGTATTTTGGCGGCGTTCGGGTTATGGACCGCGCCTGTTTTCCATCAAATCCA
>NZ_JBVVOZ010000251.1:0-265 GCF_055807395.1 Bradyrhizobium sp. Kon10 | reverse complement strand
CGCGCTTGGCGAAGGGGCAACAGTGCTTGCAGGTGGTCGTGGCACAGAAGCCCTGCAAGAGCTCTCCTGGGAGACATCAGGCGTGAAGACGCTGGCGGTCGACGCCACCAACGAGACCGCACCCGAAGCGGTTTTCGCCGCGCTTGAACCAGACGTCCTTGTGATCTGCGCCGGCGCCCTAGCTCCGTCCGCGCCCGTCCAGGAACAGAGCTGGGAGGACTTTTCGGCAAACTGGGAAATGGACGTCAAGGCATCGTTCCTGTTC
>NZ_JBVVOZ010000250.1:0-266 GCF_055807395.1 Bradyrhizobium sp. Kon10 | reverse complement strand
CTCCTCCGTGGACGTGTCCATATTGGAGTTTGTTATCACTTCTATGACAAGATTGCGGATTTATTATCCATTATGAAGCTGGCGCAACGCTCCATCGTATACGACATTGAATTTATGCGATGACGCCGCCCATCAGGCGGTCCTGCACTCCTCCGTCGTCGCGTCTCCTAGGAGACAAAGCCATACCCAAAACTTCCAAAGGTTGTTTACAACGGTTGGACGGTAGAGTGTTCTCGCCGTATGAGGTTTAGGCGCGCAAGCGCAGC
>NZ_JBVVOZ010000249.1:0-266 GCF_055807395.1 Bradyrhizobium sp. Kon10 | reverse complement strand
CCCTTCCAAACATTCGCCCGCCGGTGCGCCATCCGCACTCACGCGCTGCTCGTCGACCGGGAGACAATTGTCGAGTTGGGCGGTTTCGATGTGTCGCTGCGCACCTGCGAGGACTGGGATCTGTGGCAGCGCCTCGCACGTCTCGGCAAACGTTGGGTGATGGTCGACGAGCCGCTCGCTTTCTATCGGACCAGCCCCAACTCGCTCAGCCGCAATTCGACGCAGATGCTGGTAGATGCGGAAATAGTGATCGCCCGCGGCTTTTC
>NZ_JBVVOZ010000248.1:0-267 GCF_055807395.1 Bradyrhizobium sp. Kon10 | reverse complement strand
AGGCATCCAGATCCGCGTGGAGGATGTTGGCTTCCATCCGGCCCGTTCGCCCGCGGCGGTTCGAACGCCGCATGTCTTGAGGTTTGTATGGAACATAAAGAGAACATTGCGGGTGGATTGTCAAGGAGCGTGGAGGGCAGGTGGAGGGCAATCGCTTGAGGTTTGCGCTGCCCCTCATCGCCCTGCCTGGCACTTCTCCCCGTATAGGGACGGGGAGAAGGACGCTCTCATCGATGGTTTCGCCAATCACCAACGTTGCAGGAAAGT
>NZ_JBVVOZ010000247.1:0-267 GCF_055807395.1 Bradyrhizobium sp. Kon10 | reverse complement strand
GTTCATTGTTATCTTCAGGTTTTTATAGCGTTCTACATACTGCTTGGCCGACTCATAGTCGGTGAAATGGCCGTCGATCGTCCCGTTGTTCAGCGCCGCCACCGCGGTGTTGTTGTCGGGGAACTTGACGATGTCGCCCTTCAGATTCTTCTCGGCATAGATTTCCTGCAGCGTCCCCTGGATCACGCCGATGCGCTTTCCGGAGGTGCTCTCATTGCTCGTCAGAGCCGGATCGGCGGAAATGATCGAAAGGTAACCCGCGAGATA
>NZ_JBVVOZ010000246.1:0-267 GCF_055807395.1 Bradyrhizobium sp. Kon10 | reverse complement strand
CGTAGTCCGGTCCCCTTGGCCCATCGAGCGAAGCTGCGATCTCTGCGGTCCAAGATTGACCATCGTCGAATTGCTCTCCCGGGCGGCCAACCTGCGGGTCGCCATCAGGCAATTGAATGCCCAAGGAGGCTTCCGCGTCTATTCTGTGAGGGGCCTGTTGAGCCTGCGGAGCCGGGTTGTCAGCCTTAGCCGCCCTGATCGAGGCCGGGTAGCTGGCTCCGATGTCTGGGTCTCCGGCTGTCGAACCATTATGCGTCTTGGTTTCGC
>NZ_JBVVOZ010000245.1:0-267 GCF_055807395.1 Bradyrhizobium sp. Kon10 | reverse complement strand
CTCGATGAGGTTGACGCACCGCTGGATGACGCTAACGTTGGACGCTACGCTCGGCTGGTCAAGGAGATGTCCCAGACCGTGCAGTTCATCTATATCACCCACAACAAGATCGCCATGGAAATGGCCGATCAGTTGATGGGCGTGACGATGCATGAGCCTGGCTGTTCGCGTTTGGTGGCGGTGGATGTGGAAGAAGCCATGAAGATGGTGGACGCCTAGCGGCGAGTTGTGAGTTTCAAGCGGCAAGCTGCGAGTGAGTTGGCTTGA
>NZ_JBVVOZ010000244.1:0-267 GCF_055807395.1 Bradyrhizobium sp. Kon10 | reverse complement strand
AGCACCCGATGCAGCGAGGCATCCTTGTGGGACGGCGTTTCCGGGATACCGGCGAACATGTCCTTCTCCGGCGCCGTGCCTGGCACGACTGCGATTGGTGGCGTCATCGATGTCACGGCATGCATTGCAATAGCTCCTCGCGGGGATCGGGAAACCGGATGGTTTTCATTCGTTCGATTCGTGGATCACGACGCCCTGCAGCATGTCGACGTCGCCCTCCCACGGTTTTTCTGACAGCACGCGCTCGGCATGCGCGTAGCCGGCTTG
>NZ_JBVVOZ010000243.1:0-267 GCF_055807395.1 Bradyrhizobium sp. Kon10 | reverse complement strand
CCCGGCTTGAAGGCTTCGATAAAGGCGCCAGCGTCGTCTGGGTTGGCAGCCATGCCGGTCTTGCGATTGATGGCGATCAGCTTCATGCCTTCGGGAACCTGGAAATCGACATTGGGCGTGCCGTCCAGCGCCACGCGCATGAAGTCCTTGAAGATCGGCGCTGCGAGACCGCCGCCGGTCGCGCCCTTGCCAAGACCTTTCGGCTGATCGTAGCCCATATAAAGGCCGACAACGAGATTGGGCGTGTAGCCGATGAACCAGGTATCC
>NZ_JBVVOZ010000242.1:0-268 GCF_055807395.1 Bradyrhizobium sp. Kon10 | reverse complement strand
CTTGTCGACGGAGAGCCTGCCGCGCAGGCCGGCATCGAGCGCGGCTTTCGAGACAAAGGTTACCGACGAGTTTGTCATCGCCTTGCCATAGGCGCCGAACATCGGCCGGTAGTGCATTGGCTGCGGCGTCGGGATCGAGGCGTTGGGATCGCCCATCGGGGCGGCGGCGATCATGCCGCCGATCAGCACCATGTCCGGCTTGACGCCGAAGAAGGCCGGGTTCCACAGCACCAGGTCGGCGCGCTTGCCGACCGCCACCGAACCGATC
>NZ_JBVVOZ010000241.1:0-268 GCF_055807395.1 Bradyrhizobium sp. Kon10 | reverse complement strand
CGATGCCGGATTGATCGCAGCCTGGTGCGCGATATCGACCACGTCCCGTCGTCCCCGTTCAGGAGGCCATGATTAGCGCAAAGATTGGAAAATACCGTTGGAACGCCGCTTCAATTCGAGTGGTAATATTAACGTCTCGTTGAGCATCCGCCGGATGTGCCGATGGATACGACAGAATTGCTCTCGACCCGGAGGATCATCATGGTTGTCACACCTTTTACGCCGATTGCGTCGCTCTTTGGCGGCGCGTTGATCGGCCTGTCCGCCG
>NZ_JBVVOZ010000240.1:0-268 GCF_055807395.1 Bradyrhizobium sp. Kon10 | reverse complement strand
CGCGAACGCCTTGTAGTCGCTGGCAGCGGAATAGTCGCCGGCCAGGTAGTTGCGGATGCGCTCGTTGATGAAGGGGACGCTGTCGGCGGGAAACTTGCCGGCCATCGGCGAAGCCGATGGTGCCGGCATGGGCATCGGCGCTTTCGCCGCCATGGTGGATGACGGGCTTGGCGCAGTTGGTGCGGGGCTTGAAACAGGGCCTGATGCAGGGCTTGGCACGGTCGCTGCGATCGCCGGCGCCCTCGTGGTCTCGAGCTTGGTGAAATAG
>NZ_JBVVOZ010000239.1:0-268 GCF_055807395.1 Bradyrhizobium sp. Kon10 | reverse complement strand
GAAAATATACCAATCGCTCAGAAGGCATATCACGTGTACAGTAACGTTTGACGCTTTCAAGGAAGCCGTGAGATTGAAGCAGTAAATAATCAGCACGATTATAGATCCAAGAAACCAATTTCCCTACTAACGAAAGCAGCGCTGTATTTTTTAAGACCCCTACAGCTCTAAGTGTCTCAGGCCAAAGATCAAGTACCCAAATAAACACAGGCGCTTTTTTTATACGGCCAATCACAAGGGCTGGTATCGCTGCCATTATCGGCGAGAC
>NZ_JBVVOZ010000238.1:0-269 GCF_055807395.1 Bradyrhizobium sp. Kon10 | reverse complement strand
ATACCGTCTCCGCCGCTTCCGAAATCCAAGCGGCGGGGAAAATCGTGGACCAGGTTGCCGATGAATATTACACGGCCATGAGCGAAACCACGAAGCTTATTTCCCATATCAGATCAGGTGCTGACACACAAATGAACTTCACACCGAAGATTGTTTCGCGATGAATTCTGCCACAATCCTATTGCCTGCTTCGCGTGTTATTATTCTCGAGGCCTTGCGTAGTCTAAAACTGTTTCCATTGCTTGACGGTTGGCGCGGCAGACCGAAGG
>NZ_JBVVOZ010000237.1:0-269 GCF_055807395.1 Bradyrhizobium sp. Kon10 | reverse complement strand
CATCACATAGACCCGCACTCCTATCCGGACGGCGTTGCCTTCCTGGACGGGCAATATCTGCCGATGTCGCAGGCCAAGATCTCGGTGCTGGATTGGGGCTTCCTGCATTCCGACGCCACCTACGACACGGTGCATGTCTGGGCCGGTCGCTTCTTCCGCCTCGACCTGCATCTCGATCGCTTCTTCGGCGGACTGGAAAAGCTGCGCATGACGATCCCGTTCGACCGCGATGGCGTGGCCGAGATCCTCGAAAATTGCGTGGCGCTGTC
>NZ_JBVVOZ010000236.1:0-269 GCF_055807395.1 Bradyrhizobium sp. Kon10 | reverse complement strand
AGGCATCGACGGCATCTCAACCGAAACATGGCCCACGTCCGTCCGGCGCCTTGCGCCAGGAACGACCTTTGATCTCGGACCCGTGCTAGGTTTCTACGCCAGAGCAGACATTCCTGTTCCCAATGAGGAGGCATAATAGCGTATCGCAATTTCGACCATTTGGGCGGCAAGCAAAGCCGATGATGCCGAAGCTTTACTCGCTGTCGCTGGCTGCCGAATGCCACTACCAGACCATAGACACAAACACTGGCGGGCCTTAACCGACATAT
>NZ_JBVVOZ010000235.1:0-269 GCF_055807395.1 Bradyrhizobium sp. Kon10 | reverse complement strand
CGGCCCAAGTCGACGCTCCCTGCACATGGTTCTGCCACTCCTTGAGGAAGGTCCAGTGTGCACTGTTTGGCGCAACCAGATGCACTATCGGACCAATCTGCTCGAGCTGCTTTCTCAGCTCAAAAGCGAACCGTGTTGGTGAATGCAGCAGGAGACCGCCATTCCCGAGCTGGATAACCGTCATGCGCACCGGGACTGGAATGCCCATCACGCTCAGCGGTCCGCTGTCGACGATCCAGATCCCAGGGGCGACAGGCTTGGCGACATCA
>NZ_JBVVOZ010000234.1:0-270 GCF_055807395.1 Bradyrhizobium sp. Kon10 | reverse complement strand
CGGCATGATCATGGCCGCCGCCGCGCTGCTTAAAGATAGGCCGCATCCAACCGATGACGACATCGATGCGGCAATCACCAATCTGTGCCGCTGCGGCACCTATGCCCGCATCCGCGCCGCGGTGCATCGCGCCGTGCGCGGTGCGTGATGATTGGCCGTCCGCTTCAGTCGCGAGCACTCGCCGGCGTGACGCTCGGCGTGATGGCAGCCTTGGCCTTCGTGCCGCCGCTGTGGCCGCAAACGAAGGGCGACAGCACGTCGTCGGCCGAC
>NZ_JBVVOZ010000233.1:0-270 GCF_055807395.1 Bradyrhizobium sp. Kon10 | reverse complement strand
CGCCGGTGTCGGCTTTCGTCGGCTTCCTGACCGAGCAGGTCGCCTTCACGGGCAAGGCGCTGAAGATGTTCGAGAACGGGCCGGTGACGCGCTCCTTTTGCGGTATCTGCGGCTCGCCGATCGCCTATGTCGACGAGCGGCTGGCCGACCACATCTATTTCATGCTCGGCGCCATGGACATGCCGGCCTATTTCAAGCCGACGCACCACGCCCATGTGCGCGAGCAGCTTCCTTTCCTGCACATGCCCGACGCGCTGCCGCGCCATTTGA
>NZ_JBVVOZ010000232.1:0-270 GCF_055807395.1 Bradyrhizobium sp. Kon10 | reverse complement strand
CATCAGGTCGAGCTGGGCGGTATCCTGCAGCATCGGGCTTAGCCGTTGTTGTAGGGGAAGAGCTTGAAATAGGGCTGCGCTTCCTCGATCACGCGGGCGACAGACGGGCGTTGCGGCAAGCGGTCGTGGTAGCGTCTCACCGCCGGATATTTGTCGCCGAACGGCTCGACCTTGTTGGCGTAGAACAATGCCGGGGCGGCGGCGCAATCGGCCATCGTGAAGGCCTCGCCCATCGCCCATGTCCTCGACTGCATGTCCTGTTCGATGATG
>NZ_JBVVOZ010000231.1:0-270 GCF_055807395.1 Bradyrhizobium sp. Kon10 | reverse complement strand
GCGCCTTTGCCATCGGTGGCGTGGTCATCGTCGTCGTCATCATGATCGGCTTGCGGTTTGTCGCCGAACAGCGGGCTGTTGAGTTCCTGGGAGCTGACGACGCAACCGGCGGCCTTGGGCAGGCTGAACAGCGCCAGCGGATCTTCCAGCTGTTTGCGCGCGGCGGCGACCTTGGCCTTGTCGGCGGCACTGGTCGCCGCGTGTTCAAAACCCACCAGGTTCATGGCCGGGCTGTCCAGCTCAAGCTCCAGGGACTGGCCGTCGAGCACC
>NZ_JBVVOZ010000230.1:0-270 GCF_055807395.1 Bradyrhizobium sp. Kon10 | reverse complement strand
GTTTCTTGTCGACGGTGGCGAAGAGGTTGTCGTGCTGGCCGATGCTTTCGGACGTGCCGAGGAAAAGATAACCGCCCGGCTTCAGCGCATAATGGAAGATCGGAATGACCCGGTTCTGAATGTTCGAGCCGAAATAGATCAGCAGGTTGCGGCATGAAATCATGTCCATGCGCGAAAAGGGCGGGTCGCGGTCGACGCTGTGAGGAGAAAAGACGCACAGCTCCCGTACCTCGTTGGTGAGCACGTAGCTCTCGCCGTCGCTGCTGAAAA
>NZ_JBVVOZ010000229.1:0-270 GCF_055807395.1 Bradyrhizobium sp. Kon10 | reverse complement strand
CCTGGGTCGGGTGAGATCAGGCTCACGCGATATCGGTCGGCTCCGCCTTGCGCTTTTGCCCTGTAACCATGGCTCTAACCAGGTTTTCGCGATGGCGAAAGCTTGCCAGCACGACACCGCCGATGTGAAGGAAAACAAGCAGCAACAAGCCGTGCGCGGCGAGGCTGTGTGCCGCTTCGACCCACGACACGCCGAAAAAGGCGTCCGTGGTCATCAACCATCCGGTAAGGGCGGTTAAAGCCATGGCTGCGATCAGCACGATCACCATCG
>NZ_JBVVOZ010000228.1:0-271 GCF_055807395.1 Bradyrhizobium sp. Kon10 | reverse complement strand
CCCTGAGTACTTCGGCCATTGTCGTCAGCCCGGCCTTCACCTTTTGCAGGCCGGCCATCCGCAGGCTGTGCATGCCTTGCCCAAGGGCCGCATGACGCAAGGCCTGCACGTCCGCGCCGGGGGTGATCAGCGCCTTGAGGGTTTCGTCCAGGCGCATGATTTCGTAGAGCCCGGCTCTGCCTCGATAGCCACTGTCGCGGCACTCCACGCAGCCGACGGCTTCGCAGGCTTGCGCCACGGCGCGCTTGCAATGGGGACACAGCACGCGCAC
>NZ_JBVVOZ010000227.1:0-271 GCF_055807395.1 Bradyrhizobium sp. Kon10 | reverse complement strand
ATGATGCGTGAGTTCAGCGAATACCGCATGTTGATGTTCGGCGCCATGATGGTGCTGATGATGATCTGGCGCCCTCAAGGCCTGCTGCCCATGCAACGTCCACACATGGAGCTGCGCAAATGAGCCGCGAGATCCTGAAAGTCGAAAATCTGAGCATGCGCTTCGGCGGCCTGCTCGCGGTCAACGGCGTCGCCCTGACCGTCAAGCAAAAACAAGTAGTCGCGCTGATCGGCCCCAACGGTGCCGGCAAGACCACGGTGTTCAACTGCCA
>NZ_JBVVOZ010000226.1:0-271 GCF_055807395.1 Bradyrhizobium sp. Kon10 | reverse complement strand
CCCTTCGGCACTGCGGGCCAATTTGCCAATGGCCTCATGTATATGCGCGTCGACGTGCTCAACAACAGCGGCCAGGCCTGGGTCGAGTTCCAGTTCGAACTCCAGGAGATACTCCACCGGCCGAGCGTGTTCGGCGACGGCCTGTCGTTCGACCAGCGCAACAAAACGCCTGACAACATCTGGTCGAGCAGCTTTGCCGATTTCGATCGCGACTTCGAACCCTATGACCGGCTGCTGTTCAAGAGCGGCAAGATCGACCCGTTGAAGACAG
>NZ_JBVVOZ010000225.1:0-271 GCF_055807395.1 Bradyrhizobium sp. Kon10 | reverse complement strand
CCTGTTGCTGATATCGATCGCCTTCAACTATGGCATAGGCCACCTCCTCATCGTGGCGAAGCTTGCTCCGTCGCAACGAAAGGCCGCACTTGCCCTCGGGGTCGTCGGCGATCTCTTCGTGCTCGGCGTCTTCAAATATGCCGGCTTCGTCGCCGAGAACGTCAATGCGCTGGCCGGCACGCATTTTGCGGTCCACATCCTGCTGCCGGTCGGCATCTCCTTCTACACCTTCACGCAGATCGCGTTCCTGGTCGATGCCTGGCGCGGGCAG
>NZ_JBVVOZ010000224.1:0-271 GCF_055807395.1 Bradyrhizobium sp. Kon10 | reverse complement strand
CCAGACTTGGCATCGGCTCGGACCTGATCGCGGATGCTCTCGTACATGTGCGTGATGTAGTGGTCTGAAAGTTTTTCGAACGGCATCCGCGTCACCATCCTTGCAAAGAAGGGTGGGCCGCCAGACCTAGGGCGTATCGCTGGCGGCCCGTGCCGGACAATTGAAATTGTGGTCTTGAGGATTCGATTTGGGGATAAGACCAGCCCTGTCCGGCCTTGCCATGAATGCGCAAGCGCGCAGCGGTCTCAAGTCAATGTTCGGATTAACCTCA
>NZ_JBVVOZ010000223.1:0-271 GCF_055807395.1 Bradyrhizobium sp. Kon10 | reverse complement strand
AGCGAACATCGTGAACAGCAGCCGCATGAGGAATGCGGACGTCTTCGACGCCTCATGGCCGCGGTCTTCCAGGCGGCGCGCCAGCGTCGCAAGCAGATCGCCGATCTGACGCGTGACCTTAAGGGCTTCCTTGGACGGATCCAGGCTGAGCGGCGCAGTCCACATCGCCGCCAGCCGCTTGCGAACGGCCGGGTCGCTAAGGTCGTCCAGCATGACGCGGTAGCTACTGCGGTTCGGAAACTGCGTGTAAGCCTTCCCGGTGCAGGTGAAG
>NZ_JBVVOZ010000222.1:0-271 GCF_055807395.1 Bradyrhizobium sp. Kon10 | reverse complement strand
CGAAAATCGCGCGCGCCTGCTCCATCGAGCTCTCTTCCGCGCCGGCAGGGGCAACGCCGAAGCCGGCGTTATTCACCAGCAGGTCGATGCGGCCCTCGCGCCGGATCACTTCGCCGACGGCGGCTTCCACCGACGCATCGCTGGTGACGTCGAGGGCCAGCATCTCGAACGGCTGCTTGCCCGGCTGCGCGCCCCGCCTGCTGGTGCCGAACACCTTGTAGCCGGCGTTGGCGAGCCGCTCCGCCGTGGCCTGGCCGATGCCTGAGGAGGC
>NZ_JBVVOZ010000221.1:0-272 GCF_055807395.1 Bradyrhizobium sp. Kon10 | reverse complement strand
GCGACCTCCTCGCCGAGCTTGTCGTGTGGCGTGGCGAAGGTGACGACCTGGGCCACCGCCGGATGATCCATCAGCACGTCGTCGACCTCGAGCGGCGAGATCTTCTCGCCGCCACGGTTGATGATCTCCTTGAGCCGGCCGGTGACGCGCAGATAACCGTCATCGTCGAGCATGCCCTGGTCGCCGGTATGAAACCAGCCATGCGCGAAGGCGGTGGCATTGGCGTCCAGATTGTTCTCGTAGCCGGCGGTGACATTGGGCCCGCGAATGAC
>NZ_JBVVOZ010000220.1:0-272 GCF_055807395.1 Bradyrhizobium sp. Kon10 | reverse complement strand
AGGACGATGTCGTCGTCGAAGCCGCCGATCTGCATCTGCCGGTCGGCAAGCCGGTCAAGATGCTGCTTCGCTCGATCGACGTGCTGCATGATTTCTATGTCCCTGAATTCCGCGCCAAGATGGACATGATCCCGGGCTCGGTCACCTATTTCTGGTTCACCCCGACCAAGACCGGAACCTTCCAGGTCCTGTGCGCCGAACTTTGCGGCCAGGGGCATCCTTTGATGCATGGTGTGGTCATGGTCGACACGCAGGAAGATTATACGGCCTGG
>NZ_JBVVOZ010000219.1:0-272 GCF_055807395.1 Bradyrhizobium sp. Kon10 | reverse complement strand
GCCCTTCCCGGCGATGACCGAGATTTCGGGCCATCTCGCCTTCTATCCCGACAAGGTGAAGATCGAGGAAGTTGGGTAGCTGCCGAGAGTTCGTCATGCCCGGCCTTGTCCCGGGCATCCACGTTCTTGGACAGCGCGGCGAGGCGTGGATGGCCGGGACAAGCCCGGCCATGACGGCAGCGATGGCCGACGCGAGCCCCGCTACGCCCTGAATATCGTGAGCCCCAGGATCAGCAACACCAGGAAGATCGCGACGAACACGTAGAACAGGA
>NZ_JBVVOZ010000218.1:0-273 GCF_055807395.1 Bradyrhizobium sp. Kon10 | reverse complement strand
CTTCGAGGAACGGCTCGAGAGCGGCGATACTTCCGACAAGATCATCGGCACGCTGTTTGGCAGCCTGCAAAGCATCCAGGAGGCCTTCATCATCGCGCTGCCGCCGCCGCCAGTGCGGGGCATCGGCAACTCCGGCGGCTTCAAGATGATGCTCCAGGAGCGCAACAGCGCCGACATGCGGCCGATTCTGGCGCTGGCCAACGAAATCGCCGGCAAGGCCAACCAGACGCCCGGGTTGATGGGCGTCTTCACCACCTTCTCGGCCTCCAGCCC
>NZ_JBVVOZ010000217.1:0-273 GCF_055807395.1 Bradyrhizobium sp. Kon10 | reverse complement strand
GCCGACACGGGTCTGTTCAACCAAGGCTGGAAGGACAGCGCCGATGCCATCTTCCATGCCGACGGCACGATCCCCAAAGGGCCGATCGCATTGGTCGAGGTGCAAGGTTATGTCTTCGCCGCATATCAAGGTATGGCCGCGCTGGCCGCCAGACGCGGCGACGATGCAAAGGCGGCGCACTGGAGCGCCCTGGCAGAGAGGATCCGTGAGGCGGTGGAAACGCATTTCTGGATGCCGGACCGAGATTTCTATGCTTTGGCAATCGACGGAGAA
>NZ_JBVVOZ010000216.1:0-273 GCF_055807395.1 Bradyrhizobium sp. Kon10 | reverse complement strand
CTTCGGGGGCGGCGTTGCAGCTCACTTCGGGAGAGGCTAAAGTCGAGACAGGCTGCATAATATGCCGAGGAGCACCTGATATGGCGGAGGGCGCGACGGTCCGCTGGCTGGTTCGTCTCACTCCAGTTGCGGGTCGCAAAGTCGACGATCTCCTGAAGGTTCCACTGAGCCTTGATGTCTGGGAACGGGAAGCTGACGCCGTCGTGGCGGTTGCCTCAGAGCAGACGATTGCCGAGCTCGAGCGCCGACGAATAGCTGGCGTCGAGCGCCTCC
>NZ_JBVVOZ010000215.1:0-273 GCF_055807395.1 Bradyrhizobium sp. Kon10 | reverse complement strand
ATCACGAAAGTCTCCACCATAAATTGCAAAGTCGTTGCTGACCTTGTAGAGCGAGTATAGGCGAACCTTGGTGCTGTCTCAAGCGAAATCTGCGCCAAAAATACGTTCTAAGTATCTGTTTTTACGTCAATTTTTCGGTTTTAACGGTAGTCGGCCGCATCTTCGGTGCAGGTGGCAGTAGCCAATCTGGCAGGCTCGACGGTCGTCAATTCTATTACCATTGCAGAGGTTGAGTCCGCTCTCCGAACACAACCTCCAGATGCTATTTTGAAC
>NZ_JBVVOZ010000214.1:0-273 GCF_055807395.1 Bradyrhizobium sp. Kon10 | reverse complement strand
GGCATCGCTGCGCACGAGGTGCAACCATTCCTTCTTGTCGAGGCCGATGCCATGCTCGGCCGAGACGCCGCCGCCGGCCGCAGCCACGCTGCGATAGACGATGTCATACGCCGCCGCCGGATCCACCGTGCGGACCTGATAGTGCAGATTGCCATCGCCGAGATGGCCGAAGACGTAGATGTCGGCGTTGCGGTCAACGGCCTGGACCGCAGCTTCCGTTTCCCGCAGGAAAGTGCCCATCCTCGCCAGCGGGATGCTGATATCGACGCCGAC
>NZ_JBVVOZ010000213.1:0-274 GCF_055807395.1 Bradyrhizobium sp. Kon10 | reverse complement strand
CTCGATCAACGTCCGCTCAGCCGCCACCGTCGACAGTCGCTCGTCCCACAAAACGAAGGGCAGGTCGGTCACAGCAGCCATGTTGCGGGCGAAGGCGCGGGATTTCTGGGCGCGCGGGCCTTCCGACCCGTCCATGTTGACCGGCAGACCGAGCACCACGGCCCCGACGTTCTCTTTCTGCAGCAAGCCGAGCAGCACAGCTGCATCCAGCGAGAATTTCCTGCGCATGATGACGGGACGCGGGTGGGCGAAGGCAAAGCCCCGGTCGGAAACC
>NZ_JBVVOZ010000212.1:0-274 GCF_055807395.1 Bradyrhizobium sp. Kon10 | reverse complement strand
CAGAACTTTCCGGTCGCACTCTCAACAGGAGCGCATCGCCTATAAAAGGCGACTCGTTTTGCGCCGTCAAGGATTCGTTTGTGCCGCTTTTGTGACCCCAACATCTTGTGTGTCACATATGTGGATAACGGGGATAGAAAGTGGCCCAGGGAATTTCGATTTGCCCACGCGCGGGCAATCGGCCGCGACAACGCATGCCAAAGCTGGAGTGGCCAAATCGATTCTCTTCGCCAAACAACATCGCCGGTGATGCGCGGCAGGTGCGCGGCTTTGG
>NZ_JBVVOZ010000211.1:0-275 GCF_055807395.1 Bradyrhizobium sp. Kon10 | reverse complement strand
CATCGACCGACGGCACCATCACATGCAGCAGGAAATCGTAGTCGCCGGTCATCGTCCAGCAGGACGACACCTCGTCCATGCGCTGCACGGCGGCGATGAAGGTTTCGGGCGAACCGTCGCTGTGGGTTACCAAGCGCACCTGAATGAACACTTCGACCATCAGGCCGATGGCGCGGCGGCTGAGCACAGCGGCAAAGCCCTTGATGATGCCGGCGCTCTGAAGAGCCTCGAAGCGGCGCGCGCATGGCGTCGTCGAAAGGCCGATCTCCTGGGCC
>NZ_JBVVOZ010000210.1:0-275 GCF_055807395.1 Bradyrhizobium sp. Kon10 | reverse complement strand
CGCCCATAACCTTGTGCTGCAGCCTGAAAACGGCCCGCCAGCCATCGGCAGTCGCCTCGGAGGCGACGACATCCCAGCGGCTGTTGGCCGGCCAGCCATGCAGGGGTGCTTCCTCGACATCGCTGCGCGAAAACGGCGCGCAGAGAAAATCGCCGGACAGGCGAACGGTGCCCTCGGGCAGGTCTTGCGACAGCGTCTCGCGCGGCTCGTCGATCCACGGCGCGCGATGCAGCGGTTTTAGCCGGCGCCCGTCGATATCGACCGTCATGTCGGCG
>NZ_JBVVOZ010000209.1:0-275 GCF_055807395.1 Bradyrhizobium sp. Kon10 | reverse complement strand
GCTGCAACGCTGCCTGATGAACCAGGCTGCCCATGACGATGTAGGCTCCGGCGCCGGCCGACTTGCCGTTCGCACGCAGCAGCTTGCACACCTCGAACGCCTCCAATGTGCCGGATTCAACCTCGTTGGAACCGACATAGACCTGCTTGTCGGGAAGATTGGCCATGTCGGTGGGCTCGAGATTGACGAAGACGAGCGGAATACCAGCGCCCGCTCCTCGTCGCTGATGGTCTTGGAAGCGTTGGTGTCGACCAGCGTGACGACGATAGCGTCGA
>NZ_JBVVOZ010000208.1:0-275 GCF_055807395.1 Bradyrhizobium sp. Kon10 | reverse complement strand
CCAAGCGCGGTCTGCGCGTCGGCTACGAGGCATTGGCCTGGGGGCGTCACGTCAACGATCATCGCGATGCGTGGGAAATCGTGCGCAGGACTGACCATCCGAACGTCGGGCTGGTTCTCGATTCCTTCCACACGCTGGCCCGCAGGATTGAACTCGGCTCCATCCGTTCGATACCCGCTGACAAGATCTTCATCGTCCAACTCGCCGACGCGCCGCTAATCGAAATGGACTTGCTCTATTGGAGCCGGCACTTCCGCAACATGCCAGGCGAAGGC
>NZ_JBVVOZ010000207.1:0-276 GCF_055807395.1 Bradyrhizobium sp. Kon10 | reverse complement strand
AACAGCTCGAACGTCATCCTTTCCGCCCTGCGCACGTGCATTTCCTGGTTGGCGCGAACGGCTACGATCGCCTCTGCACACACATCTTCGTCGCGGGAGACCCGTACTTGGAGTCGGATTCCGTGTTTGGGGTGAAGGACACGTTGATTGTCGCCTTCGAGCCGCTCGTCGACGCGACGACCAAGTGGAAAGCTAAGTTCGACTTCGTCCTGAAGCGACTGTAGAACCCTCGCTCGCGGTTTATTTCAAAGGGATGACAGTCGCGCGGCGGCGTCG
>NZ_JBVVOZ010000206.1:0-276 GCF_055807395.1 Bradyrhizobium sp. Kon10 | reverse complement strand
ATCACCGCGGCGGTCAGCCTGTCACACCGGCGGCCGGCGAAGGGGAATGCATCGAGCAGCACCGGGCCGATCTGATCGGCCAGCGCCTTGCGGACGAGGGCGCGGGCGCGGTGCAGCCGGGTCTTGACGGTTTCGGGCCGCACATCAAGCAATTCGGACGTCTCGTCTATGCTGAGACCCTCGATCACCCGCGCCACGAATACGGTCCGGTAGACATCGGGAAGGCGATCGGTCGCCCGTTCGACAAGCTCGAGGATCTGCCGTTGCGCCATCATC
>NZ_JBVVOZ010000205.1:0-276 GCF_055807395.1 Bradyrhizobium sp. Kon10 | reverse complement strand
GCTACACGGTCATCCCGTCCTGCTCTTATGTGGAACGCTACATGGAGCGCCACCAGCGCCATGCCGCAAAGCTGTGAATCAACAGCCATAAAAAAACGCCGGGTTTAGCCCGGCGTTTTTGTGTGCGCCTGATTCACAGGCACGTGTAGCCTGACTCTTCGGCGAATTTCAATGCCTCTTCGGTCAACGCAGCGGCAATGCCACGCCCGCGCAATGCGTTGGGCACGAACGTGCGATAGATATCCAGGGTCTGTTTTCCGAGGTCCATGTAGGTCA
>NZ_JBVVOZ010000204.1:0-276 GCF_055807395.1 Bradyrhizobium sp. Kon10 | reverse complement strand
CTTTGAGCCACCCTTGCAACCACGAATGGTGTTGCTCGTAGATGCGCTGCACAGCTGCCGTGTGGGATGGAGGAGACATAGGCGCGATAAGTGAGTTAATGATAATCGCTATTATTAACTGCCCACGTGTATTCCCACAATAGATGTCTTGAGGACGAATCAGCATCGATTCCGTCGTTCGTTGGGCCTCGATTCAGCTTTTTTCCCAGGTTAAGCCCTGTGAGTAACCGCCCTTGTGCCCGGTTGATAACCATGCCTGAAACCTGAGCAAAACCC
>NZ_JBVVOZ010000203.1:0-276 GCF_055807395.1 Bradyrhizobium sp. Kon10 | reverse complement strand
GAACGTAGAACGTTCCCTTGGCGACGCCGGCCTCCCTGACCACGTCGTCGACTGTGACCGATTCCACGGCCTGCTTGGCGAACAACGAGTTGGCCGCGGCAACGAGTTCTGCTCGGGTTCGCGCGCGCTTTTCGCGCCCAATTTCGGCTCGACGAATCGGATTGACCTTCGCCATCGCTGATCAGATCTCCAACAACAGATTGTACACTAGGTCATATTGACCAAAACGTCCAGACTATGTTGGCTGGCTTTAATCGCGACTATCGTGACTCTGAC
>NZ_JBVVOZ010000202.1:0-278 GCF_055807395.1 Bradyrhizobium sp. Kon10 | reverse complement strand
CGTCCCAAAACCGCTGCGCACTTTTGGGCGACCTGCACTAGGGATGCATGCGGGCGCCCTTGGTGATCTTGTCGACAAGCTTCTTTTCGGCGCGCAGCGCGATACCGACGACCTTGACGTCGTCGGGTGCGAATTCGGCAAAGACGGCGCGGTTCGCCGCGTCGTGGCCGGTCGAAAACATCTCGTCGACGTAGAGCGAGGTCGTCACACCGCGCTCCAGCGCCCGCCGGTGGATCGCACTGAGCGTCGGGCGATCGGCCGAAAGCACGATGACCGGC
>NZ_JBVVOZ010000201.1:0-279 GCF_055807395.1 Bradyrhizobium sp. Kon10 | reverse complement strand
CCTCTGTCTACCCAAGGTGTCTCGTACAAAAGCGGCTCGTCGAAGGACGTGCAGCGGTCGTGAGCGAACGCCTCCATTCGTCGCCCAAGTAGCCCACCAATGGCGACGGAAAATGTTTTTAATTCAAATATTTACGACAGAATTTTCGATCTATTTTCTAGGTTCTTGGCTTCCGACCACCGACGCTTTAAGCTGCTATCGATGCAGTCGCTGCCGGTTCGGCCGCGACGCCGTCCACCATGACATGACCGATGCCCCGCGAGCAGCGCTCGATCCTCG
>NZ_JBVVOZ010000200.1:0-279 GCF_055807395.1 Bradyrhizobium sp. Kon10 | reverse complement strand
CCTCCAGTTGCCCTTCACGCACCTTGAGCTTGGCCTGCTCGGCCAGCAAGTCGCGCAGTTCATCCTTGCGCGCCGCCTCATACACGGCGCTGTCGCCCATGATGGTTTCGATCTTGGCCAGGCGCTCATGCACCTTGCCCAGCTCGGCCTCCAGCTTGTCGGCTTCGCGCTTGTGCTGCGCCAACTGCTGACGCAATGCGCCGGTCAGCAACACGCCGGTCAACCCGGACAAGACCGACAAGAAGGCCCAGCGCCAGGCCGCCGCCGCACTGCGTCAGC
>NZ_JBVVOZ010000199.1:0-279 GCF_055807395.1 Bradyrhizobium sp. Kon10 | reverse complement strand
CCTTTTCGTGATTACCGAAAACCCGATCCGCCATCGCCGAAATCCGTTCAAGCCGCATGACGCGGTCGGACTCGGCGATCGTCAGTGTCTCGTTTCGCTCCCTGCGGCGCGCCAATGTCCGTCGCGGGCCGACGATCCTATAGATTTCGTCATTGCTGAAGCCACGCTGGCGAAGTCCTTCGACCCTGGTGACATGAACGAGAAACCGTTCCGTTGCGGTGTCCGGGATTGCGGCGCCGATACGCTCGGCCTTTGGATTTGGGCTCGGCTGACCCTTGA
>NZ_JBVVOZ010000198.1:0-279 GCF_055807395.1 Bradyrhizobium sp. Kon10 | reverse complement strand
CCAGAACCTGGATCAGCAATTGTCTGCGCATCGAACCCTCCTTGAAGCATGACAATGCAAGATAAACGCCGGGCAAAAGCCATTTCATCCCGGAAAAAAGTCATGGCCACTGAAAGCTTTTTTAACGATCCGCGCCAGCGGAAAATAGAAGCGCCGAACATGACGTGACGAGCGCTGCAAATTCGCTATCATCCAGCAAACGGCAACGGAGTATGCGGAGACGGCCAGTGCAGCGGCGCCTTGAAAAGGAATGGGAGCTTTCGATCGGTCCCGACACGG
>NZ_JBVVOZ010000197.1:0-280 GCF_055807395.1 Bradyrhizobium sp. Kon10 | reverse complement strand
AGTCGACGATGCCTTGGTCGAGAAGGGACGTGTGGCTCTCCAGAGCATCCGCGTCGGCTATGTAGAAATTCGACGCCAGGAAAGCGCGGATCTGATCCTTGCAGGTTTCGGCTCTATCCTTGGTAGACAACATTGAATTCTCCTGAGCGCGGCGGATCTGCTCGACCGCACCATCGCCGCCAGCCGAAATCTTTTCATCGATCATTCTGATGAAGCCGCGATCTTCGCCAAACGGCCGCGCTTGCTTCCGTTGGCTGTCACATCGCGGCGCAGCCGATCG
>NZ_JBVVOZ010000196.1:0-280 GCF_055807395.1 Bradyrhizobium sp. Kon10 | reverse complement strand
CAAGCTTCGTGGAAGGGAATTGTCATGCGAGCACTCAATCCAACCGTTCTGGTCGTGGGCGCAACAGGCCGATTTGCCGGACTGGTTGTGCCTGAACTTGTCCGCCGCAATGCCACCGTTCGAGCATTTATTCGCGACCCCGCGAGCGCCGAAAAGGCCTGGAGGCTCGGAGCATCCGAGGTCGTGACCGGCAATTTGCGCGACCCTCAGAGCCTCGAAAATGCCGTCGAGGACGTCGATGGCGTCTTTCACATCGGACCGGCCTTTGCCCCCGATGAAG
>NZ_JBVVOZ010000195.1:0-281 GCF_055807395.1 Bradyrhizobium sp. Kon10 | reverse complement strand
CATTCTGCTGATGCTGGCCGGCGATTTCCTGTTTGCGTTGAACGATGCGATGGGCAAATGGCTGGTCGCCAGCTTTTCCGTCGGCCAGGTCGTGCTGATCCGTTCCATCGGCGCCTTTTTCGTGCTCGGTCCGATGATCGCGCGTCAAGGTACGGCCAAGCTGTTCCACATGGAGCGCCTGGAACTGCAGGTCTTGCGCGTCGTCATGACGACGCTCGACACGGCGCTGTTCTACGCCGCCGTCGTCTATCTGCCGCTCGCCGACGTCATGAGTTTCTACA
>NZ_JBVVOZ010000194.1:0-283 GCF_055807395.1 Bradyrhizobium sp. Kon10 | reverse complement strand
GAAAGCATCGCTGGCCAGATCGCCTCGGTGCGGAGGCAAACAGGGCGCAAGATATCGGCGCCAGAGACGGCGAGCTGGAGCGTATGTTCCGCATTGCGAAGAAGAACATGCTGGCCCTTGTCGGGCGCCAGCAGGACCGTCGCACGACATGGCAACGCCGAGAGCTCGAACGGCAATGTCGCCGAGGATGCGGACAGCTGTTCTGCAATGACCGGCAGCACATGGACGCACCAGAGCGGAGACCAGAATACGAGCGAATTTCGCCCATAAGACTCGGCGAAAC
>NZ_JBVVOZ010000193.1:0-285 GCF_055807395.1 Bradyrhizobium sp. Kon10 | reverse complement strand
TGCACGCGCTGGCCACCGACCTCAACGGTCTTGGCATCGAGATTGACCACCAGGTCGCCGGTGGTGATGACCGACTGGGCATGGCCCTTGGAGCGCCGCACGATAGCGTGGATGCGGGCGACCAGTTCGTCCTTGTGGAACGGCTTGGTCATATAGTCGTCTGCGCCGAAGCCGAGGCCGCGTACCTTGTCCTCGATGCCGGCCATGCCGGAGAGGATAAGGATCGGCGTCTTCACTTTGGAAAGGCGAAGTGTTCTCAAGACCTCGTATCCCGACATGTCGGGG
>NZ_JBVVOZ010000192.1:0-286 GCF_055807395.1 Bradyrhizobium sp. Kon10 | reverse complement strand
ACCTACGCCCTTTTCCGCGACAGCGAGAACAACCTAATCATGCTCGGATCGCATTGATCGGGCGAGCTGGAGGAGCACTCCAGGCAGCCATCCGCGAAAATTTCGTCGGCAATTAATGCCAAAAGTGAGAATCTTCGTGCTCTCGGATTGAGTTTCATAGCGCCCACCATCGGTCAGAGCGCTCGGTATCCTCGACAAGCTGCTAGAAATTTCGCAGAAGCTATCGATCTCGCTTTCGCGGTTGTGGAAATGGGGTGAGACGCGCACGAGCCCGTTGCGCGCCTCG
>NZ_JBVVOZ010000191.1:0-286 GCF_055807395.1 Bradyrhizobium sp. Kon10 | reverse complement strand
CGAGACCGCGCGCGGGCTGACGCCCTACACCTCCACGCAGGAGAATGCGTGGCTGGTGCTGGCGGCGCGCGCGCTCGCCAAGGAGAATCTGTCGATGGAGGTGGATGGCCAGCCGGTCAAGACCGCGCTGTACCGCAGCTACAAGGCTGTGACGCTCGAGGGCAAGCCGCTGAAGATCACCAACACCGGCGATGCACCAGTGCAGGCGGTGATCTCGGTGTCGGGCTCGCCGGTGACGCCGGAGCCCGCGGCCTCGAACGGCTTCAAGATCGAGCGCAGTTTCTTC
>NZ_JBVVOZ010000190.1:0-286 GCF_055807395.1 Bradyrhizobium sp. Kon10 | reverse complement strand
GCAACGGCTACCGCGACCGGACCTGGGAGACCCGCGCCGGTGCGGTCGAGCTGCGCATTCCCAAGCTGCGCAAGGGCTCCTACTTCCCGGGCTTCCTCGAGCCGCGCCGCATGGCCGAGAAGGCGCTCACCGCCGTGGTTCAGGAAGCCTATGTGCAGGGCGTCTCGACCCGTTCGGTGGACGATCTGGTGCAGGCCATGGGCATGACCGGCATCTCCAAGAGCCAGGTCAGCCGGCTCTGCGCCGAGATCGACGACAAGGTGAAGGCCTTTCTCGCCCGCCCGAT
>NZ_JBVVOZ010000189.1:0-287 GCF_055807395.1 Bradyrhizobium sp. Kon10 | reverse complement strand
CCCAATATCCTCGCCGGCGCCATGCGTGGCACGGCGCCAGCACTGGCCCGTCTTGCCGAGGACGCCGGCCCGTGGACCGCATGGCCGATCCATACGGTCGACCAAGCACAGCCATGGACGACGACGCCCGCCGGCATCGCCCTGATCGGCGACGCGGCGCATGCGATGACGCCGTTTGCGGCGCAGGGCGCGGCGATGGCGATCGAGGAGGCCAGTCCCGGCCTGCCTTCAACGCAAATTCGAGGCGCCAGCCAGCGGCGCAGCGGGCGAGACTCCAATAGTCGGCG
>NZ_JBVVOZ010000188.1:0-289 GCF_055807395.1 Bradyrhizobium sp. Kon10 | reverse complement strand
GGTAGAGGTGGACAGGCTGGACCAGTTGGAGATAGCGCTTACAGTGGGCGTCGACGGCATGCTCCTCGACAACATGTCGGTCGAGGAGCTTGCGCAGGCTGTGCCTATGTCGGGCGCAGCGCGATCACCGAGGCCTTGGGCTTGAGTAACGCGGGCGAGCGCCCGGCAATTGCGGCGACCGGCGTGGACCGCATATCGGTGGCTGGCTTACCCGCAGCGCGCCCATTCTCGACATCGGCCTCGTGCTCGGCGCCGGCGGCATGCTGATGTACCCGGCCTGGGTTCTGAC
>NZ_JBVVOZ010000187.1:0-290 GCF_055807395.1 Bradyrhizobium sp. Kon10 | reverse complement strand
ATGGATGGTGGTGTGCTCGGGGAGCTTGTTGGTCACGAAGATGCGGACCCGGTCGCCCTCGACCGCCTCGATCGTCGGACCGGGGGATTGACCGTTGTAGCCCCACAGATAGGCGGTCATTCCGGGCGCCAGCTCCCGCTCGACGGGTTCGGCGACGAGGTGGAACTCCTTCACCCCGTTATTCATGCGGTGCGGCAGCGTCCAGCCGTGGAGCGTCACCACCGGCTGGTAGTCCGGCCCGCTCGTCGGAAAGATCGGCGGCTGCATGTCCGGGGATTCCATGATCGGAG
>NZ_JBVVOZ010000186.1:0-290 GCF_055807395.1 Bradyrhizobium sp. Kon10 | reverse complement strand
CCGCGGTTGAGCCGCTGCGACAGGGTCAGCGCGGTGATTGAGACCGCCATGACGATGGTCGCCAATGCGTTTATCTCCGGGGTGATGCCGAAGCGGATCATCGAATAGATCTGCATCGGCAGCGTGGTCGAGGCACGGCCGGCGCCTGATGTGAAGAAGGCGATGATGAACTCGTCGACCGAAAGCGTGAAGGCGAGCAGCGCACCGGCGACGACCGCCGGCAGGATGACCGGCAATGTCACCCGCCTGAAGGTGGTGATTGCGGAAGCGCCGAGATCGGCGGAGGCCTC
>NZ_JBVVOZ010000185.1:0-290 GCF_055807395.1 Bradyrhizobium sp. Kon10 | reverse complement strand
CGAAAGCTTTGATTTCCATGTCGATCTGGATCATCGGTTCAAAAGTCGGCTCGCCAGCCAGGTGATGATGAACAGTTCCCATCGGCATCCTCACTTTTCCATCGTATTGAGCCCTCGCGGGGTGATGACCTCCGCGACAAAAAATGTCACCGCGTCCTGATGGGTCAGTCTCGCACCGACTCGAAAAATTGCGCGGTATCTGCCTTGATCGTTCTACAAATCTCCACTTCACGGTTAACAAAGGGTGCACGGCGCTAGAGCGCCCGATTTGATTCCTCCATCGCTCGTAC
>NZ_JBVVOZ010000184.1:0-291 GCF_055807395.1 Bradyrhizobium sp. Kon10 | reverse complement strand
CGAGGGGAGAGTGCCGAGCGAAGCGAGGCGGGTGGGGTCGGTTCAGGGGCCGCGCACTGCCGCAACGACCCCGCCCGTCCATCCGCCTTCGGCGGCTGTCCACCCTCCCCTCAAGGGGGTGTCGACCACCTGGAAGACGTGATGGATGTTGTGGGCAATGAAGATGCAGGAATGGCCGGAATCGCGGGCGCTGCGCACGAAGCTCAGCACACCTTGCGTCTCGGCGACGCCGAGATTGTTGGTCGGCTCGTCGAGGATGATGAGGTCGCTGTCGAAATGCATGGCGCGTGC
>NZ_JBVVOZ010000183.1:0-291 GCF_055807395.1 Bradyrhizobium sp. Kon10 | reverse complement strand
ATTGGATTTAACCGAAAGCCGCTTCGCACCTTTCGCTCCGATGCACTGAGCTCAGCCGGAAAATCCGCCGCCGTCGAGGAACACCTGTTCCTCCGGCGTCGTCTCGCGGCCAAGCATCCTGTTTCGATGCGGAAAGCGGCCGAAGCGCTGAATGATCTCCAGGTGCTCGACCGCATATTTCAGATAAGATTGGGCTTTGGCGGTAGTGAGGTCCACTGATTTGAGCTGGTCGGCGAGATGCTCCGAATGCTCATAAGGCAGATAGAGGAAGACGCGCAGCTCTTCGTCGAG
>NZ_JBVVOZ010000182.1:0-292 GCF_055807395.1 Bradyrhizobium sp. Kon10 | reverse complement strand
ACTTCGCTTCCCGGCTGGAGGCGCTGAACAAGGAGTTCGGTTCGCAGCTCCTGATCTCCGCGGCCGTGCGCGAGGCGCTGGGCGAGGACGGCAGCGATGCCGTCGCGCTCGGCGAGGTCGAGGTGCGCGGCTATGAGCAAAAGGTGGCGGTGTTTCAATTGGGGTAACCGGTCTTCAAGCGCGAGCTGCACTTCGGTGAAGGCGCGTGATGGACTATCTCCGCTAGCTTTCGGGTCTTGCATTGTGGAAGCCGGCTCTCGGCTTCAACGCGTCATCGCGATTGCTCCGATTG
>NZ_JBVVOZ010000181.1:0-297 GCF_055807395.1 Bradyrhizobium sp. Kon10 | reverse complement strand
CACCATGTCTGGAGCGCCGTCGATGTCGGCCAGACGCTCGACCCGGGCATTGCCACGTCCAACATCGAAGGCGGCGTGGTCTGGGGCCTTTCCGGACTGCGCACGGAAGTCACCTTCGCGGACGGTGAGATCCAGCAGACGAACTTCGACCAATTCGATCCGCTGCACCTGTCGGAAACCCCTGTCATCACGACACAATTCGTCGAGAGCGGCGGCAAGCCGACCGGCGTCGGCGAGATTGGTCCGGTGCCGACGCAGGCCGCTTTCGGCAATGCCGTGTTCGCCGCGACTGGCGAG
>NZ_JBVVOZ010000180.1:0-300 GCF_055807395.1 Bradyrhizobium sp. Kon10 | reverse complement strand
CCGTCGCGGACACGGCCGGCGATGCCTTGGGTGATGCCGGCGAGGCGGAACAGATTGTAGGCGAAATACCAGTTGAGATCAGGGACCGTCATCCGCCGTGAGGTCGGCGCCGTCCAGGCCGGGCATGACCCACTGCATCAACAGATAGGTGAAGTCGGCCATGGGATCGCCGAACGTCGACAACTCCCAATCCAGCACGGCCTGGACGCGCGGTTCCGTCGCATGGAAAATCATGTTGTCGAGACGATAGTCGCCGTGGACGATCGAGACGCGCGCCTGCTCCGGCACGGTCTTGGGCAA
>NZ_JBVVOZ010000179.1:0-301 GCF_055807395.1 Bradyrhizobium sp. Kon10 | reverse complement strand
ACCGCCGGGTCATGATTGACGACCTGCGTCGCCATGATGAAGGCGCTCATCGTCGCTACGGTTCCGACCGACAGATCGATGCCGCCGGTCAGCATGGTCATGGTCTGGCAGCCGGCCAGAATTGCCAGCGGGATGGCGAATTTGACGGTGTTGGCAAGCCACCGCTCGTTGACGATGCCGGGGCGCAGGATCTGCAGCACCAGCACCAGGATGACGAGCAGGATGATCAGGGGAATCAGCGGCCGGTCGGCCATGAAGCGCTTGAGGCGGCGGCCGAAGGGTACCGGTTGGATCGCGGTTG
>NZ_JBVVOZ010000178.1:0-304 GCF_055807395.1 Bradyrhizobium sp. Kon10 | reverse complement strand
CCTCCCAGGCCCGTGCCGCGGGCGCGCCGGTGCAATGGGAAAACAGGGCCTAAGCGAAACGGGCGCTGGTGGCGCCCGTTCAAAACCTCAGTCGGCGTACTGGCCGGCGGCTTCGATGATCGGCTTCCAGCGCGCGATCTCGCCTTCCAGCTTGGCCTTTAGCGCGGCCGGAGTCGCGTCTGCTTCGGACGACGGCTTGGTGCCGAGCTCGGCGAACCGGGCGGCGACATTCTGGTCCTTCAGCGCGACCTGAAGCGACTTCGACAGGCGCTCGGTGACCTCGGCCGGCGTCCCCTTGGGCGCG
>NZ_JBVVOZ010000177.1:0-308 GCF_055807395.1 Bradyrhizobium sp. Kon10 | reverse complement strand
ATTGAAGCGGCCCGGGCTCATGGCGACAAACGGGGCGAAAAAGAGGTGACGGTGTTCTTGAAGAAACTCGATCGCCAGGCTTAATGCGGGACTTAAATGTGGGAGGGGGCTTGCTCCCGATAGCGGTGGATCAGTCAATGCATGGTTGACTGAGCTACCGCCATCGGGGGCAAGCCCCCTCCCACATTGACCAATGTTTGTCCTCAGGCCAGCGGTTGCTCCTGCAACCGTCCAGCCTCGATCCGCACATGCCGCCCATGAAAGCGCTTGAGGCTGCTGCGATGCCCGACGCTGACGATGCTCAGCCC
>NZ_JBVVOZ010000176.1:0-308 GCF_055807395.1 Bradyrhizobium sp. Kon10 | reverse complement strand
CCGGCTCGTCGTCGATCATGGATGCTTCCCCGACTTCAAATGCTGCGTTCTTCCAGAATCGGTGCCCTCATGCCGTCCCTTAGAAGTAGAGCATGACTTCGCAAAGGGCGAACGCCTTTTCAAAGAAGATCATGGTCCAACAATAAGATAGCGGTGGCTGGAACAGGTCAGCGGCCATTCTTGCAGGCCGCGTGAAGCGCTTCGGTGAGGTGGCCGACTTTCTGCCCGCCGCGCCCGCTGCCTACTAGGCCGTGAACCCATAAAACGCGTACGGCTGAGATTGGTGGGAAGCGGACTGGCGGCTTCAG
>NZ_JBVVOZ010000175.1:0-308 GCF_055807395.1 Bradyrhizobium sp. Kon10 | reverse complement strand
ATTCGCGGAGCTGGGGCAGCCGCGGGTTAGGGCATGTCGCTCGACTACCACTCACTTCTGCTGGCTGTCGGTTTTTCCGCCGCCTGCCTGAGCCTGACGTTGTTCGGCATCTGGCTCGATGGCCGAGGTGAAGAAGCTGATCGCCGCCATGAACGACAAGCTCGGCAGTGGTTTCGTCACCGATGAGGGGCTGGTCGGCGGCTGCGCCTATGACGCGCATGGCGCGGCGATTTCCGATGCCGATATGGCCAAGGCGATGGCTGCCGACGCGGTGCTGTTCGGCGCCGTCGGCGGGCCGAAATGGGATG
>NZ_JBVVOZ010000174.1:0-308 GCF_055807395.1 Bradyrhizobium sp. Kon10 | reverse complement strand
AGAAGTCACCGCGGCAAAGGCGCCGGCCGGATCCCTTGGCCAACGTCTTCGACCTGGAGGTCGTGCCGATGCTGAAGGCGGCTCCCGGCGTGCGGCCCGTGGCTATCTTCGAGGAGAGCTCCGACGCCATCCTGAGCTGGGGCCGGAATCCGTCGCACCCTGGAGCGCCGGATCCGCGCCTGGCGAGCAATGCATGGCGCGGAGCAGGAGGTCATCTTCCGCCAGACCCATGACGTGGGCCAGGTCGGCCTCTCCGACTTCACCGATATGGGCGAGCTTGGGGTCACCATCGCGGGCGTGCCGCTCGA
>NZ_JBVVOZ010000173.1:0-309 GCF_055807395.1 Bradyrhizobium sp. Kon10 | reverse complement strand
GCCGACCGCCAGTACAGTTTCCAACGGTCGGTTGCGTCGGTCGGTGTCTGCGGGTTGATCGCGGTTTGCATCTCGCTCCCCGTGGTTCACGATCGCCTCGGGGAGACGGTCAGTACCGCAATGGCCGACATTAGAGTGCCGACCCTCAATAGCCGCGACAATGCGAACCTGGAGCGCGGCTACTACGAGAACCTTGTCAATGTCGGCGCATTTAACCCGGAACTGTGGATTGTCTATGGCCAACGACCACCCGACGGATGGGAAGGGTTAAACGAGTCGCCGCTGATCGAGTTCACGGGTGCGCTTCCC
>NZ_JBVVOZ010000172.1:0-310 GCF_055807395.1 Bradyrhizobium sp. Kon10 | reverse complement strand
AGAAGTCACCGCGGCAAAGGCGCCGGCCGGATCCCTTGGCCAACGTCTTCGACCTGGAGGTCGTGCCGATGCTGAAGAGGGCTCCCGGCGTGCGGCCCGTGGCTATCTTCGAGGAGATACTCCGACGCCATCCTGAGCTGGGGGCCGGAATCCGCCGCACCCTGGAGCGCCGGATCCGCGCCTGGCGAGCAATCCATGGCGGGGAGCAGGAGGTCATCTTCCGCCAGACCCACGACGTGGGCCAGGTCGGCCTCTCCGACTTCACCGATATGGGCGAGCTTGGGGTCACCATCGCGGGCGTGCCGCTCGA
>NZ_JBVVOZ010000171.1:0-311 GCF_055807395.1 Bradyrhizobium sp. Kon10 | reverse complement strand
AGCGAGAACGGATGCGCCGGCTTGACGCCGTTATAGGCGGCGTTGGCCGCGTTATAGCTGCGACCTTCGCCTGTCAGCACGTAGCCGGCCTGGGCGTAGCCGCCCTGGAATTTCAGGCTCGACGCACCGACCAGCGGCACGCCGGTGTTGGCGGTGCGATCGACATTGTACCAGAAATACTCGCCCTGGAGGATCAGCGGACCGTAGGTCGCGGCCGCCTCGAGACTGTACACCTGCGCGCCCGAGACATTGGCGATCGCACCGGTCGACACCAGCGTCGTCGGGTCGAGACGCAATTCCGGACGGTCGCT
>NZ_JBVVOZ010000170.1:0-315 GCF_055807395.1 Bradyrhizobium sp. Kon10 | reverse complement strand
AACACGGCGAAGGACAACAGTGACTTTGCGCTCGGCGATTTCAACTGCCCTGCCACCTCGTCGCGCGGCAGCGGCTCCGGCTTCCCGCTCACATCGGCGCCGGAGGGCTGCACCGACGGATCATATGGCAATCTCTACAGCGCATCACTGACCTACAACCAGGGTCCATTCACCGCAATCGCCGCCTACGAGCTTCATGAAGGCACCAACCGAACCGGCGACGAGGCGGTGACGCCCCTGAGCAATGGCGGCGTTCTCACCGTGCCGCCGGGCGCCGTCGGCATCGCCAACGAATGGGCCGCGAAATTCGGCGCG
>NZ_JBVVOZ010000169.1:0-316 GCF_055807395.1 Bradyrhizobium sp. Kon10 | reverse complement strand
CATGGCCATGAGCTACGCGAGATCGGCTTCAGATCATTCTTCCGCGAGCATGCGCCGGAATTCACGGTGCTGGAGACGCTGGTCAATCTGGAGGCCAACCAGGTGACCCATGATGCGATGATCGATCTTCTGGCGCGGTACCCGGATCTTGCCGGCTGCTACGTCGCCGGCGGCGGCATGGAAGGCGCGGTCTCGGCGCTCAGGGCAGCGAGGCCCGTAAATATGCCGGTGGTCGTCTGCAACGAGATCAACGCCGAGTCGCGCGCGGCGCTCGCCGACAACATCCTGACCATGGTGATTTCGACGCCGCTGGCAG
>NZ_JBVVOZ010000168.1:0-322 GCF_055807395.1 Bradyrhizobium sp. Kon10 | reverse complement strand
CCCGAACTCGCGACACATGGAATAGCCAAAGACCTCGCCACCGCGGCTCAGAGTGGCTATCGAGGCATCCTCTGCGAGCAACGCAAGTAGCCCCGCACGATTTGTCCCAAACGCACGCGCGTCCAGCTCGGTGATCTCGCGCAGTCTGTCGCTGGGCAGCTCACTGAGTTCACCATCCAGAACTGGCATCGGCGGGAGTTTTTGTGGGGCCTCGCCCTGGCGCATGTAGACGATCGCCTCGCTCGTGAAGCCGAGTGAAATATACAGAGGATAGGCGGGATGGGTTGCATTCAGGGCCAGATTGCGATCCCCGCACTGCTCA
>NZ_JBVVOZ010000167.1:0-323 GCF_055807395.1 Bradyrhizobium sp. Kon10 | reverse complement strand
CACCCCCCTCCTCGGTATCCGCAACCTGCGCATCGAGGCGACCGTCTATCCGCCCGGCGAGGCGCCGAAGACGATCACGCTTGTCCACGATGTCTCGCTGACGCTGGAGAAGGGCAAGGTGCTCGGCCTGATCGGCGAATCCGGCGCCGGCAAGTCGACCATCGGCCTGTCTTCGATGGGCTATGGCCGCGGCGGCGTGCGCATCACCGGCGGCGAGGTGATCCTCAACGGCCGCGACATCCTGAAGGGCGGCAAGGTGGGCTTCCGCAAGCTGCGCGGGCGCGAGGTCTGCTATGTCGCGCAGTCGGCGGCGGCTGCCTTCA
>NZ_JBVVOZ010000166.1:0-324 GCF_055807395.1 Bradyrhizobium sp. Kon10 | reverse complement strand
GGAATGCGCAGCTCGACCGCACCGGCGCGGGTCTCCCAGGTCCGGTCGCGGTAGCCGTTGCGCTGGGCCAGACGCTCGGGGTTCTTCTCGCCATAGGCCGCCCCGGTCTGGCCTTCCACTTCCAGCTCCATCAGCCTTTGGGCCGCAAAGCCGATCATCTCGCGCAAGAGATCGGCGTCAGGGGTCTTCTCCACGAGCGTGCGCAGGTTCATCATGTCGGCGGTCATCGGTGGTTCCTCTGGTTGCGTTGGCGTATCGCAACCCGATCCTACCGGAGAACTGCCGGTGACCACCGCAAAGCCGCCCGCCCGCTACGGCGCTATT
>NZ_JBVVOZ010000165.1:0-326 GCF_055807395.1 Bradyrhizobium sp. Kon10 | reverse complement strand
GATCATCCACCCTGCCGCCCGCGCCGACGAGATCGGCGTTGCAGAGCGCGAGCTCTCGCAGATGCAGGAGCGGCTGCAAAAGATGCTCTCCGAGCAGAAACATCTCGCCGACCTTGGCCTCGCCGAGCGCCAGCATCTTTTGCGGGGTGTCGGCGACCTTGAACAGCGCCCGCGTGGCTTTGTTGACGCCGACATCGGTCGCCTGTGCCGAAATCACCACAGCCACCAGCAGCGTGAAGGCGTTGATGTGTTCGAGCTCGCCCTTCGGCTCGGGCCGCTGAACGGAAAAGCGTCGGAAAATCTCGTGCACCTCGGCCGGGCTGTAG
>NZ_JBVVOZ010000164.1:0-326 GCF_055807395.1 Bradyrhizobium sp. Kon10 | reverse complement strand
GCTGATCCGGATGGCTACACTCTCGTGATCGGTACGCCCGGTCCGCACGTCATCAACCAGTATATCTACAAGAACCAACCGTTCGACGGTGCAAAGGACCTTGCGCCCGTCGTAGTGATTGCGCGCGTACCTAACCTGATCTCGGTCAATCTCGATGTGAAGGCGAATACGCTGCAGGAGCTTATCGCGCTCGCGAAGGCCGACCCGGGCAAGCTTTCTTACGCATCGCCGGGCACCGGCGGCACGGGCCACGTGGCGACCGAGCTCTTGAAGTCGATGGCCGGCATCGATTTGCTACACGTGCCGTATCGCGGCAGCGCACCGGC
>NZ_JBVVOZ010000163.1:0-330 GCF_055807395.1 Bradyrhizobium sp. Kon10 | reverse complement strand
CCGATGATCACGTACATCGGGATCAGCATCGCCTCCCAGAAGACGTAGAACAGGAACAGGTCGAGCGCACAGAACACCCCCAGCATCAGCGCCTGCATGGCCAGCAGGCTGACCATGAATTCCTTCACCTTGCGGTCGATCGCGACCCACGAGGCGAGCACGCAGATCCAGCCCAATAGCGCAGTCAGGAATACAAAGAGCGCGCTGATTCCGTCGATGCCAAGCGCGTACGTGATTCCGAGCGCGGGCACCCACGGGCGCGTCTCGGTGAACTGCATCTCGTGGGTAGTGGTGTCAAAGCCGGCCAGCATCACGATGCAGAGAGCAAAG
>NZ_JBVVOZ010000162.1:0-333 GCF_055807395.1 Bradyrhizobium sp. Kon10 | reverse complement strand
AAAGCTGAACTTCTCTTGCTTCGGGTACCATCCCGATCTTGAATCATGACTCACCCTCTAAGGAAAGGGGGTACTAGTTTGAAGTCCATCGCAAGCGCGGTCTTGTTGGCTATGTAAGCTTTGCCTTCACTGCAGCAGGGATCACTCTGTTCAACTCGATATCTCTGCATTCAGCTAAAATCCGATCTTCTCGGTGCGCTCTCAAGCTGGTTACCCGCGAGCTATCGCTGAAAGTTGGTGACGGCGGGAATCGGACAGGCGGCATATCGTGGGGGTGCTTGACGCCTCCACTTCTCCACCGAAGGAGCGATATGCCGTGTCCAACGATAACGT
>NZ_JBVVOZ010000161.1:0-336 GCF_055807395.1 Bradyrhizobium sp. Kon10 | reverse complement strand
CGGGTATGCGCCATGGTCGTTCCGCCATCGCCCGAGCAAGAGGACCGAAAGCGCAACAGCCGTGAACGACGCGCTCGCATCGCAGAGCGGATCAAGCTCGTGAACCGGGTCAAGGGGCTCTTGTTCTCGCAGGGCATCGTGGGATATGAGCCGCTGAAGCGGGACCGCCGCACTCGACTGGAAGAACTCAGGACCGGAGACGGTCGTGAACTACCGTCGAATCTCAAAGCGGAGATTGTCCGTGCACTGGACCGGATCGAGCTCGTGCTTCGGCAAATCAAGGACGTGGAGGCAGCGCGTGACGAAGTGGCTCGCGATGAATGCGACCCATCAAAA
>NZ_JBVVOZ010000160.1:0-340 GCF_055807395.1 Bradyrhizobium sp. Kon10 | reverse complement strand
CCATTGTGGTCCGCTTGTCAGACATCACGACGCCTTTATGCTCTCGGCGATTTCGTTCAGCACCCTGCGATCGGTGCCGTGGCGCTTGATCAAGGTGCGTGCCTGTTTGGGAGTAATGCCGGCTTCCTCGGCGAGATGCCTCACCTCATAGTCTTCGTCGCCGGCAACTTGTGAGCGATCGCGGTTGTCGGTCTTGGTCTTGTCGTCGGGCATGGCAGTTCTCCTCGTTTCGACCTAGAGCATAACGACGGAGATTTCGTGAGGTTCCTTAATGCATGTCGCCCAAAAGTGCGCAGCGGTTTTGGGACAACGACATGCATAAACAACAGCAATGCATGTC
>NZ_JBVVOZ010000159.1:0-340 GCF_055807395.1 Bradyrhizobium sp. Kon10 | reverse complement strand
GCGACTTCCGCTCCGCGGCCGGCACGCGGTGGTACAACGACCAGCTCTGGATCGGCGGCTATGTCACGGGACCTGCGACGGGCGCGATCCACTCCGCCTCGAGCGCCGCGCCAGCCGGGACCAGCGAGCAGTATGGGGCGGTTGCCCGTGTTGCAGGCAATCCCATCAGCGGCAAGGACTATTCGGTGCATATCGGCGCCGATGCGCAGTGGCTGATCCAGCCGCCGCGCAATCTCATCGCCAACACGCAGACGGTCACGCTGAGCGACCGTCCGGAATTGCGTCTCGACCCGACGACGCTGGTGTCGACCGGTGCGATCGCCAATGTCTCGGGCGCGCA
>NZ_JBVVOZ010000158.1:0-340 GCF_055807395.1 Bradyrhizobium sp. Kon10 | reverse complement strand
GCGACTTCCGCTCCGCGGCCGGCACGCGGTGGTACAACGACCAGCTCTGGATCGGCGGCTATGTCACGGGACCTGCGGCGGGCGCGATCCACTCCGCCTCGAGCGCCGCGCCAGCCGGGACCAGCGAGCAGTATGGGGCGGTCGCCCGTGTTGCAGGCAATCCCATCAGCGGCAAGGACTATTCGGTGCATATCGGTGCCGATGCGCAGTGGCTGATCCAGCCGCCGCGCAATCTCATCGCCAACACACAGACGGTCACGCTCAGCGACCGTCCGGAATTGCGTCTCGACCCGACGACGCTGGTGTCGACCGGTGCGATCGCCAATGTCTCGGGCGCGCA
>NZ_JBVVOZ010000157.1:0-342 GCF_055807395.1 Bradyrhizobium sp. Kon10 | reverse complement strand
TGGCGCGCTCGTGGTCGATGCGCTTGGTGTTCCGGGCATTGCGGCGGCTGACGATCTCGTCGATGAAGCCGCGATAGGCGGCGAGATCATCGAAGTCGGCAGTGCCGCGCAACAGCAGCGCATCGGCGATCGTGCGCTTGAGATGGCCATGCGAGCTCTCGATCGCCCCGTTCTCGTGGGCGATGCCGCGATGTTGCGGGAAGGCCGCATGCCGTAGTGGGCGCAGAGGTCCTCGTGTCGCCGGGTCAGATCGTCCCTCGCATTGCGGTCGAGATTGCAGAAGGCGGCCGACAGGCTGTCGGTCCGATGCTCCCGCGGTGCCCCACCGAGCGACCACAGAGC
>NZ_JBVVOZ010000156.1:0-343 GCF_055807395.1 Bradyrhizobium sp. Kon10 | reverse complement strand
GCTCTGTGGTCGCTCGGTGGGGCACCGCGGGAGCATCGGACCGACAGCCTGTCGGCCGCCTTCTGCAATCTCGACCGTAATGCGAGGGACGATCTGACCCGGCGGTACGAGGACCTCTGCGCCCATTACGGCATGCGGCCTTCCCGCAACAATCGCGGCATCGCCCACGAGAACGGGGCGATCGAGAGCTCGCATGGTCATCTCAAGCGCACGATCGCCGATGCGCTGCTGTTGCGCGGCACTGCCGACTTCGATGATCTCGCCGGCTATCGCGGCTTCATCGACGAGATCGTCAGCCGCCGCAATGCCCGGAACACCAAGCGCATCGACCACGAGCGCGCCA
>NZ_JBVVOZ010000155.1:0-349 GCF_055807395.1 Bradyrhizobium sp. Kon10 | reverse complement strand
CACCGATCTTAGGACGGACACATGTGTGGCGGATAACGGCTTCGGGTCATGGGCTTGAAGTGGCCAGTCCGCTCCCGTGAAGAGCCGCCACGGCGCTTACGCCATGATGGCCAAAGCGTCCGCGAAGAAGCTTTCGCCGCCGAAATTTCCGGATTTGAGAGCCAACACCATGTCGCCGTGGCGACTTCCGATACTGTGCAAGACGGGCACGCCCGCAACGATTTCCTGCCCGAGTCCAAATGCGGGAATTGCAAGCCGGTCGACCACCGCGCCGGATGTCTCTCCGCCCGCGACGATCAGCCGGCGCACGCCCCGTTCCACCAGGCCTTCGGCAATCGCCGCGAGGGAG
>NZ_JBVVOZ010000154.1:0-350 GCF_055807395.1 Bradyrhizobium sp. Kon10 | reverse complement strand
GTGGAATTCATCGCACCCGCCGAGATGGCGGAGGAGCCCGCCCGCAGGATATGTCTGCGGTTCATCAAAGGCTCATATTTTCACTCCCATGGTTGCGATTGGCGATAATCGGCAGTTATGATTTTTTTTGCGAGAACTCTAGCGGCGCTGCAAAGTCGCCTGTCGCCGATTTGGAGGACTATTCAGCTCGAATCGTGTACCGATTTGCACGAATGCGATGCTTTCGAGCTACAATTGGCAGAGGGTGAACTCTGGCCGTCCGAGAAACTGCGGTCGTAAGATACGACAATCATCTTCAGGCTAAATTGCCCCGATCTGCTTGAGCTGCGCGATTGTTTCCTCATCATAGG
>NZ_JBVVOZ010000153.1:0-350 GCF_055807395.1 Bradyrhizobium sp. Kon10 | reverse complement strand
CCGCTGTTCGCTAAGCTTGTCGAGGGCCGCTGGATCGACGACCACGTCAATCTCCTGATCTGCGGCCCGGCCGGCGTCGGCAAGAGTTGGCTCGCCTCGGCGCTCGGCCACAAAGCCTGTCGCGACAATCGCTCCGTGCTCTATCAGCGCGTCCCGCGCCTGTTCGATGATCTGGCGCTCGCTCGCGGCGACGGCCGCCATCCACGCCTGTTGCGCGGCCTTGGCCGTGTCGATCTGCTGATCCTCGATGATTGGGGACTCGAGCCGCTCGATGCCGGTGCCCGTCACGACCTCCTGGAAATCCTCGAAGATCGCTACGGTCATCGCTCCACCATCGTCACCAGCCAGCT
>NZ_JBVVOZ010000152.1:0-350 GCF_055807395.1 Bradyrhizobium sp. Kon10 | reverse complement strand
CCGCTGTTCGCTAAGCTTGTCGAGGGCCGCTGGATCGACGACCACGTCAATCTCCTGATCTGCGGCCCGGCCGGCGTTGGCAAGAGTTGGCTCGCCTCGGCGCTCGGCCACAAGGCCTGTCGCGACAATCGCTCCGTGCTCTATCAGCGCGTCCCGCGACTGTTCGACGATCTGGCGCTCGCCCGCGGCGACGGCCGCCATCCACGCCTGTTGCGCGGCCTTGGCCTTGTCGATCTGCTGATCCTCGATGATTGGGGACTCGAGCCGCTCGACGCCGGTGCCCGTCACGACCTCCTGGAAATCCTCGAAGATCGCTACGGTCATCGCTCCACCATCGTCACCAGCCAGCT
>NZ_JBVVOZ010000151.1:0-353 GCF_055807395.1 Bradyrhizobium sp. Kon10 | reverse complement strand
TTGCCCAAGACCGTGCCGGAGCAGGCGCGCGTCTCGATCGTCCACGGCGACTATCGTCTCGACAACATGATTTTCCACGCGACGGAACCGCGCGTGCAGGCCGTGCTGGACTGGGAGCTGTCGACGCTCGGCGATCCCATGGCCGACTTCACCTATCTGCTGATGCAGTGGATCATGCCGGGCCTTGAGGGTGCCGACCTCAAGGCGCTCAACATTCCGCGCGTGGAAGAGGCCGCGCAAATCTATTGCAACATCACCGGGATGACGGTGCCTGACCTCAACTGGTATTTCGCCTACAATCTGTTCCGCCTCGCCGGCATCACCCAAGGCATCGCCGGCCGTGTCCGCGACGG
>NZ_JBVVOZ010000150.1:0-354 GCF_055807395.1 Bradyrhizobium sp. Kon10 | reverse complement strand
TTCTTCAACGACTGGAATTTCGCACTGGTCTACGATTTCGGCGGCACCTCCGACGGATTTGGCGGGGCAGCTCCGGGATCGCTGCCCGGCGGCGGCATCTCGGGCCTCGAGAACGCCTATCTCAGCTACACCGGCTTGAAGCCGTTCGGCGGTAGGATGGCGATCGAAGCCGGCATCATGGACCTGCCCTACACGCTGGACGAAGCCACGAGCTCCAACGATATCATGTTCATGGAGCGCGCCTCGCCTGGCGTCATCGCCACCAACATCGCCGCCGGCGACTTCCGCTCCGCGGCCGGCACGCGGTGGTACAACGACCAGCTCTGGATCGGCGGCTATGTCACGGGACCTGCG
>NZ_JBVVOZ010000149.1:0-356 GCF_055807395.1 Bradyrhizobium sp. Kon10 | reverse complement strand
TGCGCAGAAGGCCGGCGCGGTATAGAGAACGCTGCCTAACAAACTCACTGTCGCTTGTCCGCAAAGCGCAAGCTTTGTCCTTCTACGCCAAGGACACAAACGATCCCAATCTCGAGCCGGCACCGCTGCTGGAGAAGCCTGGCGACGGAGGGCAAGACGTTCGCCTCGCTGGCTGGCGAGTCGAAAGCGGCGTGATGATGCATTTTTCTTCAATGTCTTAGGGGGACACGTCAAGGAGGCGAAGCGGGAGTATTGAGGCTCTAATGACATCCCCAAGGCAAAAATCGGGCGACCAGATTGCTGATCGCGCGATCACCGATCGCATCGAGACCGATTTCATCCTTTTCGATCACCTT
>NZ_JBVVOZ010000148.1:0-357 GCF_055807395.1 Bradyrhizobium sp. Kon10 | reverse complement strand
CTCGGTGTCCTCGTTGCGCCGGCTGATCTCGAGCAGCTGGTTGCGGGTCAGCACCAGCTCCGAGACCATGGTCATCAGATGCTCCAGCGTATCCACGTTGACGCGGATCGACTGGTTGGCGATGCGGTCGCCCTCGACGGCGCCCTCATCGGCGGCCATCGACTTCTTGGGCGCGACCTTCTCCTTGGGCGGCTTGGTCTCCTTGGCCACGTCCTTGGCAACAGGCACTGGCGCTTCAGCGGCCGGCGCGGGCTCGGCCTTGACTTCAGCTTTGGCAACCGGGATCGGCGCTTCGATCGCGGTCTCGCGGAAGGCGCGCTCGAGCTCGTCGAGCGACACTTCGCCCGGACGCAGCGG
>NZ_JBVVOZ010000147.1:0-357 GCF_055807395.1 Bradyrhizobium sp. Kon10 | reverse complement strand
CCGCTGCGTCCGGGCGAAGTGTCGCTCGACGAGCTCGAGCGCGCCTTCCGCGAGACCGCGATCGAAGCGCCGATCCCCGTTGCCAAAGCTGAAGTCAAGGCCGAGCCCGCGCCGGCCGCTGAAGCGCCAGTGCCTGTTGCCAAGGACATCGCCAAGGAGACCAAGGCGCCCAAGGAGAAGGTCGCGCCCAAGAAGTCGATCGCCGCCGACGAGGGCGCCAGCGAGGGCGACCGCATCGCCAACCAGTCGATCCGCGTCAATGTGGATACGCTGGAGCATTTGATGACCATGGTCTCGGAGCTGGTGCTGACCCGCAACCAGCTGCTCGAGATCAGCCGGCGCAACGAGGACACCGAG
>NZ_JBVVOZ010000146.1:0-358 GCF_055807395.1 Bradyrhizobium sp. Kon10 | reverse complement strand
CGAAGGACCATACCGAAGTTCAGGAACTTCTCGACAAGGGCATGATCAGCGCAGCCGAAGCGCTCACCTGGCCGCGCCGTAATGTTATCACGCATGCGGTCGGCGTCAGAGACGAGATCGTCATTGACTTCCAGGAAGGCGAGATCATGCCGGGCGACATATTCGTGTTGAGTACCGACGGGCTGACAGCGCATGTCACAGACGCCGAGATCGAGGCGGCGGCGGTGTCGGCGACGCCTCAGGCAGCATGCGAAAACCTGCTACAAACGGTGCTGGCGCGCGGGGGAACGGACAATGTCACGATCGTGGTCGTGAAGATCGGAGATGGGCGCAATGGGGCCCGTCCTGATCCTTCCCG
>NZ_JBVVOZ010000145.1:0-371 GCF_055807395.1 Bradyrhizobium sp. Kon10 | reverse complement strand
TTGGCCGTCTGGCTCGCCAGCGATTTCACTTCGCTCGCGACCACCGCGAAGCCGCGGCCGGCCTCGCCGGCACGGGCCGCTTCGATGGTGGCGTTGAGCGCGAGAAGATTGGTCTGTTCGGCGATCGCCGTGATCAGCTTGACAACTTCGCCGATCTGCTGCGCGGCATGCGAGAGTTTTCCGATCCGGCTATCGGTCTCCTTGGCCTGCACCACGGCGGCCTCAGCAATACGGCTGGAATCACGGACCTGGCGGCCGATCTCCTCGACGGAAGCCGAGAGCTCTTCCGTGGCGGTCGCCACCGACTGCATGTTGCTCGAGGCCTGCTCGGAGACGCCGGCGACCTGGCTCGAGAGGGTCTGCGTGGTCTC
>NZ_JBVVOZ010000144.1:0-371 GCF_055807395.1 Bradyrhizobium sp. Kon10 | reverse complement strand
TTGGCCGTCTGGCTCGCCAGCGATTTCACTTCGCTCGCGACCACCGCGAAGCCGCGGCCGGCCTCGCCGGCACGGGCTGCTTCGATGGTGGCGTTGAGCGCGAGAAGATTGGTCTGCTCGGCGATCGCCGTGATCAGCTTGACAACTTCGCCGATCTGCTGCGCGGCATGCGAGAGTTTTCCAATCCGGTTATCGGTTTCCTTGGCCTGCACCACGGCGGCTTCGGCGATACGGCTGGAATCGCGGACCTGGCGACCGATCTCCTCGACGGACGCCGAGAGCTCTTCCGTGGCAGTCGCCACCGACTGCATGTTGCTCGAGGCCTGCTCGGAGACGCCGGCGACCTGGCTCGAGAGGGTCTGCGTGGTCTC
>NZ_JBVVOZ010000143.1:0-383 GCF_055807395.1 Bradyrhizobium sp. Kon10 | reverse complement strand
GTCGCCACCGACTGCATGTTGCTCGAGGCCTGCTCGGAGACGCCGGCGACCTGGCTCGAGAGGGTCTGCGTGGTCTCAGCGGTACGGGACAGCGTCGACGCCGAGGATTCGAGCTGCACGGCGGAGGCCGAGACGTTGGACACGATGGCGCCGACCGCGCTCTCGAAATCGTCGGCAAAACGGATCAGCTCGGAACGGCGCGCCGTGGCCAATTCCTTGTTCTGGGCTTCGCTGGCCGCCGCATCGCGCTCGGCCTTGGCCACGGCCTGAACCTTGAACTCTTCCACCGCGCCGGCCATCTCGCCGATCTCGTCCTTGCGGCCGAGGCCCGGCAGCACGACGTCGAAATTCCCCGACGCGAGCTCCCGCATCGCCTTGCACAT
>NZ_JBVVOZ010000142.1:0-384 GCF_055807395.1 Bradyrhizobium sp. Kon10 | reverse complement strand
CCAACTGGGTGCCCTTGGCGGAGCCGCCAGCGAATACTTCGCCGTCGACCTTGCCTACGAAATCGATGTTCAGCTGGTCTTCGTTCTGGGCGGCACGGTCGACCACTTCGAAACGGGTGTTCTGCTTGCGCAGGATTTCCCATTTGGTAACTGCAACCCTTAGATCGCGCCGCGCTGACGCAACAGCTCCAGCACCTGCTTGACGCTGTCTTCCAGCGACAAAGACTGGGTGTCGATCACCAGGTCGGCATTCAACGGCACGTCGTACGGGAACGACTCACCCGGGATGTTATCCCCACCGGCGGCATACAGCCCTTGCGGATCACGTTCGGCACACACCTGCGGCGAGGCCTGCACGTACACCGTCAGCAGACGGTCGCTGCC
>NZ_JBVVOZ010000141.1:0-395 GCF_055807395.1 Bradyrhizobium sp. Kon10 | reverse complement strand
CCATGGCGCCTTCGCCGGACTGGGTCTTCTTGGTCATGTGCGTCTCTCCTGATCCATCCCGCTGGTTACGCCGCTGCCCGGCTCAGCTCGGAGGCGCCGGCGGCGCCCGCGGTCTGCTCCTTGAGCGCCGCGATCAGACCGGGACGGTCGAACTTGGCGACATAGTCGTGGAAGCCGGCCTGACGGCCGCGCTCGATCGCCGCCGGCGACACCAGCGCCGACAGCCCGATGATCGGCATTGCGCCGAGATTGCTGTCGGAGCGGATGGTTTCGGCAAACTCGAACCCGTTCATGTCGGGCATCTCGATGTCGGTCAGGACCACGTCGAAGGTCTGCGCGCGCAGCGCGGCCAGGCCCTCCTGCGCGGTCGGCGCGGTGCGGACGCGGTAGCCCGC
>NZ_JBVVOZ010000140.1:0-395 GCF_055807395.1 Bradyrhizobium sp. Kon10 | reverse complement strand
CCATGGCGCCTTCGCCGGACTGGGTCTTCTTGGTCATGTGCGTCTCTCCTGATCCATCCCGCTGGTTACGCCGCTGCTCGGCTCAGCTCGGAGGCGCCGGCGGCGCCCGCGGTCTGCTCCTTGAGCGCCGCGATCAGGCCGGGACGGTCGAACTTGGCGACATAGTCGTGGAAGCCGGCCTGTCGGCCGCGCTCGATCGCGGCCGGCGACACCAGCGCCGACAGCCCGATGATCGGCATCGCGCCGAGATTGCTGTCGGAGCGGATGGTCTCGGCGAACTCGAAGCCGTTCATGTCGGGCATCTCGATGTCGGTCAGCACCACGTCGAAGGTCTGCGCGCGCAGCGCGGCCAGGCCCTCCTGCGCGGTCGGCGCGGTGCGGACGCGGTAGCCCGC
>NZ_JBVVOZ010000139.1:0-398 GCF_055807395.1 Bradyrhizobium sp. Kon10 | reverse complement strand
ACAGCCTCAAAGTCGAAGTTGTCGAAGGTCTTTCCAGCGGGCAGCCGAGCCTCGAGGAGATGGCGCTCGACGCGGCGGCGGCCGCGTTCGGCGATCTCGTGCTCGGCAATGCTGGCGAGGAAGCGGGCGGCCGGCCAGCCTTCCTTGTCGGACTGCTCGGCAAATTGCGGCCACAGCACCTTGATGGCGGGCAGCCGCAACTCGTTGAGCAACAGATTGAGGCGCGCGGTGTCGACTGTGTTGGCCGTGCTCATGCGGCACCTCCGATCTCGCCGGCACCGATGAGGCACTCATAGCTGGCGAGCGGCGCGAGCTGCACCACGACCTGCGGCACGCAGGCCGGATCGGGCGCGAAGTAAGCGCGCAGCCGTCCGAGGTCGGGTAGTTGGCCAGCGTTA
>NZ_JBVVOZ010000138.1:0-398 GCF_055807395.1 Bradyrhizobium sp. Kon10 | reverse complement strand
CTCTTGCCGGCATGCGCCAACGCGTTGCGCATGAAGTGGACGCGGCAGCGCTGCCAGCTGGCATTGAGCACCTTGGCAACAGTGGCCTTGATGCCTTCGTGGGCGTCGGAGACGACCAGCTTGACGCCACGCAGGCCGCGGCGGGCGAGCTTGCGCAGGAACGCGGTCCAGAACGTCTCGGCCTCGGACGGGCCGATGTCCTCGCGCCGACCGTCGCTGTTGACGCCGACCGCGACAATCACCGCGACCGAGACGATGCGGCCCTGCTGGCGCACCTTCACGTAAGTGGCGTCGATCCACAGATACGGCCAGTCGCCTTCAATCGGGCGGGCGAGAAAGGCCTTCACCTTGTCGTCGATCTCGGCGCAGAGCCGGCTGACCTGGCTCTTGGAGATGCC
>NZ_JBVVOZ010000137.1:0-407 GCF_055807395.1 Bradyrhizobium sp. Kon10 | reverse complement strand
ATCAGGATGGAAGTGCAGCGTCAATCAGGATGAGAGAGCTTCGCCGGGCTCGTGACGTAGGGAGGGCGTAGCCCGACCGGAGTTACGAGCCCGGCGACGGCGCGATCCGAGTGGACCGCGCCGTCTGGTGATCGCGGCTGGCCGGTGATGGATGGTTCTTCTCGCCAAAGAGGAATCACCCGTTGCCAGGCTGCCATCTCACCGATCACCAGATGAGGCTCTACATGAAGTTCCGTCAAACCAATTCGCCGCCCGTGGCGGCCGCGAAGGTGTCGTTCAGTTCGTCGACCGCTTATCGGCTCGAGAAAGATCTGCGTCTTCCGTCGCAAAAGAAGTCACCGCGGCAAAGGCGCCGGCCGGATCCCTTGGCCAACGTCTTCGACCTGGAGGTCGTGCCGATGCTGAAG
>NZ_JBVVOZ010000136.1:0-410 GCF_055807395.1 Bradyrhizobium sp. Kon10 | reverse complement strand
CTCTTGCCGGCATGCGCCAACGCGTTGCGCATGAAGTGGACGCGGCAGCGCTGCCAGCTGGCATTGAGCACCTTGGCCACGGTGGCCTTGATGCCTTCGTGGGCGTCGGAGACGACCAGCTTGACGCCACGCTGGCCGCGGCGAGCGAGCTTGCGCAGGAACGCCGTCCAGAACGTCTCGGCTTCGGAGGGACCAATATCCATGCCGAGAACTTCACGCCGGCCGTCACTGTTGACGCCGACCGCAACAATCACCGCGACGGAGACGATGCGGCCATTCTGGCGCACCTTCACGTAGGTGGCGTCGATCCACAGATACGGCCAGTCGCCCTCGATCGGGCGGGCGAGAAAGGCCTTCACCTTGTCGTCGATCTCGGCGCAGAGCCGGCTGACCTGGCTCTTGGAGATGCC
>NZ_JBVVOZ010000135.1:0-416 GCF_055807395.1 Bradyrhizobium sp. Kon10 | reverse complement strand
TTCGCCATGAAGCGGTCGAGTTCGGCGCGAAGGCGGGTGCTTTCGCTCGACAGTGTCTTGGCCGAATTCAACACCTCTTCCGAGGCCGAGCCGGTTTCGGCGGCGCCGCGGTTGACCTGGCCGATGTCAGTGGCGGCCGTCTGGGTGCCCTGAGCGACGGTCTGGACGCTGCGCGCGATCTCCTGCGTCGCGGCGCCCTGCTCTTCCACGGCGCTCGCGATCGACGTCGAGATCGAGGATATCTTGCCGATGGTCGCGCCGATTTCCTTGATCGCAGCGACCGATTCCGCCGTGGCGCCCTGCATGCCCGTGATGTGCGACGAAATCTCGTCGGTGGCTTTGGCCGTCTGGCTCGCCAGCGATTTCACTTCGCTCGCGACCACCGCGAAGCCGCGGCCGGCCTCGCCGGCACGGGC
>NZ_JBVVOZ010000134.1:0-417 GCF_055807395.1 Bradyrhizobium sp. Kon10 | reverse complement strand
CTCAAGCGGCTGCGCACCATGCTGGGCGCGGTGATCCGCGACATCACCCGCAAGATCGCCGGGCGGCCGGAGCTGATGGCGCCCTTCGGTCTGCCGCTGTCGCTGGCCTGCCGCGTCAGGGACCAGCGCCAGCGTGAACGCGGCAGGAAGGTCTACTCCCTGCACGCTCCCGAGGTCGAATGCATCGGCAAGGGCAAGGCCCACAAGCCCTATGAATTCGGCGTCAAGGTCTCGGTCGCCACGCCGCTCTATCGCAGCCGCGGCGGCCAGTTCGTCGCCCATATCAAGGCGATGCCCGGCAATCCCTATGACGGCCACACGCTGGCCACCGTCATCCCCGCGATCGAGACCTCGATCGGAGCCAACCTCACCAAGATCGTCGCCGATGCCGGCTACCGCGGCCACAACGCCCCGAAG
>NZ_JBVVOZ010000133.1:0-419 GCF_055807395.1 Bradyrhizobium sp. Kon10 | reverse complement strand
GGCTGCCCCGGGCCCGATCCCGGGCCAAACGGACCGCGCTGGTTGCCGGGGCCCTGCAAGCCGCCAAAGATAAGGCCGCCGACCCATTCGGCAGCGTCTCTGATGGCGCCGCCGATGGCACGGAAGGCGTCGCCGAGCCAGTTGCCGCCGACGACCATTTCAAGTTCCGCATCGTTCAGTTCGATGATTTCCGATTTTGCATGTTCCAGGTTCAGCATTTCAGTCACTCCTGTTGAGGTGATGTGTGATGAAAAACGTTTGGACGTGTGGTTCTCAGCGGTGGAAGATGCCACCAGGCAACCAGGGGTTCGGGCCCAGGGGCGGTTGCGTCGTGATCTTGCCATTCACGATCCACGGGCCGATGCAGCCTCCGTCATTGATGAAGCCACCGCACACGGAGCCCAATTCGCGCTCGTCCA
>NZ_JBVVOZ010000132.1:0-422 GCF_055807395.1 Bradyrhizobium sp. Kon10 | reverse complement strand
GATCCCTATGGCTATCCGGGATGGGCGGCAATCGCACAATTCGAGTCGCTGGTGGAGGTCGCAGCCGTTCCGACCGAACGCGCGGCATTCGGCACGCGCGACAGCTTCCTCGGGATGGAAAGTCCCTGGGGCACGATCAAGGCTGGCAAGGCGGATACGCCCTACAAGAGGGCGACCGCGAAGTTCGATCCGTTCTCGGCGACGCTCGGCGATTACAATTCGATCATGGGCAACACCGGTGGCGATCTCCGCGCCGAGTTCGATTGGCGCGCGGCCCACGCGATCTGGTATGAATCGCCGGTGTGGAACGGCTTCCAGGCTACCTTCATGGTCTCGCCCGGACAGAACACGGCGAAGGACAACAGTGACTTTGCGCTCGGCGATTTCAACTGCCCTGCCACCTCGTCGCGCGGCAGCGGCTC
>NZ_JBVVOZ010000131.1:0-436 GCF_055807395.1 Bradyrhizobium sp. Kon10 | reverse complement strand
GGCGGGTTCAACATCACCGCGCCGATGAGCCTTGCGGCCCACGCGATCAAGCATGCCGTCGAGCGCGCCGGTGTCGACAAGGATTATGTCGAGGACAGTTATCTGGGCAATTCCGCCCACGGTGCGCGGAACATCGGCCGCCAGGCCGCCCTGCTCGCGGGCCTGCCAAAGACGACCGCCGGGGTATCCGTGAACCGCTTCTGCTCCTCGGGCCTGCAGACCATCGCGATGGCCGCCAATTCGATCCGCTCCGACGGCGCCGACTGCATCGTCGCCGGCGGCACCGAGAGCATCTCGATTGCCGCCGGCGGCATGCCGAAAGAATCGGTCGATCCGGAGCTGCTCAAGGTCGCCCCTGATATCTTCATGGCGATGATCGACACCGCCGACATCGTCGCCGAGCGCTACAAGCTCAGCCGCGAATATCAGGACGAGT
>NZ_JBVVOZ010000130.1:0-452 GCF_055807395.1 Bradyrhizobium sp. Kon10 | reverse complement strand
TGCTGCTGATGCTTGGCCGCCTTGAAATCGGTCTTGCCCATCAGGATCGCGATCTTGCAGCGGGGATCGCCGACGCCGGACGACCACCATTTGCGGCCGTTGATGACGTAATGGTCGCCGTCGCGCACAATGCTGGTCTCGATGTTGGTGGCGTCAGACGAGGCCACGGCCGGCTCCGTCATCAGGAAGGCGGAGCGGATCTCGCCGTCCATCAGCGGACGCAGCCATTTGCGCTTCTGCTCCTTGGAGCCGTAGCGCATGAACACTTCCATGTTGCCGGTGTCGGGCGCGGAACAATTGAAGACTTCCGAGGCCCAGGAGATGTGGCCCATCTGCTCGGAGAGCAGCGCGTATTCGAGATTGGTCAGTCCCGCGCCGCGGAATTCGTCATCCTCATGCTCGTTCGGCGGCATGAACATGTTCCAGAGGCCTTCGGCCTTCGCCTTCTTCTT
>NZ_JBVVOZ010000129.1:0-471 GCF_055807395.1 Bradyrhizobium sp. Kon10 | reverse complement strand
TTAGATAAGCTGCAATACCGACAACGATGCTTGGAACGGTTATCGGGGTGAGAATCGCCATCGTAACAATGCTACGTGCTCGAAGAACGGTGCGGTTGAGCCGCGAGCATGCCGACGATAGTTGATAAGAAGGCAATCGCAACAATCGGCTCAAGCAGGCCTTTTTCGCTCCCGATGATGACAGAGCCCTGAGTGATCGGAGCGACGTCAACAGCAACGGTCTTTGAGTTCACCATGAGCTCAAGCTGCGCGAAGGTGATTTGGTCCGTGATCGGGGTTACCTTGATTCCCTCTTTTCTTCGAACGGTTTACGAAGGCCTCGATGTATGCCTTCGCGACGTCGCCACCGTAGACGGGGACGCGTAGCTCATCCGTATACGCCGCCAGCGCACCACCGGCTGTGGAATTCATCGCACCCGCCGAGATGGCGGAGGAGCCCGCCCGCAGGATATGTCTGCGGTTCATCAAAGG
>NZ_JBVVOZ010000128.1:0-475 GCF_055807395.1 Bradyrhizobium sp. Kon10 | reverse complement strand
TCGGACGAAGCCGGCCTTGCCAAGGACTACGCCCACATCCGCACGCTCCGTCTCGCCGACGGCCCGGACGAGGTGCACAATCGCGCCATTGCCAGGCTCGAGGTTCGGAAGTATGCCAACTCTTCCACGCATTAAAAAACAGGGGAGGGTTGCGTGCTCCCACACCGTCGTTCCGGGGCGATGCGTAAGCATCGAACTCGGAATCTCGAGATTCCGGGTTCTCGCTGCGCGAGCCCCGGAATGACGACAGGAAAAGAGGGAGCGTCATCGTGGCTGACGGCGTGAGGAAAGACGAAGAATTCTCGGGCACCAGGCCCGTCGAGGAGCGTCATCGGTTCGACGAGATGCGGCTCGCAGCCTGGATGCGCGACAACGTCGAAGGCTATGAGGGACCGCTGGTCGTCCTCCAGTTCAAGGGCGGCCAGTCCAACCCGACCTATCGCCTCAACACGCCGAACCACTCCTACGTGATGCG
>NZ_JBVVOZ010000127.1:0-479 GCF_055807395.1 Bradyrhizobium sp. Kon10 | reverse complement strand
TGCGGATTCCGACGAAGTCGCCCAGGCGTACCGATATGAAGTCGCCCGTGGATTCCGAGACGATGTCGCCCACCTTTCCGATTTGATCTCGCCCAGCGGCGAGGCGTTCTGGCCGGCTGGTTCTCTGGCATCGGTCAAGGCGCGCGGTCAATCTGGAATCGCGACTTCAACCTATTTTTCTTCTTCTGCCGTTGCTGTGGGCATGTGGGCAACGCGATTGCGTTGTCCAAGCGCAGCGGCATGTCCACAGCGCCACGGGCTCAGGTCTTTCGGTCGGATTGCCGGGTTCGGCGCAGGCTCTCACCGGTGAGGTCGAGCCGATGGGCATTGTGGACGAGGCGATCGAGCACGGCGTCGGCATAGGTGGGATCTCCAATGAGCAGATGCCACTGGTCCACGGGGAGCTGGCTGGTGACGATGGTGGAGCGATGACCGTAGCGATCTTCGAGGATTTCCAGGAGGTCGTGACGGGCACCGGC
>NZ_JBVVOZ010000126.1:0-481 GCF_055807395.1 Bradyrhizobium sp. Kon10 | reverse complement strand
ACGTCAAGCGGCGGCTTCACCTTGCGCAAGGTGTTCTACACCGTGCCGTCGCGTTTGATCGGGCACCAACTGCGGGTGCGCCTTTACGACGATCGTCTCGACGTGTTCGTCGGCGGCACCCATCTCGTCACCTTGCCGCGTGGGCGGCCGCATCCCAACGGCAAGCACGACCAGGTCGTCGATTATCGGCACGTGATCCATTCCTTGCGGCGCAAGCCAATGGCGCTGCTCAATCTCGTCTACCGTGATCGGCTGTTCCCGCGTGATGCCTATCGCCGAACCTTCGATTGCTTGCGCGAACGGCTGCCGGACAAGAAAGCCTGCCGGATCATGGTCGATCTGCTCGCACTTGCCCATGAGCGCGGCTGCGAGGCCGAACTCGCCGATCAGCTCGCGGCTGACCTTAACGCTGGCCAACTACCCGACCTCGGACGGCTGCGCGCTTACTTCGCGCCCGATCCGGCCTGCGTGCCGCAGGTCG
>NZ_JBVVOZ010000125.1:0-481 GCF_055807395.1 Bradyrhizobium sp. Kon10 | reverse complement strand
ACGTCAAGCGGCGGCTTCACCTTGCGCAAGGTGTTCTACACCGTGCCGTCGCGTTTGATCGGGCACCAACTGCGGGTACGCCTTTACGACGATCGTCTCGACGTGTTCGTCGGCGGCACCCCTCTCGTCACCCTGCCGCGTGGGCGGCCTCATCCCAACGGCAAGCACGACCAGGTCGTCGATTATCGGCACGTGATCCATTCCTTGCGGCGCAAGCCCATGGCGCTGCTCAATCTCGTCTACCGTGATCGGCTGTTCCCGCGTGATGCCTATCGCCGAACCTTCGATTCCTTGCGCGAACGGCTGCCGGACAGGAAAGCCTGCCGGATCATGGTCGATCTGCTCGGCGCTGGCGCACGAGCGCGGCTGCGAGGCCGAACTCGCCGATCAGCTCGCGGCTGACCTAACGCTGGCCAACTACCCGACCTCGGACGGCTGCGCGCTTACTTCGCGCCCGATCCGGCCTGCGTGCCGCAGGTCG
>NZ_JBVVOZ010000124.1:0-487 GCF_055807395.1 Bradyrhizobium sp. Kon10 | reverse complement strand
GCAGCGGCGTAACCAGCGGGATGGATCAGGAGAGACGCACATGACCAAGAAGACCCAGTCCGGCGAAGGCGCCATGGTCGAATACGTCACCGCGATGATCGGCGGCCAGCTGTTCGGCCTGCCGATCTCCCGGGTCCAGGACGTGTTCATGCCCGAGCGTGTCACCCGCGTGCCGCTGTCCTCGCGCGAGATCGCGGGCGTGTTGAACCTGCGCGGCCGCATCGTCACCGTGGTCGACATGCGCGCCCGGCTCGGCCTGCCCAAGCCCGAGGATGGCAAGGTGCCGATGGCGGTCGGGGTCGATTTGCGCGGCGAATCCTATGGCCTGCTGATCGACCAGATCGGCGAGGTGCTGCGCCTGTCCGAGGACGGCAAGGAAGACAACCCCGTCAACCTCGACCCCCGCATGGCCAAGCTCGCCGGCGGCGTCCACCGCCTCGACGGTCAGCTCATGGTCGTCCTCGACGTCGATCGCGTCCTCGAGCTC
>NZ_JBVVOZ010000123.1:0-537 GCF_055807395.1 Bradyrhizobium sp. Kon10 | reverse complement strand
GACCGGCGAGGTGGCGCTGGAATCGGCGCTGCGACTGGTGGCCGGGCAGAAGCTGCCGCGCGTCGTCGCCACGCCGCAGGCGCTGATCACCAAGGACAATGCCGACCGCTATTCCGGCGCCGGCGACGCCGTGCGCAAGGCGCTGCTCGAGGACGCGGCGGCGGGCAACTAAGACGGGGCAACAACCGGGGCTGTTGCACCCCCCTCATCCGGCCGCTTCGCGGCCACCTTCTCCCCGCTGGGGAGAAGAGCAGGGCCCCGACGCTGGCGATCTCCTCTCCCCTCGGGGAGAGGTCGGATTGCCCCGAATTGCCCTTTGCAATTCGGTTGGCAATCCGGGTGAGGGGGCAGCGCCAACGCTCGCAATAGGAGGGCTAACTCCAACCGGAAGCGCCGCCCACGACACAGCCCAATCAGGCGGGCACGGATCGGCCAATCCGCAGGAAATCGCCGTCGAAAGGTACGTCCCGCATCGAACCGTCGGCAGCCGTGAGGCGCATTTGCCCCTGTTCGGTGGCGATGTCGCGCGGCGGCTCG
>NZ_JBVVOZ010000122.1:0-556 GCF_055807395.1 Bradyrhizobium sp. Kon10 | reverse complement strand
CCTGGATCGCCTCATCGATGATCTTCAGCGCCATGTTGGGGGCTGCGACCTTGATCATGGCGATCTCGGCCTGCGCGATCTTGTTGCCGACCTTGTCCATCATGTCGGCGGCCTTGAGGCACAACAGTCGCGTCATCTCGATGTTGGTGCGGGCTTCGCCAATGCGCTGCTCCCATACCGAATGCTCGACGATCCGCTTGCCGAAGGCAGTGCGCGAGGTGAGCCGCTTCACCATTTTCTCCAGCGCCTCCTCGGCCTTGCCAATGGTGCGCATGCAGTGATGGATACGGCCGGGACCGAGGCGGCCCTGCGCGATCTCGAAGCCGCGGCCTTCGCCGAGCAGGATGTTCTCCTTCGGCACCCGCACGTTCTCGAGCAGCACCTGGGCGTGGCCATGCGGCGCGCCGTCGAAGCCGAACACGTGCAGCATCTTCTCGACCTTGATCCCGGGAGTGTCGAGCGGAACCAGGATCTGCGACTGCTGCTGATGCTTGGCCGCCTTGAAATCGGTCTTGCCCATCAGGATCGCGATCTTGCAGCGGGGATCGCCGACGCC
>NZ_JBVVOZ010000121.1:0-557 GCF_055807395.1 Bradyrhizobium sp. Kon10 | reverse complement strand
GTCGTCCTCCAGTTCAAGGGCGGCCAGTCCAACCCGACCTATCGCCTCAACACGCCGAACCACTCCTACGTGATGCGCCGAAAACCGTTCGGCAAATTGCTGCCGTCGGCGCATGCGGTCGACCGCGAATACCGCGTCATCACCGCCCTCGGAAAGCAGAGCTTTCCGGTCGCGCGCGCCTATGCGCTGTGCCAGGACGACGGCGTCATTGGTGCTGCCTTCTACATCATGTCGATGGAGGAAGGACGCGTGTTCTGGGATCCGACGTTGCCGAGCCAGGACAACGATACGCGCCGGAAGATCTTCACCAACAAGATCGAGACGCTGGCCAAGCTCCATATGTACGATCCTGCTGCGATCGGCCTCGGGGATTTCGGCAAGCCAGGCAACTATTTTGCCCGCCAGATCGACCGCTGGACCAAGCAGTACCGCGCGTCCGAAACCCAGCACATTCCAGAGTTCGAGAAGGTGGCCGAATGGTTGCCCAAGACCGTGCCGGAGCAGGCGCGCGTCTCGATCGTCCACGGCGACTATCGTCTCGACAACATGATTTTCCA
>NZ_JBVVOZ010000120.1:0-570 GCF_055807395.1 Bradyrhizobium sp. Kon10 | reverse complement strand
TATCTTCATGGCGATGATCGACACCGCCGACATCGTCGCCGAGCGCTACAAGCTCAGCCGCGAATATCAGGACGAGTTCTCGCTGGAATCGCAGCGCCGCATGGCATCGGCGCAGCAGGCCGGCAAGTTCAAGGACGAGATCGTCCCGATGAAGACCAGGATGAAGGTGGTCGACAAGCAGACCAAGGCCGAGAGCATCGTCGACTACGTCGTCGATCGGGACGAGTGCAACCGGCCGGAGACCACGCTGGAGGGCCTCGCCAAGCTCGAGCCGGTGAAAGGCCCCGGCAAGTTCGTCACCGCCGGCAATGCCAGCCAGCTCTCCGACGGCGCGGCCGCGGTGGTGCTGATGGAAGCCAAGGACGCCGAGAAGCGCGGCCTCAAGCCGCTCGGCCGTTTCGTCGCTTGGGCGACCGCGGGTTGCGAGCCCGACGAGATGGGCATCGGCCCGGTGTTCGCGATTCCGAAGCTGCTCAAGCGCACCGGCCTCAAGATCGACGACATCGATCTGTGGGAGCTCAACGAGGCCTTCGCCAGCCAGTGCCTGTATTGCCGCGACCAGCTCGGCAT
>NZ_JBVVOZ010000119.1:0-584 GCF_055807395.1 Bradyrhizobium sp. Kon10 | reverse complement strand
GGCACCGGCGATGAGGTCGAGCGCATCATTCGCGAGACCAATCCGTTAGCCGACGTGGTCGTTGCCTCCAACCCCGAGTTCCTGCGCGAGGGCGCCGCGATCCGCGATTTCAAGTTCCCCGACCGCGTCGTGGTCGGCACCTCCGACGAGCGCGGCCGTAAGCTGATGGGCGACATCTATCGCCCGCTGTCGCTGAACCAGGCGCCGCTGATGTTCACGGAGCGCCGCACCGCCGAGATGATCAAATACGCGGCGAACGCGTTTCTCGCGACCAAGATCACTTTCATCAACGAGATCGCAGACCTGTCCGAGAAAGTCGGCGCCAACGTGCAGGAGGTCGCGCGCGGCATTGGCCTGGACAACCGCATCGGCACCAAGTTCCTGCACGCCGGTCCCGGCTTCGGCGGCTCCTGCTTCCCAAAGGACACCAAGGCGCTGATTAAGATCGCGCAGGACTACGACGTGTCCTTGCGCATCGTCGAATCCGTGCTCGCGGTCAACGAGAACCGCAAGCGCGCGATGGCGCGGAAAGTCAGCCAGGCGCTCGGCGGCTCGCTGCGCGGCAAGACCATCGCGGTGCTCGG
>NZ_JBVVOZ010000118.1:0-585 GCF_055807395.1 Bradyrhizobium sp. Kon10 | reverse complement strand
CATGGATGATCTGTTGCGGGAGTTTCTGACGGAGACCAGCGAGAGCCTGGACACGGTGGACAATCAGCTGGTGAAGTTCGAGCAGGAGCCGAACAACGCCAAGATCCTGGATAACATCTTCCGCCTGGTCCATACCATCAAGGGCACCTGCGGCTTCCTGGGGTTGCCGCGCCTGGAAGCGCTGGCGCATGCCGGCGAGACGCTGATGGGCAAGTTCCGCGACGGCATGCCGGTGACCGGGCAGGCGGTCACCGTGATCCTGTCCTCGATCGACCGCATCAAGGAGATTCTGGCCGGGCTGGAGGCGAGCGAAGCCGAGCCCGAGGGCACCGACCGCGATCTGATCGACAAGCTGGAAGCGATGGTCGAGCAGGGCATGGCGGCAATGGCTGCCGGGGCGGTTGCTGCTCCCATTGCGGAGTCTCCCCCGCTGGTGCCGGACGCGCCGGTTGCCGTGGAAGCTGCGCCCGCAAGCCAGGGCGCGCTGGCCGACCAGACCCTGGAGCGTCCGCTGCGTCCGGGCGAAGTGTCGCTCGACGAGCTCGAGCGCGCCTTCCGCGAGACCGCGATCGAAGCGCCGATCCC
>NZ_JBVVOZ010000117.1:0-598 GCF_055807395.1 Bradyrhizobium sp. Kon10 | reverse complement strand
GTCGCGGCCGGCATCGAAGACGTCGAGATCGAACTTTGCAATTGTTGGCAAATCAATTACGGGCAAAAGCGATCCGGCCTCAAAACCAAGCTCAATCAGCAAGATATTGCAGTAAACGAAATCCGCGAGATGGTTGCTGCAGGCGGACGTACAATTGTCGAGCTCACCTCGGGCGGTTTGAAACCGAATCCGGCCGGACTGGCGGATATCTCCCGGGCCAGCGGAGCTCACATTGTGATGGGCTGCGGTCATTATGTTCACGACTTCCAGGACCAGCGGAATCACGCGCGAGGAGTTGAGGACTTCGCGTCTGAGATGGTCTCGCAGGTTCTGGAAGGTGCGTGGGGAACTGACGTGCGCGCCGGAATCATCGGCGAGATCGGTTGTCAATCGCCGTGGACGAACCTTGAGCGGCGCGTGATGCAGGCCGCGATCCTTGCGCAGCAGGAAACCGGTGCTACGATCAATGTGCACCCTGGTCGTCATGAAGACCAGCCACAAGAGGTGGCGGAATTTTTCTTGAAGCAGGGCGCTCCCATGGATCGCATGGTGATGAGCCACATTGACCGGACGATCTTCGACGAGGATCGACTGCTGC
>NZ_JBVVOZ010000116.1:0-598 GCF_055807395.1 Bradyrhizobium sp. Kon10 | reverse complement strand
GCAGCAGTCGATCCTCGTCGAAGATCGTCCGGTCAATGTGGCTCATCACCATGCGATCCATGGGAGCGCCCTGCTTCGAGAAAAATTCCGCCACCTCTTGTGGCTGGTCTTCATGACGACCAGGGTGCACATTGATCGTAGCACCGGTTTCCCGCTGCGCAAGGATCGCGCCCTGCATCACGCGCCGCTCAAGATTCGTCCACGGCGATTGACAGCCGATCTCGCCGATGATTCCGGCGCGCACGTCAGTTCCCCACGCACCTTCCAGAATCTGCGAGATCATCTCAGACGCAAAGTTCTCAACTCCTCGCACGTGATTCCGCTGGTCCTGGAACTCGTGAACATAATGACCGCAGCCCATCACAATGTGAGCTCCGCTGGCCCGGGAGATATCCGCCAGTCCGGCCGGATCCGGTTTCAAACCGCCCGAGGTGAGCTCGACAATTGTACGTCCGCCTGCAGCAACCATCTCGCGGATTTCGTTTACGGCAATATCTTGCTGATTAAGCTTGGTTTTGAGTCCGGATCGCTTTTGCCCGTAATTGATTTGCCAACAATTGCAAAGTTCGATCTCGACGTCTTCGATGCCGGCCGCGAC
>NZ_JBVVOZ010000115.1:0-641 GCF_055807395.1 Bradyrhizobium sp. Kon10 | reverse complement strand
GCGCCGTTGAGGTTGAACGACGAGATGGCGAGATCGGACGTGGTCTGGCCTGCCGCGACCGTGTAGCTGAAGGTGAGCGCGGTGCTGCCCGAGCCGCCGGTATAGCTCGCTGTGCCGCCATCATTGAGCGCGAGCGTCGGCGTGCCGCCGGTGGTGTTGACCGTCACGGTCTCGCTCGTATTGACGGTCAAGGTGACGACCTGGCCGGTGCTCACACTGCCGGTGCCATTGGTGATGCCGGTGCCGGTCGCGACGATCGAGGCAATCGTCGGCGCCGTCGTGTCGATCTGCAGGATGCCGGCCGGATTGGCGTTGGCGGCGCCTGACACATTGGCAGCAATGCCGTTGCCACCGGTGATGGCCGCGCCGTTGAGATTGAGCGCGGAGACGATGAGATCGGCGGTGTTCTGCCCTGCCGCCACCGTATAGCTGAAGGTGAGCGCGGTGGTGCCCGAGCCGCCGGTGTAGCTCGCCGTGCCGCCATCGTTGAGGGTTAGTCTCGGGGTGCCCCCCGTGGTATTGACCGTCACGGCCGCACTGAAGTTCACGGTCAGCGTGACCACCTTGCCAACATTGAGATCGCCGGCGCCGCTGGTGATGCCGCTGCCCGAGGTCGCGATCGAGGCAACCGTCGGCGCCGT
>NZ_JBVVOZ010000114.1:0-657 GCF_055807395.1 Bradyrhizobium sp. Kon10 | reverse complement strand
GAAGGCGCGCTGCCGCAGCAGATCGACGCGGTGGTGACAAAATTTGGCATGCCAATGGGGCCGTTCGCCATGAGCGACCTCGCCGGCCTCGACGTCAGCTGGCGCTCGCGTAAGGATCGAGGCGTCAAGTCGGAGATCGCGGATGCGCTGTGCGAAGCGGGCCGCTTCGGCCAGAAAACCGGCAGCGGCTACTACAAGTATGAAGCCGGCTCCCGCGCGCCGCTGCCCGATCCTGAGGTCGAGAAGCTGATCGATGAGACGCTGCTCCGCCTCGGCCGCAAGAAGCGCATCGTCAGCGACGAGGAGATCCTCGAGCGCATGATGTATCCGATGATCAACGAGGGCGCGAAGATCCTCGAACAGGGCATCGCGGCGCGGCCGAGCGACATCGACGTGGTCTGGCTCTATGGCTATGGCTGGCCGATCTATCGCGGCGGCCCGATGTACTGGGCCGACAGCGTCGGCCTCAAGCACATCGCCGATCGTCTCTCCTTCTACGCCAAGGAGACCAACGATCCGAGCCTCGAGCCCGCGCCGCTGCTGAAGAAGCTCGCGGCCGAAGGCAAGACCTTCGCCTCGCTGGCTGGCGAGTCGAAAGCGGCGTGATGATGCATTGTCATCAATGTCTTAGGGGGACACGTCAAGGAGGCGAAGCGG
>NZ_JBVVOZ010000113.1:0-679 GCF_055807395.1 Bradyrhizobium sp. Kon10 | reverse complement strand
GCCGCCGAAGGCGCCGAACGACAGACCGCCTGCCACATACTTGCCAAGTGTCATCAGGTCTGGACGAATGCTGTAGCGGGTCTGTAGACCGCCCGGCGCAAGACGCGAGGTCATCACTTCATCGAACACAAGGAGCGCGCCGACTTTCTCGGTCTCCTTGCGTAGCCCCCAGAGGAAATCTCCCTCGGCGGGAATGCAGCCGCCAGAGCCCTGCATCGGTTCAACGATCACAGCGGCAATGTCATCGGCATGCTGCGCGATCAGCTTTGCCGCCGCGGCAGCGTCGTTGTAGGGCGCAAGCAGCCAATCGAAGGGTACGTTGACCTGATTGACCGCTGCTTTAAAAGTGAACACGGAGCCATGATAAGCGCCGTCAAAAGCCATCACTTTTTTCTTGCCGGTCGCGACGCGCGCGAGCGTCAACGCTAGCAGCGTTGCCTCAGTGCCGGAATTGGTGAAACGCAGCAACTCCATCGCCGGAAAGCGCTTGGCAATGATCGCAGCAAACTCCGCCTCCACGCGCGTGTGGCCCGATAGGCTCAGTCCGTTGTCAACCGCCTGCTTGACTGCCTCGCCGATAATCGCATTGGAATGCCCGGCAAGGCCCGCCGTGTACTCGCCCATAAAATCGAAATAGCGATGGCCGTCGACGTCGGACACTTCGCAGCCCTTCCCGCAA
>NZ_JBVVOZ010000112.1:0-697 GCF_055807395.1 Bradyrhizobium sp. Kon10 | reverse complement strand
CACGTGGCGACCGAGCTCTTGAAGTCGATGGCCGGCATCGATTTGCTACACGTGCCGTATCGCGGCAGCGCACCGGCGCTGACTGACGTGATCGGAGGCCGGGTCGACATGTCGCTCGACAATCTTCCTGCGGCCCTGCCGTATGTGGAGGCAGGCAAGCTTCGCGCACTCGCCGTCACCACCGCAATGCGCTGGCCGGAATTGCCAAACGTGCCGACTGTCGCCGAATCCGGGGTTCCGGGTTATGAGGCCTCATCCTGGTTCACGATCGCAACTCCGGTCAGGACGCGTGCAGACATCATCAGCAAGCTCAACAGGAGCGCGAATACCTACCTGGCCGACAAGGAAATGGCAGAGAAGATGCGAAAGCTCGGCGCGGATCCGGTCGGCGGCTCGCCAGAAGAGATGGCGACGTTGATCGCCGAAGAGAACGTTAAATGGAAGAAGGCGATCGAGTTCGCTGGACTCAAGCCGGAGCAGTGAGGATAGCAATGTCAAAGCTCGACAGACTGGCCCTGAAAGGACGGGCGCAAACGGTGCGGGGGATCGTCGACCCCGCCGCCCTTGGACCCACTTTGATGCACGAGCACGTCATCTGCGATATCACGCCGCCGAAATATGTCGCGGCCGGCATCGAAGACGTCGAGATCGAACTTTGCAATTGTTGGCAAATCAATTACGGGCAAAAGCGATCCGG
>NZ_JBVVOZ010000111.1:0-708 GCF_055807395.1 Bradyrhizobium sp. Kon10 | reverse complement strand
TGAACCGCCCCGGGTTTGCCGGAGGCTCCAACTCCTGAGAGGATGGAGCCATGACAAGCAAGACGACGAACAAGTTTTCACCCGAGGTCCGGACCCGAGCGGTTCGGATGGTTCTGGATCACGCCAGCGAGCATCCCTCGCGCTGGGCGGCGGTGACATCGATCGCTGCCAAGATCGGCTGCACGCCGCAGACGCTGCATGACTGGGTCAAGAAGGCCGAGGTCGATAGCGGACAGCGGGCCGGCGTTCCGACCGACACGGCCGAGAAGCTGAAGGCGCTGGAACGGGAGAACCGCGAGCTTCGGCAGGCCAACGAGATCCTGCGCAAGGCAAGCGCTTATTTTGCGATGGCGGAGCTCGACCGCCGGTCCAAGCCATGATCGCCTTCATCGACGATCATCGTGGGGAGCATGGGGTCGAGCCGATCTGCAAGGTGTTGCCGATCGCCCCCTCGACCTACCACGCCCATGTGGCCAAACGGCGCGATCCGGCCAAGCGGTCGACGCGCGCCAGGCAGGATGCAGCGCTGAAGCTCGAGGTTCGGCGCGTGTTCGATCAAAACTTCTCCGTCTACGGCGTGCGCAAGGTCTGGCGCCAGCTCAAGCGGGAAGGCTTCGATGTTGCCCGTTGCACAGTGTCGCGATTGATGCGGGACATGGGTTTGCAAGGGATTATCCGCGGCAAACCGGTCAAGACCACGATCAGCGA
>NZ_JBVVOZ010000110.1:0-724 GCF_055807395.1 Bradyrhizobium sp. Kon10 | reverse complement strand
AGCGCCTGGCTGTTGGCCGCTTCCTCGTTGGTGTCGGCCAAGGTCAGGTTGGACGAACCCGTCTGCAGCACGTTGATTAGGTTTTTGTTGAAGTCCTGACGCACCTGCACCACGGAAAGGTTCGAACCCAGGCTAGAACCTTCCGAGCGCAGCGTGCTCGAAGCTGAGTTCAGGCTGTTGAGCACTTTGTTGGTCGCCGAGTTGTCGATGAAATCGGTGCCCTGCAACAACGCCGCCAGGCCCAGACCTTTGGAGTTGAAGGTCACGCCGGTGATGTTCAGGGTGGACTTGCCGGTTTCGTCGAACACCAGTTTGAGCTGGTCGCCGTTGAGCAGGTTGACACCGTTGAACGAGGAGTCCACCGACGTCGTGTCGATCTGCGTTAGGATGTTGTTGTACTGAGACACGAGGTTGGAACGGGCCGCCTGTGCCACCCCGTCGACCGTCGGCGTCGTTGCATTCGACCAGGTCAGCGCAGTCGTGATCGTGCCGCCGATGACGCCACCAGCAACGGCCGAGCCGATCGTCGACGAGGCGTACTCGTTGGTGGTTGTGATCGTGAGCAGTCCGTTGGCGTCGATCGTCGCTGCGAGGTTGTTCGCCTGAAGCTGCGTGTTCAACTGGTCCAGCGTTTTCACCGTGCCATTGGTGCCGTCGCCGAAGGTGACATTGACCGCCGTGCCGCCGTTGAAGGAGGAGAAGGTCAAGGTCTTGCCCGAGACAC
>NZ_JBVVOZ010000109.1:0-733 GCF_055807395.1 Bradyrhizobium sp. Kon10 | reverse complement strand
GGACGCAGCACCCGGTCGATTGCCAAGGAAGTTGGGGTCCAGCCGCGGATTGTCAGCCGTTGGCGGCATCGCTATGCCGACGATGGCCTTGAAGGCCTGGAAGACAAGCCGCGGCCCGGCAAGCAGCCGATCTATACGAAGACCACCGACAAGCGGATTTTGAAGCTGTTGGACAAGCCGGCGCCGGCAGGATTTGCGCGCTGGACCGGGCCGCTGCTAGCCGAGGCGCTGGGCGATGTTGATGTCCAATATGTCTGGCGGTTCCTACGCCACCACAAGATCGACCTCGTGGTTCGCAAATCCTGGTGCGAGAGCAACGACCCGAACTTTACGGCCAAAGCCGCCGATGTTGTCGGCCTCTACATTGCCCCGCCCCAGAAGGCTATCGTGCTCTGTGTGGACGAAAAGCCTTCGATCCAGGCCTTGGAGCGAGCGCAGGGCTATCTGAAGTTGCCTAATGGGCGCGCCTTGACCGGTCAGAGCCACGATTACAAGCGGCATGGCACGACAACGCTGTTCGCGGCGCTCGAAGTCGCCACCGGAAAGATCATCGCGACGCATTCAAAACGGCGGCGTCGTGTCGAGTTCCTCGACTTCATGGACAGCGTCACTGCGGCTTTTCCGGACCGCCAGCTTCACGTCATCCTCGACAATCTCAACACCCACAAGAAGAACGAGCACTGGCTCAAGGCCCACCCCAATGTGAGCTTTCATTTCACGCCGACGAGCGCGT
>NZ_JBVVOZ010000108.1:0-754 GCF_055807395.1 Bradyrhizobium sp. Kon10 | reverse complement strand
CCTATGATGAGGAAACAATCGCGCAGCTCAAGCAGATCGGGGCAATTTAGCCTGAAGATGATTGTCGTATCTTACGATCGCAGTTTCTCGGACGGCCAGAGTTCACCCTCTGCCAATTGCAGCTCGAAAGCATCGCATTCGTGCAAATCGGTACATGATTCGAGCTGAATCGTCCTCCAAATCGGCGACAAGCGGCTTTGCGGCGCCGCTAGAGTTCTCGCAAAAAAATCATAACTGCCGATTATCGCCAATCGCAACCATGGGAGTGAAAGTATGAGCCTTTGATGAACCGCAGACATATCCTGCGGGCGGGCTCCTCCGCCATCTCGGCGGGTGCGATGAATTCCACAGCCGGCGGTGCGCTGGCGGCGAATACGGATGAGCTACGCGTCCTCGTCTACGGTGGCGACGTCGCGAAGGCATACATCGAGGCCTTCGTGAACCGTTCGAAGAAAAGACGGGAATCAAGGTAACCGCGAAAATCACCGACCAAATCACCTTCGCGCAGCTTGAGCTCAGGGTGAACTCAAAAAATCGTTGCTGTTGACGTCGCTCCGATCACTCAGGGCTCTGCCATCATCGGGAGCGAAAAAGGCCTGCTTGAGCCGATTGTTGCGATTGCCTTCTTATCAACTATCGTCGGCACGCTCGCGGCTCAACCGCACCGTTCTTCGAGTACGTAGCATTGTTACGATGGCGATTCTCACCCCGATAACCGTTCCAAGCATCGTTGTCGGTATTGCAGCTTATCTAA
>NZ_JBVVOZ010000107.1:0-763 GCF_055807395.1 Bradyrhizobium sp. Kon10 | reverse complement strand
GCTTTGATAGCTCTAGGCATTGGAGATAGCTTCGTATCCGGAGCTCGGATTCCTGCTCGGTTGCACGGAATGCGAGTGAGCGGCGGGCCAAGGCCGTCCCGTACCCCAACTCCCATCGCTTGAGCAAACCATTCGCCGGACGGGAGCGATGCTTCCGATCGGATCATTCAGGCTGCCCACATGTCGCCTTCGCCCAGTAGGATCGGCCTTTTCATCGACGGCGCCAATCTTCACGCCACCTCCAGGACGCTCGGCTTCGACGTCGACTACCGGCGCCTTCTGAACGAATTCCAGAGCCGGGGTACCCTGCTTCGCGCCTTGTACTACTCGGCCATCGTGGAGGATGAGGAATTCTCCTCGATCCGGCCGCTGCTGGATTGGCTCGATTACAACGGCTACACCGTCGTGACGAAGCCCACCAAGGAATTCGTCGATCCCTCTGGACGGCGCAAGGTCAAGGGCAACATGAACATCGAACTCGCGGTCGATGCCATGGAGCTCGCCGGCAAGCTCGACGAGATGGTCCTGTTTTCCGGCGACGGCGATTTCCGCTCCTTGGTCGAGGCCGTCCAGCGTCGTGGCGTCCGGGTCACGGTGGTCTCGACCATGGCCAGCCGGCCGCCGATGGTCGCCGACGAGCTGCGCCGCCAGGCGGACGTCTTCACCGACCTGGTGGAGCTGCAAGCCAAGATAGGCCGGGACCTGTCCGAGCGCCCGCCAGCCCGCGAGCGCGGCGACGTCCGTGGTACGCCGCTGCGGCGCA
>NZ_JBVVOZ010000106.1:0-797 GCF_055807395.1 Bradyrhizobium sp. Kon10 | reverse complement strand
CGCCGCGCCATGAAGAACGGGTCCTGCGAAGCGGACGCCTGGATCTGCGCCGCCGCCGGGTCCTTGAGCGCGGCCTCGATGTCGGGCGCGCCATCGACCGCGGTGATGATCATGCCGGTGCGGTTTTGCTGGCGCGCCGCGAGGTCGGTGCCGATCGCCTGCGGATCGTTGATGGCGAAAATAGCGTCGATCTTGGGGAAGCGGGTCAGATAGCCTTGCGCGACCGTGAGGCCGCCTTCGCGCGAGCCCTTGGCGTCCTGGTCGCTGGACAACACCTTGATGCCGGGATTCTTCGAGAAAACATTCTTGCAGCCGGTGACGCGGTCGATCACCGCGGAAACCTGCGGCCCGTTCTCGATGATGACGTCGCCCTTGCCGCCCAGCTTGTCGACAATGTACTGGCAGGAAATCTCGCCGGCCTGGACGTTGTTGGTGGTCACGGTGGCATCGGCTCCTTCGGCCGCGGTGTCGACCGCGACGACCACGATGCCTGCCGCCTGCGCCTTCTTGATCGCCGGTCCGATCGCCTTGGGATCACCGGGGTTCAACAGGATCAGGTCGACGCCGGCGGCGATGAAATTGTCGATCTGGGTGACCTGCTTGCCGAGGTCGTATTCGAAGCCAACGGTGGTGATCTTGACATTGGGATTGGTCTTCTTGGCCTCGAACTCGGCGCCCTTCGACAGCGCGACGAAGAACGGGTTGCCCATCGATCCCAGCGAGACGCCGATCGACTTCAGCTCTTTGGCAAAGGACGGCGAGGTGCTCAGGGCAAGCGCCATCGCGGCGCCGGCGAG
>NZ_JBVVOZ010000105.1:0-872 GCF_055807395.1 Bradyrhizobium sp. Kon10 | reverse complement strand
GAAGCAGGGCGCTCCCATGGATCGCATGGTGATGAGCCACATTGACCGGACGATCTTCGACGAGGATCGACTGCTGCGCCTTGCCGATACGGGCTGCGTCATCGAGTTTGACCTGTTTGGCATGGAGCAGTCCTACTACAGTCACGCGGATATTGACATGCCGAACGATGCTGTACGCCTGCGCCTGATGCGGGCACTGATCAAGCGCGGGCATCTCGAGCAGATCGTTATCAGTCACGACATCTGCCACCGCACGCGCCTAACGCGTTTCGGCGGGCACGGCTATCAACACATCTTCGCCAATGTGATCCCGATGATGCGTCGCCGCGGCTATAGCGAGACGGAGATCGACACGATCATCGTCCGAACACCTAAGCGGCTTCTGACCTTCGTCTGATCCATTCTCGGGCCTCGAGCGGCAGCATCCGAGCGCGTTCGCCGGTTGAAATCGGTCGAGCGGCCTGCGGGATCGGTGGGGGCCTCCCTTCCGGGCAAATTGTGCCGAGGGCCGGTGATGGAGACCAACCTCGATGGCTAACTCCCTTCCCAGGACCGCTGGCTTTGCATTGTTGGGCCCGTGAAAGATGAGAGCATGCGTTGTCGGAACGGTTCGCCGTGGCGCCTCAACAGCGCTCGAAATAATCAATGAGTGGCGAAGCCCCCCAGGCACCTCGAACCGGGAGCGTAGGACGATAACCTTCGTCGTCGCGCTCAGGGCGACTGGCATGAGTTGCGCCGATGGCTCCCGAGTTTAAGTCGTACAACATATTCCGACTGACCAGTGACTATGGTTCGAAGGTGATCGAAAAGGATGAAATCGGTCTCGATGCGATCGGTGATCGCGCGATCAGCAATCTGGTCGCCCGATTTTT
>NZ_JBVVOZ010000104.1:0-891 GCF_055807395.1 Bradyrhizobium sp. Kon10 | reverse complement strand
TCGACACCGGCGCGCTCGACGGCATGCTTGATCGCGTGGGCCGCAAGGCTCATCGGCGCGGTGATGTTGAACCCGCCACGACCGGACTTCGCCAGCCCCGTGCGCGCGTAGGATACGATTACGGATTCACGCATTCGCCTTCTTCTTCCTTCGGACGCTCTCGATCGCGGCAATGTCGACCGGCGGCGCAGGACGCTTTAGCTCGTCATGCCAGAACTTGCCGGCTTCGATGCCGCCCATCACGATTCTCGTGCGAGTGTCCAAGTCATCGACGCCGAGCAAATCCTCATCGCGCTGCGACGAGTCATAGGTAAGAACCGCGATTTTGGCGGGTGCAGGCAGCTTCCGCGGCAACGCCGGCATAAGGAGCAGGCTCGGCATCACTTCGTGAACTCTCACCGAGGCGGCTACAGCCGCCTGATGCCGAATAGAGAAGCCGCAGCTTGAGCTTATCGCGACAGCGTCTCGATCCACTAGCCGACGGGCGGCTACGATATAAGGCCGGGGTTCGTCGGGGAGCAGCACGACGCCGAGAGAGAGTTCAGCTTGCGATGTCATAGATGCAGCTTAGCTGCGGCTGCGGGCAGAATTCCTCCAAAAAAGAGGCATCTGTTTGAGAAATAATGCGCTGATCGAAAGAATATAAAGTAGTTTGCGAAGACGCTTCGCAGAATTCACGACGGCGAGTGCGGCGCGATCGTCCGCTGCGGGCTGAGGTACATCCATGCGGTCGTGCGGGCCAATGCCGCCCGAGCGAGAGGCAGACTGGCGGATCCACTGCTCTTTCTGGCTTCGTTGAAACCTCCAACGAAGTTGTTTGGCCAGCGCGCGAGTTGGTCCGATGCTGCGGACTATTGCTGGCGCCGAGAACCGATGGTAAGCGCGCCATCG
>NZ_JBVVOZ010000103.1:0-891 GCF_055807395.1 Bradyrhizobium sp. Kon10 | reverse complement strand
GGCATATCGTGGGGGTGCTTGACGCCTCCACTTCTCCACCGAAGGAGCGATATGCCGTGTCCAACGATAACGTCATCCAGCTGATTCAGCCAGGAATCTTCGACGATCAACTCACAGAAGTCTTGCGCAACGGGGCACGTGCCCTTCTCGCCAAGGCGATCGAGGCCGAAGTCGCGGACTTTCTCGGCCAGCATGCCGATTTGAAGACCGCGGACGGCCACCAGCGCCTCGTGCCCACGGTCACCTGCCGGAACGCGAGGTGATGACCGGCATCGGTCCGGTCGCCGTCCGCCAGCCACGTGTACGCGATCGCGAGGCGGCCGCTACCGATCCTGGTCGCATCCGGTTCTCTCCGTCGATCCTGCCGCCCTACATGCGCCGCTCGAAATCGATCGAGACGCTGCTGCCGATCCTTTACCTGAAGGGTATCTCGACCGGCGACTTCTCGGAGGCGCTGGCTGCGCTGCTCGGCAAGGATGCTGCCGGGTTGTCGGCTTCCGCCATCGGTCGCCTGAAGGACGGTTGGCTCGATGAACACACCGCGTGGCAGAAGCGCGATCTGTCGGCAAAGCGCTACGTCTACATCTGGGCCGACGGCATCCATCTCGAAGCCCGCCTCGAGGACGAAAAGCAGTGCATCCTGGTGCTGATCGGTGCGACGCCGGAAGGCCGCAAGGAACTGGTCGGCTTCACCGATGGTTCCCGCGAGAGCGCGCACGACTGGCGCGAGCTGCTGCTTGATCTGAAGCGGCGCGGGCTCGCCGTGCCTCCGCGGCTCGTCATCGCCGATGGAGCGCTCGGCTTCTGGAAAGCTGCCGGCGAGGTCTGGCCGAAAACGCGCGAGCAGCGCTGCTGGGTGCACAAGACCGCGAACGTGCTCGCCAAGTTGCC
>NZ_JBVVOZ010000102.1:0-894 GCF_055807395.1 Bradyrhizobium sp. Kon10 | reverse complement strand
TCGACACCGGCGCGCTCGACGGCATGCTTGATCGCGTGGGCCGCAAGGCTCATCGGCGCGGTGATGTTGAACCCGCCGCGACCGGACTTCGCCAGCCCGGTGCGTGCGTAGGATATGATTACGGCTTCACGCATTCGTCTTCTTCTTTCTTTCGGACGCTCTCGATCGCGGCAATGTCGACCGCCGGCGCAGGATGTCTTAGCTCGTCATGCCAGAAACTTGCCGCCTTCGATGCCGCCCACCACGATTCTCGTGCGAGTGTCCAAGTCATCGACGCCGAGCAAATCCTCATCGCACTGCGACGAGTCGTAGGTAAGAACCGCGATTTTGGCGGGTGCAGGCAGCTTCCACGGCAACGCCGGCATAAGGAGTAGGCTCGGCATCACTTCGTGAACTCTCACCGAGGCGGCTACAGCCGCCTGATGCCGAATAGAGAAGCCGCAGTTTGAGCTTATCGCGACAGCGTCTCGATCCACTAGCCGACGAGCGGCTACGATATAAGGCCGGGCTTCGTCAGGGAGCAGCACGACGCCGAAAGAGGGTTTAGCTTGCGATGTCATAGATGCAGCTTAGCTGCGGCTTCGGGCAGAATTCCTCCAAAAAAGAGGCATCCGTTTGAGAAATAATGCGCTGATCGAAAGAATATAAAGTAGTTTGCGAAGACGCTTCGCAGAATTCACGACGGCGAGCGCCGCGCGATCGCCCGCTGCGGGCTGAGGTCCATCCATGCGGTCGTGCGTGCAAATGCCGCCCGAGCGAGAGGCAGACTGGCGAATCCACTGCTCTTTCTAGCTTCGTTGAAACCCCCAACGAAAGATGTTTGGCCAGCGCGCGAGTTGGTCCGATGCTGCGGACTATTGCTGGCGCCGAGAACCGATGGTAAGCGCGCCATCG
>NZ_JBVVOZ010000101.1:0-930 GCF_055807395.1 Bradyrhizobium sp. Kon10 | reverse complement strand
GCTACAGCATTCGTCCAGACCTGATGACACTTGGCAAGTATGTGGCAGGCGGTCTGTCGTTCGGCGCCTTCGGCGGCCGCGCCGATTTGATGCGGCGTTTCGATCCGCGCAAGGCGGGGGCGCTTGCCCATGCCGGCACCTTCAACAACAACGTACTTACCATGTCCGCCGGCGTTGCAATGATGACGAAAGTCGCCACGCAGCAGGCGTTGGATCGCGTCAATGCGCGCGGCGAAGCGCTGCGTACCCGACTGGAGTCGCTATGCCGGGAGCGTCATGCCCCCCTGTGTGTCACCGGGATCGGTTCGCTGTTCACCATCCATAGTGTTGCGGGGCCGGTGAGATCGATTGCCGATACCACCGCGCAAGATCAGCGCATCAAGGAATTGATGTTCTTCGATCTTCTCGAGCAGGGAATCTATCTCGCCCGGCGCGGCATGGCGGCGCTTTCGTTCGAGATTGATGATGCCGCCTGCGAAGCGTTTACCGCCGCGTTCGACCAATTTCTCAGGCGGCGGGAACTGCTATTTGCGGCAAACACGACCAGCCTACGTCCCGCTCGCAGCTGATACGCGTCTCGACGGAGCGGAGCAATTTTGGAAGAACAATGCGCTCGGAACGCACATTCAGGGGCATGTCCAATCCAAGCCGCCGCGCCGTGCTCGCCGCTAGCGCCACAGCTCTGTCGTTGCCGTTCATTGGCCGGGCGTCCGCCCAAGCACAATGGCCAACTCGGGTAGTCAAGGTGGTCGTGCCGTTCGCAGCGGGCGGTACAACCGATATTCTCGGCCGGCTGATGGCGCAAAGGTTATCTGAGGAATACGGCCAGCAGTTCATCGTCGAGAACAAGGCGGGCGCCGGGGGCAATCTCGGCGCCGATTACGTCGCGAAGGCTGATCCGGATGGCTACACTCTCGTGATCGGTACGCC
>NZ_JBVVOZ010000100.1:0-1130 GCF_055807395.1 Bradyrhizobium sp. Kon10 | reverse complement strand
CTAGTCACGCGAATCTAAAGTTCGCCACATAAAGTTTGCTGGGCTTTGTGACAGAAGCGTTTGACGGAAGCCAAGATCTGGTCTGCGGACCTGGTCCATTTGAAGGGTTTCGGGTTTTTGTTGTGCAGGTCGATGAAGGTACGGATGTCTGCCTCGAGTTGCCTGACCGAGGTGTGAACGCCTCGCTGGATTTTCTTTCTGGTGAGTTCAGCGAACCAGCGTTCGATCTGATTGATCCATGATGCGGAAGTCGGCGTGAAGTGGACATGGTAATGCGGCCGGCGGGCGAGCCAGGCTTTGATCTTGGGTGTCTTGTGGGTGGCGTAATTATCCATGACGATATGGACATCGAGGCCTTCAGGAACTTGAGCATCGACCTCCTTTAAAAACTTCAAGAACTCGATTGCCCGGTGGCGCTTGTAGCATTTGCCGATAACGAACCCCGAGGCGACATCGAGCGCGGCAAACAGCGAGGTCGTACCATGCCGCACATAGCTGTGCGTACGACGTTCCGATACGCCAGGCATCATCGGCAAGACCGGTTGCTCGCGATCAAGTGCCTGGATCTGGCTTTTCTCATCGATGCTGAGAACAAGGGCTCGGTTCGGCGGGGACAGGTAAAGGCCGACGATATCGCGTACCTTGTCGACAAACAGCGGATCGCTCGACAACTTGAATGTCTGGCTACGGTGTGGCTGCAAGCCGAACGCCGCCCACATTCGGCGGATCGTGGTGTGGGAAAATCCAGTCTCCGCAGCCATTGAGCGGATCGACCAGTGCGTCGCGTCGTCCGGCGTCGTGCGCAACGTCCGCTCGATCACGGCAGCAACCTCATCGTCGTTGATGGTTCGAGGGCGGCCGGGGCGGGCCTCGTCGAGCAGGCCATCACAGCGATCCTTCAAAAAACGGCGGCGCCACTTGCCAACGGTGTGCTCATGGATGCCGAGTTCGGCAGCCACAGATTTGCTTGGCAAGCCGTCCGCACCTCGCAGGATCGCGCGGCATCGCTCAGATAGCGACCGCGCAACACGGTGACGACGGACTTGCCTCTCCAAGTACGCCCGCTCCTGCGCACTCAGCACCAACGGCTCGATCGGCCGGCCTCTCACACCTGCATTCGCCACAAGCGC
>NZ_JBVVOZ010000099.1:0-1190 GCF_055807395.1 Bradyrhizobium sp. Kon10 | reverse complement strand
CCTCTCCCCTTGTGAGGGCTTTGCACAGAGGGGCGAGCGGGCGCTTGAGGTGCGTCGCGGGCTTTTTTTGCTGTCAGCCCGCTGCAGTGAGCGGCATTTTGCTCATTTCACCCCTGTTGTCCTCCGTTTTTTCAAACGGAGACGGACTCTGGGCGTTGCGCGGCCAAGGCGCCGGCCGCGCGACGCAGATTGTAGGCGCAACAGGCCAGCACGATGTGCGTCTGGTTGCGCGCGAAGTTGAAGAAGCGCATCCGCCGCAGACCATAATGCTCCTTGAACACGGCGTACGGTCGCTCCACGGCTGAGCGTATCTTCGCGATCAGCTTGTTGCGCAGCTTCTGTCGTGGCGGCAGTTCGGGATGATGCTTGTTCGGACGACGCATCAGGCGATCCTTGATACCGGCTTCGGTCAGGCGCGCATGCCGGGCATGCGTGTAATAGGCCTGATCGCCATAGACCGCTTCCTCATCACCACAGAACAGACGATCCGCCGGCTCTGTATCAGTGATCGAGGCATCCGTCATGTGGACACGACGAATGATGGTGTGACCGGCATCCACACCCGTGTGGATCTTGTAGCCGAACACGCTCTTTTTGCCTTTCCGGCCCCAGCGTGCATCGCGATCCGCAGATGGCGTATCCTCGCCATCCTTGCGTGCCTTGCGGGGCGGAGTGGCTCGGGCCGGGATCAACGAGGCGTCGACCAGCGTCCCCTGCTTGAGGATCAGCTTCTTGGCCTCCAACTGCCGATTGATCTCCGCGAACACCTTCTCGATCAGACCGTCCTTGGCGAGTTCCTGCCGAAACCGCCACAATGTCGTGTGATCCGGGGTCTGATCGTGCAGGCTCAGACCAACAAAGCGACGAAACGACAGCCGGTCCGCAATGGCGGCTTCCAACGCCGGATCGGACAGATTGTGCCAGATCCCGGCGAGCAAGCAGCGAAGCAAGACTTCCGCTGGATAGCTGCTGTTGCCGGCACCATCGCCACCCCGCTTGCCAAGCAGCGAGCGGAGCGGCGCCCAATCCACAACAGCCTCCACCTCATCCAGGATGCTGCCTCGGCGTGCCCGAACCAGGACATCCGCCAAGCTCATTTGACCGACATTGCGCTCGACCATGCTTGGCTCACCTCGCTAGAATCAGCCATGATTCAAAGAATCACGTGCAACCGATTGTGCAAAGCCCTC
>NZ_JBVVOZ010000098.1:0-1223 GCF_055807395.1 Bradyrhizobium sp. Kon10 | reverse complement strand
GCCGGTGCGCTGCCGCGATACGGCACGTGTAGCAAATCGATGCCGGCCATCGACTTCAAGAGCTCGGTCGCCACGTGCCCAGTGCCGCCGGTGCCCGGCGATGCGTAAGAAAGCTTGCCCGGGTTGGCCTTCGCGAGCGCGATAAGCTCCTGCAGCGTATTCGCCTTCACATCGAGATTGACCGAGATCAGGTTAGGCACGCGCGCAATCACTACGACGGGCGCAAGGTCCTTTGCACCGTCGAACGGCTGGTTCTTGTAGATATACTGGTTGATGACGTGCGGACCGGGCGTACCGATCACGAGAGTGTAGCCATCCGGATCAGCCTTCGCGACGTAATCGGCGCCGAGATTGCCCCCGGCGCCTGCCTTATTCTCAACGATGAACTGCTGGCCGTATTCCTCAGATAACTTTTGCGCCATCAGCCGGCCGAGAATATCGGTTGTACCGCCGGCTGCGAACGGCACGACCACCTTGACTACCCGAGTTGGCCATCGTGCTTGGGCGGACGCCTGGCCAATGAACGGCAACGACAGCGCTGTGGCGCTAGCGGCGAGCACGGCGCGGCGGCTTGGATTGGACCACATGCCCCTGAATGTGCGTTCCGAGCGCATTGTTCTTCCAGAAAATTGCTCCGCTCCGTCGAGACGCGTATCAGCTGCGAGCGGGACGTAGGCTGGTCGTGTCTGCCGCAAATAGCAGTTCCCGCCGCCTGAGAAATCGGTCGAAGGCGGCGGTAAACGCCTCGCAGGCCGCATCATCAATCTCGAGCGAAAGCGCCGCCATGCCGCGCCGGGCGAGATAGATTCCCTGCTCGAGAAGATCGAAGAACATCAATTCCTTGATGCGCTGATCTTGCGCGGTTGTATCGGCGATCGATCTCACCGGCCCCGCAACACTATGGATGGTGAACAGCGAACCGATCCCGGTGACACACAGGGGGGCATGATGCTCCCGGCATAGCGACTCCAGTCGGGTACGTAGCGCTTCGCCGCGCGCATTGACGCGATCCAAAGCCTGCTGCGTGGCGACGTTCGTCATCATTGCAACGCCGGCGGACATGGTAAGTACGTTGTTATTGAAAGTGCCGGCATGGGCAAGCGCCCCCGCCTTGCGCGGATCGAAACGCCGCATCAAATCGGCGCAGCCGCCGAAGGCGCCGAACGACAGACCGCCTGCCACATACTTGCCAAGTGTCATCAGGTCTGGACGAATGCTGTAGC
>NZ_JBVVOZ010000097.1:0-1257 GCF_055807395.1 Bradyrhizobium sp. Kon10 | reverse complement strand
GTGTCTCGGGCAAGACCTTGACCTTCTCCTCCTTCAACGGCGGCACGGCGGTCAATGTCACCTTCGGCGACGGCACCGGCGGCACGGTCAAGACACTCGATCAGCTCAACACGGCTCTTCAGGCCAACAACCTGTCGGCCACCATCGACGCGAATGGCCTGCTGACGGTCTCAGCGACCAACGACTACGCGTCCTCGACGATCGGATCTGCAGCGGCTGGTGGTACCCTCGGGGGCACCCTCACGACCGCCTTGACATGGTCGAATCCCACCGCTCCGGTTGCTGATGCTGTTGCCCAGGCCACCCGTACCAACCTGGTGTCCCAGTACAACAACATCCTGACGCAGATCGACACGACCTCGCTGGATGCTTCGTTCAACGGTGTCAACCTGCTCAACGGCGACCAGCTCAAGCTCGTGTTCGACGAGACCGGCAAGTCCAACCTGAACATCACCGGCGTGACCTTCAACTCCAAAGGTCTGGGTCTCGCTGGCCTGTTGCAGGGCACGGACTTCATCGACAACTCCTCGACCAACAAGGTGCTCACCAACCTGAACACGGCATCGAGCACGCTGCGTTCGGAAGCCTCCACGCTCGGTTCGAACCTTTCCGTGGTGCAGGTGCGTCAGGACTTCAACAAGAACCTGATCAACGTGCTGCAGACGGGTTCGTCCAACCTGACCTTGGCCGACACCAACGAGGAAGCGGCCAACAGCCAGGCGCTGTCGACCCGGCAGTCGATCGCGGTCTCGGCGCTGTCGCTGGCCAACCAATCGCAGCAGAGCGTGCTCCAGCTGCTCCGCTAATAAGCGGCAGACATCAAACCTAATAAGGCGGCGGGGCTTCGGCCCCGCCGCTTTGTTTTTGCGCCAGCGCTTTGAGCGCTTTCGATCGAGCTCCGAAAAAGTAACCGTCGGTTATGGTTAATGAAGCGTAAGCGAAAAAATCACCAACGAATTCAGTGTGATTTCCGGCGCTCGCAACGTGCACCAGCGGTTCATGGTGAATCGAGGCTTATACCGGCGAGGCGTGTTTCACCCTTTGTTAGCCATGTTCGCGCAGGCTGTGTTCGTCACTCGATCCATCGCGATCGAACGAAGACGCGTAAACCAGAAGGGTAAGAGTTATGTCCGGTATCGTTCTCTCTGCGTCGGTTCGCCAGAACCTGCTCTCTCTCCAATCCACCGCCGACCTGCTCGCCACCACCCAGTCCCGTTTGTCGACTGGCAAGAAGGTGAACTCGGCGCTCGACAATCC
>NZ_JBVVOZ010000096.1:0-1333 GCF_055807395.1 Bradyrhizobium sp. Kon10 | reverse complement strand
GAGGCCGCGCTCAAGGACCCGGCGGCGGCGCAGATCCAGGCGTCCGCTTCGCAGGACCCGTTCTTCATGGCGCGGCGTGCGGTACAGATCGGTGTCGGCATACTCAACGGCCAGAAGCCGGCCTCGACGGTCGAGCTCCTGCCCTCGAAGCTCGTCACCCGGAACAATGTCGCCGAATACAAGGGGTGGACCTCGGACCGGTCGCAGTAACAGTCCGGATTCGCGGGCTGCGGCCCGATTCAAGCATGGCATCCCGGGAAACCCGCCCGGGCTTGCCTGTGAAGTTGACCCCAGCGTCCGATATGTCAAAGAAGGAGGCGGTGTTTCGACGGTGGCGTCGACCGAATCGCAGTCGCCCGACGCGGGGCGGTCGCGGGAGCAAGGGTACATATGCGTGAGCGGATCGCTCTCATCACTGGCATTACCGGGCAGGACGGCGCCTATCTCGCCGAATATCTGCTGTCGCTCGGCTATGTCGTGCACGGCATCAAGCGGCGCTCGTCCTCGTTCAACACCGCGCGTGTCGACCACCTCTACCAGGACCCTCATGTCGGGAACGTGCCGTTCCTGATGCATTACGGCGACATGACGGACTCGACCAATCTGATCCGTCTGGTGCAGCAGATCCGGCCGACCGAGATCTACAATCTCGCGGCGCAAAGCCATGTCGCAGTCAGCTTCGAGAGCCCCGAATACACCGCCAATGCCGACGGCATCGGCGTGCTGCGGCTCCTGGAAGCGATCCGCATCCTCGGCATGGAGAAGGAGACGCGGTTTTATCAAGCCTCGACCTCCGAGCTCTATGGCCTGGCGCAGGAGGTCCCGCAGAAGGAGACCACGCCGTTCTATCCGCGCTCGCCCTACGGCGTGGCGAAACTCTACGGTTACTGGATCACGGTGAACTACCGCGAAGCCTACGGCATGTTCGCGGCCAACGGCATCCTGTTCAACCATGAGAGCCCAATCCGCGGCGAGACATTTGTCACCCGCAAGATCACCCGCGGTGTCGCGCGCATCGAGGTTGGACTCGAGGAGACGCTCTATCTCGGCAATCTCTCGGCCAAGCGCGACTGGGGCCACGCCCGCGACTATGTCGAAGGCATGCACAAGATCCTGCAAGCGGAGAAGCCTGGCGATTTCGTGCTCGCCACCGGCGAGACACGGTCTGTACGCGAGATGGTCGAACTGTCGTTCGCGCAAGTCGGCCGCCGCATCGAATGGCGCGGCGAGGGCATCGACGAGACCGGCGTCGACACGAAGAGCGGCAAGACCGTGGTGAAGATCGATCCCACTTACTTCCGCCCGACCGAGGTCGATCTCCTGGTCGGTGACG
>NZ_JBVVOZ010000095.1:0-1390 GCF_055807395.1 Bradyrhizobium sp. Kon10 | reverse complement strand
CGTAGCAACCATTAGGTTGGCGTCCGATTTCCGCGAGCATGACGCCGCGCTTGCGGCCGTCAAGGCGTGGCCTGGCAGCAGCGGATGTGAGGAGAGATTTGAGCGACGGCCAGCCTTGACGACCGCGGCGCGCGGCGTCGTTGTGGCGGCAGGTCGGGACGAAGAAACGGTCGCCTGATCGAACAAAGAAACGCGGTCAGACGGCGGGCAGCTTGGCGAGTTGAGGCGCCTCGGCGACCCAGGGAGTTCCGCGGGCGACGACGGCGTTGATCGTGACCAGCAATTTCCTGGCGCAGGCGATGAGCGCGCATTTGTGGCATTTGCCGGCGGCGATCAGACGGCTGTACAAAGCCTTGAGCTGCGGATTCCAGCGGAAGGATGCCGCAAGAGCCGCGTTGTAGAGCGCCCGGCGCAGGCGTTCGCGGCCACCTTCGATGTGACGGGCACCGGCGCGATTGCCGCTGTCGTCGTCGTAAGGTGCCAGCCCGCCGAGAGCTGCGGCAGGCCCGCGCGTGATGTTGCCAATCTCAGGCATCCGGATCAGGACGGCAATCGCGGTCGGCAGGCCGCAGCCGCCGACGCTGTGGATCAGATCGAGCCGTGCGGCAAGATCAGGGTGCTTGCGGATCGCCGCCAGCAGCGCCTTGAGCTCGGCTCGTTTGGACTTGGCCAGGAGCGCGATCTGCGCCTTCCAAACCCCTTGAATCCGCTTGTCGCGGCAACTCTCGAGCCGGTTCTTGAGCCTTGCGATGTCTTCCGTGATCTGGTCGATCATCGTCAGATGCTCGGCAAAGGGCTGCAGCCGCGGATCCGGAGCGGGATGGATGGTCTTGATCGCAGCAGTGCACATCGCGATCAGCGCCGCGTCGATCTTGTCGTTCTTGGCCAGCAGCTGATGGAACGTGGCAAAAGCACGGACCTGCTTCGGCTGAAACAAGACGACGACGAACCGCTTGCGCCGCAGCTCGGCGACGACCGCCTGCTCGTAGCCTCCACTGGCCTCGATCCCAACCCTCTTGACCTTGATGCGCTTCAGCCACTCTACCAAAGCCTGGTGGCCTTCCATCGTGTTGTCGACCCGCAACTGTTCCGAGCTGCCGTCGACCGCCACGTCGAGCTTATGTTTGCCGGTATCGATCCCGGCACAGATCATGATACGCTTGGCCATCTTCCTCGACCCTCCCTTGTTATGCGAACCTGAAGTTCGTTCAACCATGCGGGTCCCGATGAAGTGCCGACCGCGATCTTGCTACGAAACGCAGCCCTCAAGGCTTCGGTGGGCATCGATCCGATCGATCGGCGGCCCAGCTCGGGCGGCCGCCCGGGCTGGGCCATTCCTCACGGAACGAGGCCATTATAATCCGGCGCGCTAATACAAGGGTGGGCAAAG
>NZ_JBVVOZ010000094.1:0-1394 GCF_055807395.1 Bradyrhizobium sp. Kon10 | reverse complement strand
TGATGGTGTGGAACGGCCCTTCGAACCGGCATCAAAAGTGCCTAACGTGGTCGCGTAGAGAGGCGCCACAAAGGAAGGACCGTTCCATGGAGAAAATTATCACAGTGGGTTTGGATTTGGCCAAGTCGATCTTTCAAGTTCACGGCACCGCCGAAGACGGGAAAGTCTTGGTTCGTCGCACATTACGGCGATCGCAGGTTCTACCCTTCTTTCGGAGCCTTCCAGCTTGCTTGGTAGGTATGGAGGCCTGCGCGAGTGCCCATCACTGGGCGCGCGAGATAGCGGCGCTGGGCCACTCTGTCCGCATGATGCCGCCAGCCTACGTGAAGCCTTACGTCAAACGTAACAAGACCGGCGTGGCGGATGCTGAAGCCATTTGTGAGGCGGTCACCCGCCCGACAATGCGGTTCGTACCGGTGAAGACTGCCGAACAACAAGCAGCCAGCATGATTTTGCGAACGCGAGAGATGCTGATGAGGCAGCGCAGCCAGACTGCAAATGCTCTGCGGGCTCATATGGCCGAATTGGGCATTATCGCTGGCACAGGCATGGCAAGCATCGCAAAACTCCTGGTGCTTCTCCGGGACGAAAAAGACAACAGGATCCCCGGCGCCGCCCGCTTTGCCCTGATCCTATTTGCCGAACAGATTGAGCTGCTTACAACCCGCATAGAGAAGCTCGACAGAGAGATTTTGGTCCGTCAGACAGGACCCCGATGCAAGGCGTCTGATGAGCATTCCGGGTGTCGGTCCTCTCATCGCCGCTACCGTTCGAACATCGGTCTTGGATGCTCGCGATTTTGCGACTGCACGAGATTTTGCCGCTTGGACGGGGCTAACACCGAGGGCACAATCGAGCGGCGGGAAAGAAAGGCTCGGCGCGATATCAAAGCGTGGAAATCGGCAACTACGGACGCTCTTGATCGTTGGTGCGACCTCTATCATCAAGCTTGCTAAACGAGGCTTGAAAGTCCCGCTCTGGATTCGGACCATGCTGCAAAGACGGCCGGTCAAGGTCGTATCGGTCGCGCTCGCTAATAAGATTGCGCGCACGATCTGGGCCTTGCTGGTCAGAGGAGGCATCTATCAGGCGCCGGCCGCAATGCTGAAATCCTAAGCTCAAGAGCTCTCCGGCGGAAGAAGAAATCCGCCGAGGAGGCAAGGTGCAAATCTGGATGAACCTCGAATGACGTCATTCCCGGTAGCAATCAGACCGCCTGACTCACTGCGCTTCGAGCGCGAGAAATTGATTGGGCGATTGCTTCCGCGGATATCATCGTGGCCAGCGGCCAGGCGCCGCATTCACAGGCCGAACATATGACCGCACCGTCATCCCTTGTTCTACCAGAAAAAGATCTTGCAGCCCGGGCCGTTCCACATATGAGTCAGAGCCAA
>NZ_JBVVOZ010000093.1:0-1410 GCF_055807395.1 Bradyrhizobium sp. Kon10 | reverse complement strand
CTGGGCGGATTCAACCGGTCGTCGCAACAGTTCGTGTATGGCTCATCCGTAGCAATACGTCGAGAGCTTCCGCTGGTGTTTTCCAGCCGAGGGTTTTCCGGGGCCGGGTGTTGAGTGCAAGAGCCACGGCCTCAAGGTCATCGGCGTTGTGTGCATTGAGATCGGTGCCCTTTGGGAAGTACTGGCGCAGCAATCCGTTGGTGTTCTCGTTGGTGCCGCGCTGCCAAGGACTGTGAGGGTCGCAGAAGTAAACTTGCACGCCTGCGTCGATCTTCAGGCGTGCGTGCTGAGCCAGCTCAGCTCCTTGATCCCACGTCAGCGAGCGCCGCAGTTGCTCGGGCAAGGTGATAATCGTGCGGGTGATGGCGTCGCGCACGGCCTCAGCGCCATGCCCGGCGAGTGCAGGTCCATTCTTCACGCGAGCTTCATGGCTATGGCCCGTCATCCGCGGCAGATGCAGCAGCATGGTGAAGCGTGTCGTGCGCTCTACCAAGGTGCCGATCGCGGAACTTCCAAGGCCTACGATGAGGTCGCCTTCCCAGTGGCCCGGCACGGCTCGATCGGCTGCCTCCGCCGGACGTTGACTGATCATGATCTCGGGAGGAATGAAGCTCCTGCCTTTACGGGCACGCGCCCTCGGCATCCGCAGCGCCCGCCCGGTGCGCAGGCAGGCCGTCAGCTCGCGACGCAACGCTCCTCGAGCTTGCACATACAGCGCCTGATAGATGGCTTCGTGACTGACGCGCATCGTCTCATCCTCGGGAAAGTCGAGCCGAAGGCGGCGAGAAATCTGCTCCGGGCTCCACGCCGTCGCCCAGCGTCGGTGCTGTCGATGCACCGCCCGGCGCCCCTTCCACAGGACCTTCGGGCCGACGATGGCCACCCCGTCCGGCCTGGCGATCATACCGGCAAGCCTGTCTTGCACATAACTTTGCAGAACCGGATTAGTCGCCAACTTCGTCAGCTTTGGCCGTCGGGCAGACCGATCGGCGTGCCATTGTGCCGTGGTCGCTCGATACTCCCGAGCACCATTGCGCTTGGCGGCATTGCGCTTGAGTTCGCGCGATATCGTACACGGCGGCCGCTTCAGCTGCCGAGCAATGGCTCGTATGCCAAACGACTGCGCACGCAGGATCGCAATCTCCTCGCGTTCGGCGAACGAAAGATAACGCCCAGACGGCAATCCTGATGACGGTGAGAGATGCGTTGGTGGCATACCGCCCGCCCTTCGGAACCGTCGCACTCCGCCAGCCGGCGACATCTCGGCATCAGTTGCAGCCTCTTCGCTGGAACGTCCCAATGCAATGGCGATCCAGAACTGCCTGCAATTCTCCCGCCACGCCCGATTCCATAACCGCATCGCAACCTCCTTCGCTTCGGGTGTTGCGACGACCGGTTGAATCCGCCCTG
>NZ_JBVVOZ010000092.1:0-1415 GCF_055807395.1 Bradyrhizobium sp. Kon10 | reverse complement strand
ATCTCGTCCTTGCGGCCGAGGCCCGGCAGCACGACGTCGAAATTCCCCGACGCGAGCTCCCGCATCGCCTTGCACATTGCGATCATCGGGCGCGAGATGCCATTGCCGAGCATCAGGGCCAGCACGGCGCCGACGGCAAGGCCGCCCACCGCCAGGATCAGCATCAGCCGCTCGGTATCCCCGATGGTCGCACCGGTGCTCGCCTCGATCCGCTGCTGATCGGCCGTCAGCTCCGACCGTAGCTCGCCGGAGAGGTTGCGGATCGAGGCGGCCGTGTTGGTCATCTCGCCGTTCATCTTACCGATGATTTTCACGTTGTCGGACAGTTTTGCAAAGGACGCGCGATACTGTTTCAGCAGATTCCCGATCTCCGTGACGCGGTCGGTAATCTTCTGGTCGTTGGCATAGATCGAGACCAGCAGGGTCTCTAGAAACTTGATGCGGGCGATCACGCCGTCCGCGCTCTTCGGCTCCGGCTTGGCGACGAAGGCGCTGACCGAAGTGGAGACCGCAAGATATTGCGAGGTGATGTCCTTGGCCGTGGTCTGCACCGATGCGAGCCCGGCCAGCGCCGCGGTGTCGGCGAGATCGTCGAACTTGAAACGGATCTTGTTGCCGACGCCGTTCAGCTCATCACTCGCGATCTTGCCGTTCGCGCGCGTCAGCGTGATGATCTCGCTGAAAACCTTGGTGAAGCGCTGGAACTCGGTCTCGAGCTTGCCGATCTGCTCGCGGCGCGCCGCTCCGGTCGTGGCAGACGCCGACTTTGCGATTGCCGCCTTCAGATTCTCCTCGGCCGCCTTGGCCGCGGCCTCGTCCTCCGCTGCGCCGGTCAACGTATAGGCCCGCGTCAGACCCTGATAGCTGATCAATTCGCGATCGACGGTTCGCCCCAGATCGGCTTCCGCCACGCTAGCCCGGTAGGAGGCGACCGCGCCTGCGATTCGCTCGAAGCCGAAATAGGCGAATGCCATGCTGACGGCGAGGATGGCCAGCACCGCTACGAAGCCAAGGATGATTTTTGCGCGAAAGCGCAAGGTGAGCAGCTTCGACGTGTTCGGCTTGGACTTGACGGACATTCCCCCACCCCATTCCATTCGCGGAAAACCAGGCGCAGCCGGCAAGCAGCCCGCTCTCCGACTCCAAAGCACGTTACGGGGCAAAGGATAAGCCGCGGTAAATTTGCGGCGCCGCAACTTGCGGTGAGGCGACGCGGGGCTCGCGCTGTCGTCCCGGCGCCGCGTTGAATTGAGTGTCCAAACCCCCGCTCGTCATCCCGGCTAAGGCCGGTAGACGGCGGAGCAAGCGGCGCGCTCTGAGCTTTACGCCGCCCTGATGTTCGCCATGAAGCGGTCGAGTTCGGCGCGAAGGCGGGTGCTTTCGCTCGACAGTGTCTTGGCCGAATTCAACACCTC
>NZ_JBVVOZ010000091.1:0-1458 GCF_055807395.1 Bradyrhizobium sp. Kon10 | reverse complement strand
GGTGCCGTCGCCGAAGGTGACATTGACCGCCGTGCCGCCGTTGAAGGAGGAGAAGGTCAAGGTCTTGCCCGAGACACCGCCCGATGCTGCGGACCGGCTCGCGGTGAAAGCGGTGCCGGTACCGGTGGAGCCGGTGAGACCGAGGGCCGACAGCGCATTGCCCGAGCCGGTGATCGACAGATCCGCGTTCGCACCGGTCGAGAGGTTGAGCGCGCCGGCTACGACCGAGGAGTTCTTGGCCCCGCTGGTCGTCTGCAAGGCACCAGAGGCACCGGCAGTCTTGACAGTCTGCACCCCGGTCGCGAGATCGATGGCGTTCAGAACGTCATTGACCTGGCCGGACTGCAGGTAAACCGTCGAATTGCCGTTGCCATCGGTGACCAGATTGCCGACCAGGGTGGAACCCGAGGTCACGGCGGTGGGCGTCACGGCATTCTTGAACGTGATCGTCTTCCCGTCCACGTTCAGCGTCGAGCCGTCCTGGATCAAAGTGCCGAGTGTGCCCGTGGCGGTTGAGCGCGCCTGTGTTACATTGACGGTACCGCTGCCCGCCGCCCCGGTCAGGCCAAGGGCCTTCAGAAGGTCAGCACGGCCAGTGATGCTGAGATCAGCACCGGTACCAGTCGTAAGGGTAAGAACACCACCTCCGGAAACGGTAGCCAAAGCGCCGGAGCCGGCTACGACGGCAGTACCAGCACCGTTGAGCTTCCCAGCACCGGTTGCGAGATCGATCGCGTTAGCCAGATCCTGCACCGACCCGGTCGGAGCGGTGGCACCCAGGTAGACGGTGGAATTTCCGTTGCCATCCGTGATGAGGTTGCCAACCTTGTTCAAACCTGTGGGCGCAGCGACCGGAACGTCGGCCGTCTTGAAGGTGATCGTGTGTCCATCGACGGTCAGCGTTTCGCCATCCGAAGGCGCGCCCTTGGCCGCAATGGTTGTCGCTGAGGGACCGCCGGCGAGCGTAAGGGCCGCAGCCAATTTGCCCGCAGCGCCCGCGCCGTCCGGTGCCGCGGATCCGACTAGCGAAGCGGACCCACCGCCGAGCGTGGCTGATCCGGTTGCAACGGTAGTTCCGCCCGCACTACCGTCGAACACCACGTTCGAGAGAGCGGTCGTGCTGGAATAGGTCGTAGTGCCGCGCAGGTCGGTAGAAGTCGCACCCGCGATCGTGGTCGAGACGTTGGACTTGGTCGAATAGCCGACCGTGGTCTGCAGCGCCTGGTTGGCGATCGACTTGGCGCTGTCCAGCAGCTTCTGCAGCGAGGTGATGCCGGTGTTGGCGGCCTGGAGCACCTGCACGCCGTTGGCGATGCCATCGAGCAGGTTGTTGATGTCGCTGGCGCGATTGTCGAGCGACTGTGCGGTGAAGAAGTTGGTGGGATTGTCGAGCGCCGAGTTCACCTTCTTGCCAGTCGACAAACGGGACTGGGTGGTGGCGAGCAGGTCGGCGGTGGA
>NZ_JBVVOZ010000090.1:0-1460 GCF_055807395.1 Bradyrhizobium sp. Kon10 | reverse complement strand
ATCGATCCCGCCAAGTACAACGTCAATGGCGGCTCGATCGCGATCGGCCATCCCTTCGGCATGACCGGCGCCCGTCTTACCGGCCATCTGCTCCAGGAAGGCGCGCGCCGCAAGGCCAAGTGGGGCGTGGTGTCGATGTGCATCGGCGGCGGTCAGGGCGCCGCCGGGCTGTTCGAGATCTATAGCTGAGGGGAACCTTCACTGTTGATAGGAAGAAGAACGGCGCCTTGCGCCGGACTTCTTATGAATGCGAACTATAGCTTAATTCAGCTTCTACCTCGTGCTGACGCGAAAACAAGCATGCTAGAGAAGTTCTCAACCGAAGCTCAGCCACTTCGACGTCGCCGGCAGCCCCGCCTCGGCGAGATGGTCGATTTCGATGTGCTCTTCCAGAGTATGGGCCCTAGAGCGTTTCACATTTTGAGTGAAGCATAACGGGCGTTGGCGAAGTAGTTGGCGCACTCGCGAGGATGGATGTCGTGGACGAGGTAACCAAGTGTCCTCGATGGTGCGCTTCGGATCTAGCCGCTTTCAATGCTTGATCTTGGCGAAGACCTGTTCGATCGGGTTGAGGTCGGGGGAGTATGGCAGCAGATACCAGAGCCTGGCGCCAGCGGCCTGGGTTAACTGCCTGACCGCCTTCGACTTGTTCCGAGACTGTCGAGAATGACGATGTCGCCTTCGCGCAAGGTTGGCAGGAGGAGGTGCTCGACCTAGGCGCGGAAGCATTCGCCGTTGATCTGCCCGTCGAAGACGCAGGGTGCTGTGAGTTGGTCGTGGCGGAGCGCGCCGAGGAACGTGAGGGTGCGCCAGACCCGTGCGGGGCGAAGCCGCGCAGGCGTGCCCCTTTGGCGCCCGAGCCCCGCAAAGGGCCTTGTTGGTCTGATCCAGATCTCGTCGAGGAAGACGAGCCGGCCCGGATCGAGCCCGGCGTCTGCCACGACTTGTTCTCCCGTGATAAGAATCGGCTCGGTCGGGCAACCCTCCGATGCGCAGTGTAGGCCGACCCACCTCATCGGTAGTGGCGGACATACGGTCTTACGAACAACCAGCTGAGGGCAGGGTCGTGGCGATGATCAGGTCGGCATCCAACGGATACCTACGCTGCCATTGAGCAGCGGCATCGCTCTTGGCCAGGATCACATCACAACTGACGTGGCATCGAACACCGCAATTTCTGGACAGCATCGCTGGCGAGAGCTGCAGCGAAGTTAACAACCTGCGTGACGCGCGGAGGCAACGTTGGGTCGTGGGCGAGTAGCTCAGCCATTTGGCTTTCGCCTCACAGATCCGGGCGGGCGGCTTTCCCGCACCCGGCTCTTCCAGAGGGTAACCCGCGTCATATCCGCGCCTGCGCCCAAGTGTGTCATTCGGCCTGCAATATTGGCTCTGACTCATATGTGGAACGGCCCGGGCTGCAAGATCTTTTTCTGGTAGAACAAGGGATGACGGTGCGGTCA
>NZ_JBVVOZ010000089.1:0-1494 GCF_055807395.1 Bradyrhizobium sp. Kon10 | reverse complement strand
GGTAAATTGAGGCGCCGTCGGCAAAGAGGTCGATTTCTCTCTGGTGCGCGAGAGCCCGGTTGCGAGTTGGACCTGGGTTGCCTGGATGACCCACACTGGCGCGGAGGGGCAGCATAGCCCTGGAGCACGCTTCCTAGCATTCTTTTTTGACAGGCGCCTATGCCGCCGGCGCTAACTGTTGAGGAGAGGAGCATGGATATTCTGTACGAGCGGGTGGCGGGCCTGGATGTGCACAGGGACACGGTCGTGGCCTGTGCGCGGATCATGGTCGATGGCAAGGCGGAGCGGGAGTGCCGGACCTTTGCGGCCACGACGGAGCAGCTGGTTGAGCTGAGGAGGTGGCTGGAAGAAAGCCGGTGCACGCATGTGGCGATGGAAGCAACGGGGGTCTACTGGATGCCGGTGTTCCGGATCCTGGGCGATGGCGCCTTTGACCTGATCGTCGCCAATGCAGCGCACATCAAGAATGTTCCGGGACGCAAGACTGATATGAACGATGCGATGTGGATCGCCGATCTATTGGCCTGCGGGCTGATCAAGCGCAGCTTCATTCCGGAGGAGAAAGTGCAGGAGCTGCGCGCGCTGACACGGACGCGCAAGCAACTGGTTCGCGAGCAGACACGGCACGTCCAGCGGATCGACAAGACGCTGGCGGAGGCCAACATCAAGCTCGGCTCGGTGATCTCCGACATCATGGGTGCGAGCGGGCGGCGGATCATCCAGGCGATGATCGAGGGCGTCCGACAGCCGAACAAGCTGGCTGAGCTTGCCGGCAAGCAGATCAAGGCATCTCCGAAGGAGCTTTATGATGCATTGCATGGGCGCCTGACGGATCACCATCGCTTTCTGCTCGGGCTTCACCTGAAGCAAAGGGATGATCTGGATGAGACGATTCGCAAGCTTGATGCCGAAATCGCTCAGCGGATCGAGTGCATGGAAGCAGAGGTGGATGGGAGCAAAACCCCCTTTCGCCATTTGATCGGATTGCTGACTACGGTCCCTGGAGTCAACGCGGTGGCGGCGCCGGCAATTTTGTCCGAGATCGGCGCCGACATGAGTCGCTTCCAGAGCGCCGGTCATCTCGTCGCCTGGAGTGGCCTGTGCACCGGGCAGAACGAGAGCGCCGGGAAGCGCAAGTCCTCGCGCCTGCGCAAGGGGGCGCCGTGGCTCAAGACGATGCTCGTTCAATGTGCCTGGGCAGCCAAGCGCTCAAAGAACAGTTACTACCGAGCGCAGTTCTTCCGCTTGCAGGCTAGACGCGGACCTCAAAAAGCCATCTGTGCTGTCGCCGCTTCGATCCTCACCGCCATCTACCACATCCTCAAGAACGGCACGGAGCACCACGACCTCGGCGCCGCCTACTTCGACCGTCGGCCCACGCAGGCCAAGGCAAGCCATTTGGTCTCCCGCCTCAAAAAGCTTGGCTTCACCGTTCAACTCCAGCCCATCGCGGAGGCCGCCTGACGCTAAACCATTACCTGTTTCTTCCTAGCG
>NZ_JBVVOZ010000088.1:0-1523 GCF_055807395.1 Bradyrhizobium sp. Kon10 | reverse complement strand
TCGTCCTCCGTGAAGAATTCCCAAGTCATTGATTTGGAATCTGGAAGCGGCGCATTAGCGTCATCGGGTTTGCCGAGAATCGGGTCTTCGGAAGGGGATTCCTTGCAAACTTGATTTGTGATTCTCTGGCCCGGAGCGATTTGGCGAGGACCAGATGCGGCCACCGGAACGGCGGGAAACGGGAGAGCAGGATCTGTTCCGCTCTCGGCTCGATCAGATCATTGACATGAAGCATCCGCTGGTGGCGCTGGGCCGCACGGTGGATTGGAGCTTCCTGGAGGGGCGGTTCGGCGAGGTCTACACCGATGATCCCGGCCGCCCGCCACTGCCGACGCGATTGATGGCGGGACTGGCGATCCTCAAGCATACCTACGACCTGTCTGACGAGGTGCTGTGTGAGCGCTGGGTCGAGAATCCCTATTACCAGTTCTTCTGCGGTGAGGAGTTCTTCCAGCACGAGTTGGTGTTCGATCGCTCGTCGCTGACGCGCTGGCGCAACCGCATGGGCGAGGAACGGCTGCAGGCGTTGTTGCAGGAGAGCCTGTCGGTTGCGACCAGGACCAAGGCGATCAAGCCGTCTGACTTGTCTCGGGTGATCGTCGACACCACGGTTCAGCCCAAGAACGTGACGTTCCCCACCGATGCGAAGCTTCTGAACCGGGCGCGCGAGAAGCTGGTACGGCTGGCGCAGCGTCACGGGGTAGGTTTACGCCAATCCTATGCGCGCGTGGGCAAGTTCGCCCTGATCCGGCATCAGCGCTATGCCCACGCCAAGCAGTTCAAGCGCGCCAACCGAATGCTGAAGAAGCTACGCACCTATCTGGGCCGTGTCATTCGCGACATCGGCCGCAAGACTGAGGGCAATAGCGGGCTCGAAGCTGCCTTCGCCAAGCTGCTATTGCTGGCGCGGCGCGTCCACGAGCAGCAGCAGCGTCAACGTGGGACGAAGGTCTATTCCCTGCATGCACCGGAGGTCGAATGCATCGGCAAGGGCAAGGCCCATCGGCCTTACGAGTTCGGCGTCAAAGTCTCCGTCGCCACCACGATCGGCCACGCCAAGGGCGGCCAGTTCGTCACCCATATAAAGGCGTTGCCCGGCAATCCATATGATGGCCACACCCTGGAAACCGTCATCCCCGACATGGAGGCGATGGTCGGCAACACCATCACGCGCATTCTCGCTGACAAGGGCTACCGCGGCCACAACGCGCCGCCCGAGTACAAGTTCAGGGTCTTTCTCTCGGGGCAGAAGCGAGGCGTGACGTCGCAGATCGAGCGTGAGCTGCGCCGCAGGGCCGCCGTCGAACCCGTCATCGGCCACCTCAAAGCCGAGCATCGCATGGGCCGAAACTATCTCTGGTTCCGGCACGGGGACGCAACCAATGCCATCCTCGCCGCCACCGGCTACAACTTCCGCCGCCTGATCCGCTGGCTCAGGATTTTGTTGTGGCAAATCCTGACCGCACCCCTCACGGAGCCGGCGATCAATCCAGCCTGAATCAGCGTTCTTCTTCACGGACGAC
>NZ_JBVVOZ010000087.1:0-1594 GCF_055807395.1 Bradyrhizobium sp. Kon10 | reverse complement strand
GACCAATCGACAATTATCCGGGTGAGACCCTCCCTCACTGTAGTTCGCGCCCTCGGGGCGCACGGTCATTCGCGTCGTTTTTGGCATGTCCGCATGAGGTCCGGTCCACCCCACAACGGATATCGTCCCGGTCGGTCGGCATGTCTCAAAGGTGCCAGGTGCGGACTCTTCTAAGGGATTGCCGCAGGGCGGTGATTTGGGCAATCTTAGAAGTCGCATCGGAAAACTGTGTTCAAGAGGGCTGGATATGAAACGGTTTACGTTCGCAACCGTGCTTGTGGCCACCGTGGGGTACTTGACGGGCGTAGTCACCGCACATGCGGCGCCGTGTATGACGGTGACCTTGACCGGCACCGCTGGCGGCCCGCAACAACCGTTCAATGGGCTAGCTTCAGCCGGAACGCTGGTGCGCTATGGAGAGGATGGCAATAACTGCGGCGCCTTGAAATTACAGTTCGATGCCGGCCGCGGCACTACGATGCGACTATCGCAATTGGGAGTCGGAACCGAACAGATCAACGCCGTGTTCTTCACGCACATGCACGGCGACCACACCGAGGGATTTTTCGATCTCGTGCAGAGCCGTTGGGCGTTTCATGGGACCGGCCCGAAAATTGACGCCGTGTGCAGTGCGGACGCCGCTTCAACACAGGATTTCATTGTCAGCTGCAAAAAGTTTGTGGCGCACCTGGCTGATGCATTCATCCAGTCCGGAGAGATCGCCCAGCGCCACTCCGAGGTGAAGGATCGCACCGCGGGCGGTCCATCCGAATTGATAAACACGATCACGTTCGAGCCGAGCGAGGAGCCACAAACCGTCTGGACATCTGGCGATGTGACAGTCAGCGCCATTCGGGCGACGCACATACCGGGCAACGTCGCGTATCGCGTCGACACGCCCGTGGGGAGCGTGGTGATCGGCGGTGATGCCGTGAACGACGTGCTCGCGCCGCCACGCAACTGGTCGACGTCTGACCAAGTCGAGAAGTTGGCGAAAGGCGCCGACATCATCGTGCATTCAGTGATTCATCCTATTATGGGACCCGGCAAGGGCAGCGACATGTATCCCTATGCCTATTATCGCCAAAGCACCGCCCCCGATGTCGGCGCCATGGCGAAGCGCGCAGGTTCGAAATATCTTATCCTAACGCACCTGATCCCGCCCATCGGAGCGGCCCAGCAATATCCCTTCAAGGTTCCTGGGAAGCCGCTGACGGAGGCGGATTACAGGGACGCAGCCCAGGAGGGCGGCTTTACTGGTACCATTGTCGTGGGGACCGACCTTGCCAGTTTGCGTCTTCCCGCGAAGTGACCGACGCGCGGTCCTCGCAGCGCAGATTGCTCTTGGCGAGGAGGCGCGATGTCCGGAGTGGGTCAAAGGGCTAAACCGCTCGCGCGGTAGAGCGCCGCGGCTGGCGACACGGCGAGCAATAGGCGACAGCTCATCGTGACGAGCGGGGCAATTTAGGCCGTAGCTGGCGATGATCCGATGATCGAGGACGTGCTGATCTGGAAGTTCGTGGCGGAGCACCAACCATTGCACAAGAGCCAACTCGAACCCTCGATCGCGATTGTGTGCAACGTCGCGCTAGTT
>NZ_JBVVOZ010000086.1:0-1712 GCF_055807395.1 Bradyrhizobium sp. Kon10 | reverse complement strand
TGGCTGGCGAGTCGAAAGCGGCGTGATGATGCATTGTCATCAATGTCTTAGGGGGACACGTCAAGGAGGCGAAGCGGGAATATTGAGGTTCTAATGACATCCCCAAGGTAAAAAAATCGGGCGGTGATCGCGCGATCACCGATCGCATTCTCAAAGTTCAGGAGGCTCTTATGGATTTCACTATCTCGCCCAAGCAGAAGGAATGGCTCGACCGCGTGCAGTCGTTCATGACCAAGCACGTGCGCCCTGCGGTGCCGATCTACAACGAGCAGGACAAGAGCGGCGATCGCTGGAAGGTGATCCCGGTCCTGGAAGAGCTCAAGAAGAAGGCGAAGGCCGAAGGCCTCTGGAACATGTTCATGCCGCCAAACGAGCATGAGGACGACGAATTCCGCGGCGCGGGATTGACCAATCTCGAATATGCGCTGCTCTCGGAGCAGATGGGCCACATCTCCTGGGCTTCGGAAGTCTTCAACTGTTCCGCGCCAGACACCGGCAATATGGAAGTGTTCATGCGCTACGGCTCCAAGGAGCAGAAGCGCAAATGGCTGCGTCCGCTGATGGACGGCGAAATCCGCTCCGCCTTCCTGATGACGGAGCCGGCCGTAGCCTCGTCCGACGCCACCAACATCGAGACCAGCATCGTGCGCGATGGCGATCACTACCTCATCAACGGCCGCAAATGGTGGTCATCCGGCGTCGGCGATCCCCGCTGCAAGATCGCGATCCTGATGGGCAAGACCGACTTCAAGGCGGCCAAGCACCAGCAGCAGTCGCAGATCCTGGTTCCGCTCGACACCCCCGGCATCAAGGTCGAGAAGATGCTGCCCGTGTTCGGCTTCGACGACGCGCCGCATGGCCACGCTCAGGTGCTGCTCGAGAGCGTGCGGGTGCCGAAGGAGAACATCCTGCTCGGCGAAGGCCGCGGCTTCGAGATCGCGCAGGGCCGTCTCGGTCCCGGCCGTATCCATCACTGCATGCGCACCATCGGCAAGGCCGAGGAGGCGCTGGAGAAAATGGTCAAGCGGCTTACCTCGCGCACCGCTTTCGGCAAGCGGATCGTCGAGCATTCGGTATGGGAGCAGCGCATCGGCGAAGCCCGCACCAACATCGAGATGACGCGGCTGTTGTGCCTCAAGGCCGCCGACATGATGGACAAGGTCGGCAACAAGACCGCGCAGGCCGAGATCGCCATGATCAAGGTCGCAGCCCCCAACATGGCGCTGAAGATCATCGATGAGGCGATCCAGGCCTTCGGCGGTGCAGGCGTGTCGGACGAAGCCGGCCTTGCCAAGGACTACGCCCACATCCGCACGCTCCGTCTCGCCGACGGCCCGGACGAGGTGCATAATCGCGCCATTGCCAGGCTCGAGGCTCGGAAGTATGCAAACCCTTCCGCGCACTAATCAAATGGGGGAGAGCGCAAGCCGCTCTCCGCGCCGTGATTCCGGGTTCGCCTCTTCGAGGCGCCCCGGAATGACGACAATGAAAAGAGGGAGCGTCACTGTGACTGACGGCGTCAAGAAAGACGAAGAGTTCTCGGGCACCAAGCCGGTCGAGGAGCGACATCGGTTCGACGAGCTGCGCCTGGAGGCCTGGATGCGCGAGCATGTCGCGCGCTTTGTGGGCCCGCTCGTCGTCCTCCAGTTCAAGGGCGGCCAGTCCAACCCGACCTATCGCCTCAACACGCCGAACCACTCCTACGTGATGCG
>NZ_JBVVOZ010000085.1:0-1746 GCF_055807395.1 Bradyrhizobium sp. Kon10 | reverse complement strand
ATTTATGCGTGAACCTGTGAGCCATTGCATTAACCGATATCGATACCCTGCTATTCTGCTGGATCTCCGAGCTGAAGTTGCTTCGAATTGGTGATGCCGTTAAGGACGATTCAGCAAACTTGCGAAACGACTGGTCCGTTACCCAGCAGATTTTTGATCTTTAACCTAGGAGTGCAGCGTGAGTGAAGTGGTCAAGCTCGAGCGTCATGACGAAGTCGGGCTCGTCACGGTCAACAGCCCTCCGGTCAATGCGCTGAGTGCCGCAGTCCGCGGCGGTATTTTGGAGTGCGTCAAGGCCGCGATCGCCGATCCCGCGATCAAGGGCATCGTGCTGACCTGCGCCGGCCGCACCTTCATCGCGGGCGCCGACATCACCGAATTCGGCAAGCCGTCAAAGCCGCCGGCGGTGAAAGACGTGCTCTCCGAGATAGAGAATTCGCCCAAGGCCATCGTGGCCGCCATTCACGGCACCGCGCTCGGTGGCGGCCTTGAGGTCGCGCTCGCCTGTCATTTCCGCGTGGCGGTGAAGGAGGCCAAGCTCGGCCTGCCCGAGGTGAAGCTCGGCCTGCTGCCGGGCGCCGGTGGCACCCAGCGCCTGCCGCGCGCAGTTGGGCCGGAGCTGGCGGTCAAGATGATCGTCGGCGGTGATCCGATCGGCGCGGCGGAAGCGCTGAAGAACGGTCTGATCGAGGAGATCGTCGAGGGCCCGGCTGCCGGAGGCGAAGCCTTCGTACGAAAGCTGCTGGCTGAAAAGCGTCCGCTGCGCCGCCTGCGCGACGACGACTCCAAGATCGCGGCGGCCAAGGCCGACCGCTCGATCTTCACCAATGCGGTCGCCGCCATGACCAAGAAGTCGCGCGGCCTGGAAGCGCCGTTCGCGGCAGCCGACGCCGTCGGCTACGCCATCGACCTGCCGTTCGACGAGGGCCTCAAGAAGGAGCGCGAGGGCTTCCTGAAGCTCGTCGCCAGCGATCAGTCCAAGGCGCAGCGTTATGCCTTCTTCGCCGAGCGCGAGGCCAGCAAGATCGCCGGCGTTCCTGAGGGGACCAAGCCGCGGCCCGTGAACCGCGTCGCCATCCTCGGCGCCGGCACGATGGGCGGCGGCATCGCGATGTCCTTTGCCAATGCCGGCGTTCCCGTCACCCTGATCGAGACCGGCGAGGAGCAGCTCAAGCGCGGCATGGGGGTGATGCAGAAGAACTGGGAAGCGACGGCGGCGCGTGGCGGCATTCCCGCCGATGCGCCCGCCAAGCGCATGGCGCTGATCAACGGCGTCATTGGCATCGAGAATGTCGGCGATGCTGACCTGGTGATCGAGGCCGTGTTCGAGACCATGGCGGTGAAGAAGGAAGTGTTCGGCAAGCTCGATCAATATGCCAAGCGTGGCGCGGTGCTCGCTTCCAACACTTCCCTTCTGAACGTCGACGAGATCGCGAACGCGACCGAGCGTCTGCAGGACGTGCTCGGCATGCACTTCTTCTCGCCCGCCAACGTCATGAAATTGTGCGAGATCGTGCGCGCCGACAAGACCGCGCCGGATGCGCTGGTGACGGCGGTCAACATTGCCCGCAAGATCGCAAAGGTGCCGGCCGTGGTCGGCGTCTGCGACGGCTTTGTCGGCAACCGCATGCTGGCTCAGCGCGGCAAGCAGTCGGAGAAACTGCTGTTCGAAGGCGCGCTGCCGCAGCAGATCGACGCGGTGGTGACAAAATTTGGCATGCCAATGGGGCCGTTCGCCATGAGCGA
>NZ_JBVVOZ010000084.1:0-1746 GCF_055807395.1 Bradyrhizobium sp. Kon10 | reverse complement strand
TCGCTCATGGCGAACGGCCCCATTGGCATGCCAAATTTTGTCACCACCGCGTCGATCTGCTGCGGCAGCGCGCCTTCAGACAACAGCTTCTCCGACTGTTTACTGCGCTGAGCCAGCATGCGGTTGCCCACAAAACCGTGGCAGACGCCGACTACCGCTGGTACCTTGGCAATTCTTCGCGCGATGGACACGGCCGTTACCAGCGCATCCGGCGCAGTCTTCTCCGCACGGACGATCTCGCACAGCTTCATCACGTTAGCGGGCGAGAAGAAGTGCATGCCGAGCACGTCCTGCGGACGCTTGGTCGCCTTCGCGATCTCGTCGATGTTCAGAAGGGAAGTGTTGGAAGCGAGCACCGCGCCACGCTTGGCATATTGATCGAGCTTGCCGAACACCTCCTTCTTCAGCGCCATGGTCTCGAACACGGCCTCGATGACGAGGTCAGCATCGCCGGCATTCTCGATGCCGATGACGCCGTTGATCAGCGCCATGCGCTTGGCCGGTGCATCGGCGGGAATGCCGCCACGCGCGGCCGTCGCTTCCCAGTTCTTCTGCATCACCCCCATGCCGCGCTTGAGCTGCTCCTCGCCGGTCTCGATCAGGGTGACGGGAACGCCGGCATTGGCAAAGGACATCGCGATGCCGCCGCCCATCGTGCCGGCGCCGAGGATGGCGACGCGGTTCACCGGCCGTGGCTTGGTCCCCTCAGGAACGCCGGCGATCTTGCTGGCCCCGCGCTCGGCGAAGAAGGCATAGCGCTGCGCCTTGGACTGATCGCTGGTGACGAGCTTCAGGAAGCCCTCGCGCTCCTTTTTGAGGCCCTCGTCGAACGGCAGGTCGATGGCGTAGCCGACGGCGTCGGCCGCTGCGAACGGCGCTTCCAGGCCGCGCGACTTCTTGGTCATGGCGGCGACTGCATTGGTGAAGATCGAACGGTCGGCCTTGGCCGCCGCTATTTTGGAATCGTCGTCGCGCAGACGGCGCAGCGGACGCTTCTCGGCCAGCAGCTTGCGCACAAAGGCTTCGCCGCCGGAAGCCGGGCCTTCGACGATCTCCTCGATCAGGCCGTGCTTCAGCGCTTCGGCGGCGCCGATGGGATCACCGCCGACGATCATCTTGACGGCGAGCTCAGGCCCAACCGCGCGCGGCAGGCGCTGGGTGCCGCCGGCGCCCGGCAGCAGGCCGAGCTTGACCTCGGGCAGGCCGAGCTTGGCCTCCTTGACCGCCACGCGGAAATGACAGGCCAGCGCGACCTCGAGACCGCCACCGAGCGCGGTGCCGTGAATGGCGGCCACGATGGCCTTGGGCGAATTCTCTATCTCGGAGAGCACGTCTTTCACCGCCGGCGGCTTTGGCGGCTTGCCGAACTCGGTGATGTCGGCGCCCGCGATGAAGGTGCGGCCGGCGCAGGTCAGCACGATGCCCTTGATCGCGGGATCAGCGATCGCGGTCTTGACGCACTCCAAAATACCGCCGCGGACTGCGGCACTCAGCGCATTGACCGGAGGGCTGTTGACCGTGACGATCCCGACTTCGTCATGACGCTCGAGCTTGACCACTTCACTCACGCCGCACTCCTAGGTTAAAGATCAAAGATCTGCTGGGTAACGGACCAGTCTTCTCGCAAGTTTGCTGAATCGTCCTTAACGGCATCACCAATTCGAAGCACCTTCAGCTCGGAGATCCAGCAGAATAGCAGGGTATCGATATCGGTTAATGCAATGGCTCACAGGTTCACGCATAAAT
>NZ_JBVVOZ010000083.1:0-1762 GCF_055807395.1 Bradyrhizobium sp. Kon10 | reverse complement strand
TGATGACCATGGTCTCGGAGCTGGTGCTGACCCGCAACCAGCTGCTCGAGATCAGCCGGCGCAACGAGGACACCGAGTTCAAGGTGCCGTTGCAGCGGCTGTCCAACGTCACCGCCGAACTGCAGGAAGGCGTCATGAAGACGCGCATGCAGCCGATCGGCAATGCCTGGCAGAAGCTGCCGCGCATCGTGCGCGACCTCTCGAGCGAACTCGGCAAGCAGATCGAGCTGGAGATGCACGGCGCCGACACCGAGCTCGACCGCCAGGTGCTCGATTTGATCAAGGACCCGCTCACCCATATGGTGCGCAACTCCGCCGACCATGGCCTGGAGACCCCCGCCGAGCGGCTCGCGTCCGGCAAGGGCGAGCAGGGTACCATCCGGCTGTCCGCCTATCACGAGGGCGGCCACATCATCATCTGCATCGCCGACAACGGCCGTGGCCTGAACACCGACAGGATCAAGGCCAAGGCGATCTCCTCAGGGTTGGTCACCGAGGCCGAGCTCGAGAAGATGAGCGAAGCCCAGATCCACAAGTTCATCTTCGCGCCGGGCTTCTCGACCGCGGCCGCCATCACCTCGGTGTCGGGGCGCGGCGTCGGCATGGACGTGGTCCGCACCAATATCGACCAGATCGGCGGCACCATCGACATCAAGTCGGTGGCCGGCGAGGGCTCCTCCGTCACCATCAAGATCCCGCTGACCTTGGCGATCGTCTCCGCCCTGATCGTGGAAGCCGCCGGCGATCGTTTTGCCATCCCGCAGCTCTCGGTGGTCGAATTGGTCCGCGCCCGCGCCAACTCCGAGCACCGCATCGAGCGCATCAAGGACACCGCCGTTCTCAGGTTGCGCAACAAGCTGTTGCCGCTGATCCACCTCAAGAAGCTCCTGAAGATCGACGACGGCGCCGTCTCCGATCCCGAGAACGGCTTCATCGTGGTCACCCAGGTCGGCAGCCAGACCTTCGGCATCGTCGTCGACGGCGTGTTCCACACCGAAGAAATCGTCGTCAAGCCGATGTCGACCAAGCTGCGTCACATCGACATGTTCTCGGGCAATACCATCCTGGGCGATGGCGCGGTCATCATGATCATCGACCCCAACGGCATCGCCAAGGCGCTCGGCGCCGCCGGCTCCTCGGCCCATGACATGAACAGCGAGAACGGGGCTCACAGCATCGGATCGGGCGAGCAGACCACTTCGCTGCTGGTGTTCCGCGCCGGCTCGTCCCAGCCCAAGGCGGTCCCGCTCGGGCTCGTCACCCGCCTGGAAGAGCTGCCCGCCGACAAGATCGAGTTCTCAAACGGCCGCTACATGGTGCAGTACCGCGAGCAGCTGATGCCGCTGGTGGCGATGGAGAGCGTCACCATTGCGAGCCAGGGCGCCCAGCCGATCCTGGTGTTCTCCGACGACGGCCGCTCCATGGGCCTCGTCGTCGACGAGATCATCGACATCGTCGAGGAACGGCTCAACATCGAGGTCGGCGGCTCCAGCCAGGGCATCCTGGGCTCGGCCGTGATCAAGGGCCAGGCCACCGAGGTGATCGACGTCGGCCACTTCCTGCCGATGGCGTTCGCCGACTGGTTCACCCGCAAGGAGATGAAGCCGTCGCTGCACTCGCAATCGGTGCTGCTGGTCGACGACAGTGCCTTCTTCCGCAACATGCTGGCGCCGGTGCTGAAGGCCGCGGGCTACCGCGTCCGCACCGCGCCGACCGCGCAGGAGGGCCTGGCCGCGCTGCGCGCGCAGACCTTCGACGTGGT
>NZ_JBVVOZ010000082.1:0-1784 GCF_055807395.1 Bradyrhizobium sp. Kon10 | reverse complement strand
TAGCTCGCTCGTGGGTCGGCTCACATGAAGCGTAGCGGAATGTGAGACGGGGTGGGGTGACGGTCTCTCCGCATCCACACTGCCCGTGTTGAGAGATCACCCCACCCCGCTCGCGCTGCGCGCGATCGACCCGCGAGCGAGCTACGCTCGTCTCGGACCCCTCCAGGGGAGGGTAAGCGGACTCGCACCATCTCCTCCCCGCCGCACTTCTGCGCTATACTCGCACCGGTAGCATCAGCGGGAGGGGTCATCCTGTGGAGCATGAGCACGCGAGCGCGAAGAATCTCGTCGTCTGCTGCGACGGCACCGGCAACGAGATCTCGGAGAACATCTCCAACGTCCTGAAGCTGTATCGCTGCCTGCGCAAGACCGACAGGACGCAGCCGCGGCAGATGGTGTTCTACGATCCCGGCGTCGGCACGGTGACGGAGCCGTCGACGTGGAATCGCTGGAAGGCCGACATCAACCTGGTGCTGGGGCTCGCCACCGGCTACGGGCTCGACGACAACGTGCTCGCGGCCTATCGCTTCCTGGTCGAGCATTACGCGCCCGGCGACAAGATCTATCTGTTCGGTTTTTCGCGCGGCGCCTACACGGTGCGCGTGCTGGCGGGGCTGATCCACAAAATCGGGCTGATCTCGCCGGAGCAGACCAATCTCGCAGGCTCAGGCCTCGTCGCCTACAAGCAATATTCCGGCACCGGGCGCGGCAACGACATCGAAGACCTCAAGAACATCGCCGTCGACGCCGACGGGCCGCTGCCGAAGGACCCCTTCGACCTCGCCGCGCAATTCGCGCGCATCACCTCGACGCGCTGGCCGACCATCCATTTCATCGGCGTGTGGGACACGGTGGCGAGCGTCATCGTGCCGCGGCGCGACAATTTGTTCTATGTGTTCAGCCTGGAGGAGCTCGCCTTCACGCTGCGCAATCCCAGCGTCAACATCTTCCGCCAGGCGATCGCGATCGACGAGCGGCGCTGCATGTTCCGCCTCAAAGAGTATGAGGAGCCGCAGGAGTTCTGGAGCCACCGCTACGTGCCCGACGAAAAGAAGGTGCCGCAGGACATTCTTCAGGTGTGGTTCGCCGGCGTGCATTGCGACGTGGGCGGCGGCTATCCGGAAGCCGAGAGCGGGGAGTCCAAATATCCGCTGCTCTGGATGATCGAGGAGGCGACCAAGGCCGGCCTCAACTTCAACCCGCGCACGGTGAACCAGCTGGCCTGGGGCATCCAGCGCAGGAACAGCCCGTTCAGTTATGTCGCGCCGTGCTACACCGGCACGGCGGGCGCGCTGCACGATTCCATGAGCGCGGCCTGGCGCCTGCTGGAATTTCTGCCGAAGAGCGCGAAGTACAAGGAATGGCCGACGCGAAAGGTGGTGCTCGGCTTCTACATCCCCGACTGCGAACCGCGCGTCATTCCCGACGGCGCGCATGTGCATGAGAGCGTGCTGAAGCGGATGGCGGTGGAGCCGGCGTATCGGCCGGTGAATTTGCCGAAGGATTATGTGACCGTGCCGATGCCGGTGGCGCCGGGCTCTGGTGCCGAGGCGGACACTGAGGCCGGGGAGATCGTGACGGCCGGAGTGCTTCCACCCTCCCCTGGAGGGGGAGGGTCGGCGCACATTGAGCATAGCGAAATGTGAGCCGGGGTGGGGTGACGGTCTCTCCGCGACGAACAGTGCCCGAGTGGAGAGATCACCCCACCCCGCTCGCGCTCCGCGCGATCGACCCTCCCCCTCCAGGGGGGGTAAGCCCCCACCGCGCTACCTCCGCTTTCCGCA
>NZ_JBVVOZ010000081.1:0-1939 GCF_055807395.1 Bradyrhizobium sp. Kon10 | reverse complement strand
GGTAGAGTCGAGGATGGGCGCGGTAGCTTGGGGCCTATGGCCAACGCCCCGTTTCCCATCCCCGCTCATCAAACCGGACGTGCCGATTTCCGGCATCCGGCTTTCCGACCGGCTTCACCGCAATGCACGCGACGGGACCGCTTTGGGCAGGCGTTGAAGGCACAGAACGCCGAGTTCTCGATGAATGACATCGAACGTGAATCGGCGATTGCCGCGCCCTTGCACTTTGTGTCTTCGCGCGAGGAACCTGCGCAGACGTTCAGAGACGTATTGATCGACGCTACGGTATGCCTTGCTCCGCGAACCGTAGCCAAAGTAGTTGGACCAGCCTCGCAGAGACCTGTTCAGCTTGTCACATACTTCCGGCCATGGATCGATATTGCTCGGCACCAGTAGATCGCTGATCTTTGTCTTGAGCCGTTGCACACTCTTCTTGGACGGGCTCGCACCCAGATACCAATTCCCGTTCGCCTCAAACCGATGCGCGCCGAACGAGTAGCCGAGGAAGTCGAAGCGTTCCTCTCGGGCGTTTCTCAACGAAGTTTTCGCCTCGTTGATCGTCAACCCGAGCTTGGTCATCACCACCTTCGTCCACGCCAATGCCTCCGCCGCGCGGCCGCGGCTGAGGATAACGAAGTCGTCGGCATAGGAGACGACGTGAGCACGGAACGTGTCGCCGCTTTCAGTCAAACGCCAATGCTTCAGGAACCGATTCATGTAGATGTTGGCCAGCAGTGGACTTGCGACGCCGCCTTGCGGCGTGCCGCGCGTGTTTCGCTTGCCACCACTCATGCGCCGGGTCCCGTCGGCGTCCCGTTCCTCGATCGGCGCCCTCAGCCACATCTTGATGAGGCGCAGGACGTTTCGATCCACCACACGCCGGGCTACTGACTTTATCAGCTCGGAATGCGGTATCGTATCGAAGTACTTGGACAAATCGGCATCAACTACGTCAGTATAGCCCCGGCATAAATGCCGGTGCACTTCCTTGACCGCGTCCACCGCCCTGCGAGCGGGTCGGTAGCCGTAGGCATTGTCCTCGAAGTCAGCCTCGAAGAACGGCTCGATCACCATCTTGGCAGCAGTCTGAATCACACGATCACGAATGGTCGGAATGCCGAGCGGACGCTCGCCACCATTCGCTTTGGGGATCATCACCCGCCGCACCGGATCAGGTCGGTATGTTTTCGAGACCAGTTCCTCGCGCAAGCCCGCCAACCATGCTTCCAGGCCCTGCTCCTCGATCTGAGCAAACGTGATCCCATCCACACCCGGTGCACCCGCATTAACTCGGGCGAGCCGATAGGCGTGGACCAGGATGTCCTCGCGACAGATCTTGTCGTAGAGCAGATAGAAGCGGAAGGTGGGCTCCGCCTTCGCTTTGCAGTAGAGCTTTCTCTGAAGGCTCCGGATCTTATCAGGCGTTGTCAGGCTCATCACCAATCACCTTCACCTCACCCTCTTCAAAAGCACACCAGAAGTCGGGGCCCTTTGCTCCGCCGGCATTACCCGGCATCAACGCTCCTACTGCCCCGTCCGACTCCCGCCATGACCACCGCCTGATGCGATGCTGAGGCCGCTACCCTCGTCCGCGACGGGTCTCCCCCTGTAACTACGAACCACCCTACCGACGTGCCGTACCCACTACCCCGGCGGATCGCGTGGGTGCGCGTGTCGATTGCTTCCCCACACGTGCGGCCTTCCCCAAATGACCGGAGGGTCGGCATCCGCATTAGAACTTTCGAGGCCTGCTCGGGCTTCACTTTGTTACGGCCCATCGGATCGCTCAGCAGCCCAAGGCCGCCTTTGTCGCAGGGCTCCGACCCGATCAGTTACCTGACCGAGCCGCCTGCCAGCTTCCGGACCAATCGACAATTATCCGGGTGAGACCCTCCCTCACTGTAGTTCGCGCCCTCGGGGCGCACGGTCATTCGCGTCG
>NZ_JBVVOZ010000080.1:0-2076 GCF_055807395.1 Bradyrhizobium sp. Kon10 | reverse complement strand
TGCGGATTCCGATCGATGTCGCCCAGGATTCCGAGATGATCTCGCCCACCATTCCGATTTGAAGTCGCCCACCCGTTCCGAAATGATGTCGCCCACCATTCCGGGATGATGTCGCCCGGGTGACGAGGCCTCTTCTGGCTCCCATAGGGTCAACTCTTTCGGCTTTGCGAAGGGGACCCTGGATGCCGACGGAGAGGCTTGCGATGCGCCGTGTGCGCGATGTGATCAGAATGAAGGCGGCCGGGTTGCCGAGCCGCGAGATTGCGCGACGGGTGGGCGCGGCGCCCTCGACGGTGCGGCTGGCGCTCCGGCGGTTCGAGGCCGCGGGCTTGAGCTGGCCGTTGCCAGACGACGTCACCGACACGGTTCTGGAACTTCGCCTGTTCGCGAAGACCGGCAATGGCAACCGTCAGGGTCACCGCCGCATCGCCGAGCCCGACTGGGCGACCGTGCACCGCGAGCTCAAACGCAAGCACGTGACGCTGTCGATCCTGTGGGAGGAATATATCGCCACCGAACCCGGCGGATACCGGTACTCGCGCTTCTGTGAGCTCTACCGCGCCTGGGAGGGCCGCCTGTCGGTGACGATGCGCCACGCCCATGCGGCCGGCGACAAGTTGTTCGTCGACTATGCCGGCGATGGCGTGCCGGTGGTGGTCGACCGCCTGACCGGTGAGCGCAGAACGGCGCAGATCTTCGTCGCCGTGCTCGGCGCATCGAGCTTCACCTACGCGCAGGCGACGTGGACGCAGGGGCTCGCCGACTGGATCAGCGCCCATGTTGGCGCCTTCGCGGCGATCGGCGGCATACCGGCCCTGCTGGTGCCCGACAACACCAAGGTCGCGGTCATTAAGGCGAGCCTGTACGACCCGCAGATCAATCGTACCTACGCGGAGATGGCGGCGCATTACGGCACTGCCATCTTGCCGGCGCGGCCGCGCAAGCCGCGCGACAAGGCCAAGGTCGAGCAGGCCGTCCTGATCGTCGAGCGCTGGCTGCTCGGCCGCCTGCGCCATCGCACCTTCTACAGCCTGGCCGAGGTCAATGCGGCGATCGGCGAACTGCTCACGAGGCTGAATGAGGAACGGCCGATCCGGCGGCTCGGCGTGACACGCCGCCGGTTGCTCGAGGAGGTCGACCGGCCGGCGCTCAAGCCATTGCCAGCGTCCCCCTATGTCCTCGCCGAGTGGCGGATCCGCCGCGTCAGTCTCGATTACCACGTCGAGGTGGAGAAGCATTACTACAGCGTTCCGCATCGCTTCGCCCGCGCCGAGGTCGAGGTGCGGTTCACGGCCCGTACCGTCGAGATCTTCCACAAGGGCGAGCGGATCGCCGCGCATCAGCGCATGAGCGGCAATCACAAACACACCACCGTGCCGGAGCACATGGCCTCCAGCCATCGGCGCTACGCCGGCTGGAGCATCGCGCGTATCCGCCAGGACGCCGCCGCGATCGGGCCGGCGACCAGCGCGTTGTGCGACCTCATTCTCGACGAGCGCTCGCACCCCGAGCAAGGCTTCCGCGCCTGCCTCGGCATCCTCAGGCTCGCCGCCTCCTATGGGCGCGAACGGCTGGACGCCGCGGCTGCGCGGGCAATCGACATCGGCGCGCGCACCTATGGCTCGATCAAGTCGATCCTCGCCAACAATCTCGATCGGCGTTCTGCTCACCAGCGTTCCGCGGACGATGCGCCGATCCTGCATGCCAACATCCGCGGACCGCGCTACTACAATTAGGAGATCATCCCTTGCTCACCCATCCGACCCTCGACCGCCTCAACGCCCTCGGCCTCCATGGCATGGCCAAGGCCTTCGCCGACATCGAAGCCACCGGTGAGGCCGCAAGCCTCGGTCACACCGAATGGGTTGCGCTGCTGCTCGAACGTGAAGCCTCGCTGCGGCACGACAAACGGCTCGCCACTCGCCTGCGCTACGCCAAGCTGCGCCAGCAGGCGTGCGTCGAGGACATCGACTACCGCACCCCGCGCGGTCTCGACCGCCCGCTGTTCGCTAAGCTTGTCGAGGGCCGCTGGATCGACGACCACGTCAATCTCCTGATCTGCGGCCCGGCCGGCGT
>NZ_JBVVOZ010000079.1:0-2157 GCF_055807395.1 Bradyrhizobium sp. Kon10 | reverse complement strand
TGTTTGGCCAGCGCGCGAGTTGGTCCGATGCTGCGGACTATTGCTGGCGCCGAGAACCGATGGTAAGCGCGCCATCGAAGTTTCAGGTAGCGCTGACTGGATAGTCTCCACTCACGCAAAAAAAACTTCGCGGTCGTTGGGCCGTGTGAAGAATTTCGGCCATTCAATCCTGTACATTGAAGAATCTCGGCTCAACGAGGTGGCTAATATACGAGGAGGCAAGAGCACAATGCAGCTGAGAATAATGCTTCACGCGAAATCCAGTGTCCACGCAGACGCAAACCGCGCAGTCCGGGCGCCTCATTCTAGGCCCACCGCGCGTCAGCACGCATCGCGCCAACTTGAGGTTCTCGCTGATTGGATGGCCACGCTGGCCATATCCATGCGATTGTCACGGCATAAGGCTGTTCAATAGTTCAGCCGAATGAACGGCTGATAAGGGTAGCAGTGAGCAGGTGTTGGCCTAATGGCCACTAAGATCAGGCTGTCGGCGCGAGGCCAAAATAGGACGAGAGTGTTAAGATGGAAGAGCGAGTTCTGAATGCCGAATTGCGATCAAAGAGCTGGCTGCTTGCGCGAGATGCGAGTCCCGTGGTCAAGAGCATTCATGCGATGCTGCGCCGGCGCAAAATTGTGCTGGTCGGCGCCACCCACAACTACTCACTGCCAAACATGGTGTCGCGGTGGGTGCACTCATGGTATTGCGCAATCGTGCGAGCAAGGGCGCCTAACCTACTGCAATAAGCTAATGTATCGCTCCAAGCCTTCACGGAAGAGCCCCGTCCGCGAACGGTGCAGTCAGGGCGATGCGGCTATCGAACTCAAAACCGTTCGCTGTCCCGAGTGCCAAACGTACGCGGGCGTGTTCACCCATGAGAATAGTCACTAGGAGAAATTTCAATGTCGATCATGCCGCTTTCTGGCATCAAGATCCTTGATCTCACGCGTGTGCTGGCCGGGCCTTTGTCGGCCCAGATGCTAGGGGATCTCGGTGCCGAGGTGATCAAGATTGAGCGGCCCGGTGGCGGCGACGAGGCGCGGGCCTTCGGGCCGCCTTACCTGACTGATCCTGAGGGAAAAGAGAATAACAACAACTCCTTCTACCTTTGCGCGAACCGCAACAAAAAATCGGTCACGGTCAACATTGCTAAGTCCGAAGGGCAAGAGATCATCCGTCAGCTTGCCAAGGACGTCGACGTCTTCATGGAAAACTACAAGGTCGGAGATCTCAAGCGTTACGGCCTGGATTACGAGTCGATCAAGAAGATCAATCCAGGCATCATCTACTGCTCGGTGACCGGCTTCGGCCAGACCGGTCCCTACGCGCCGCGGGCGGGGTATGATGCGATCTTCCAGGCTATGGGTGGCTTGATGAGCGTCACCGGCCATATGGACAGCGAACCAGGCGCAGGGCCAATGAAGGTCGGTCCGTCCATCGTCGACTATATGACTGGCATGAATACCTCGATCGGTATCCTGTCGGCCCTCTATCACCGCAAGGTCAATAATGGAGCAGGGCAGCACATCGACGTCTGCCTGCTCGACACCGTGGTCGCCTCACTCAGCCACTATCTCCAGATCTACCTCGTCAACGGGAAGAGCCCGCCCCGGCGCGGCACCTGGGGAAATGGTAGCCTGCCTCTGGGCGTGTTTCGATGTGCAGACGGTGAGCTGATGCTGGTGGTTGGCAACGACGGTCAGTTCGCCCGGGCCTGCGCCGCTCTTGAGGCACCCGAACTCGCTACCAACCCGAAATTCCTCAAGAACAACGATCGCGTCGCCAACGGCAAGGAAATCATGGCGATCTTTGCTAATCTTCTGCTGAAAAACACCGTCGCGCATTGGTTGGACAAGTTTGAGAAGGCCGGCGTGCCCTGCGGGCCGGTCAATGATTTTGACCAGGTGTTCGCCGACCCGCACGTAGCCGAGCGGGGCATGCGGGTGACCGTAAAGCACAAGTTCGCACCCGAGCTGTCCTTGATCCGCAACGCATTGACCTTCTCGGAGACACCGATCACCGAATACCGTGCCCCGCCACTGCTCGGCGAGAATACGCATGAGGTATTGGCCGACAAGCTTGCCTATGATGAGGAAACAATCGCGCAGCTCAAGCAGATCGGGGCAATTTAGCCTGAAGATGATTGTCGTATCTTACGA
>NZ_JBVVOZ010000078.1:0-2198 GCF_055807395.1 Bradyrhizobium sp. Kon10 | reverse complement strand
TTGGCGTATCGCAACCCGATCCTACCGGAGAACTGCCGGTGACCACCGCAAAGCCGCCCGCCCGCTACGGCGCTATTTGGAGGCGCGCGTCCGGGCGGCTTTGCTCTACCGAACTACACCACCACCGGGGAGTACGACATGCCAAGCTGATGAGTGCTTGTGGGTGCAAGTCCCATCCGGCCAAAGCCGTAGCAGGCAAGCCGGGACCGAGTCTTGCGGGCGTCGCGGCAACGCGAGGTCTGAAGTGTAGACAGGAGCCATGCGGGGTGCGGGAACGAGCCTCGAAAGGTGGATGTTCGCGGAGGCCGAGTGTGTTCCCTAAGCACGAAGGCAGCATGAGCATTGTCGTTATGCGAGACGATGCCGCTCCGTCGGGGTCGATGGCCGCATCACGCATGGAAGGCAATCATCGGAACATGAGAGGCCCGACCGGGTCCACTGGATCGGTCTCCAGTGGGGGGCAGCGGCAAGGCAGTGCCAGAGCCGCGGTCCGAGCTGAGGTCGGGAGTCGGACTGGTCCATAGTACCTGTGAAGTCGTCGAAGGAAACGAGACGCATGGAGGGAAGGGGCCAGCCCGAGGGGAGCCCGCGCGAGAAGGCCAGGGTCCGGACACAGAGCCGGGTTGCCTTGCCGCGAACCTCGAACGGGTGAACGCGGCAGCCAAGCAGGCTGCCCAAACCCGGTTCACAGCCTTGCTGCACCACATCGACGAGGACGCTCTGCTTCGGGCGTTTCGACGACAAAAGCGGCAGGCCAGCGCGGGGGTCGATGGGGTAACAGTGGCGAAGTACGAACAGAGGCTCACGGATAACATTCGGGAGCTCTGCGGACGCGTCCACACGGGTCGCTACCGGCCACACCCGGTACGACGAGTCTACATCCCAAAAGCCGATGGCGGTAAGCGGCCTCTCGGTGTGCCGGCGCTAGAGGACAAGATTGTCCAAAGCGCGGTAGCCGAGGTGCTGAGCGCCGTCTATGAGGCCGACTTCCTCGCGTTCTCCTACGGCTTCCGGCCGGGGCGGAATCCTCATATGGCGCTTAACGCGTTGCACACGGCGATCATGAGCCAGCGCGTCAACTGGGTGCGATGCCGACATACGCAGCTTCTTCGACTCGGTCGACCACGAGTGGCTGCTGCGGATGGTGGCGCACAGGATCGCCGATCCTCGCATATTGCGGCTTATAGAGCTGTGGCTGCGGGCCGGCGTTCTTGAGAGCGGCGAGAAGCAAGAAACGGACAGGGGTACCCCGCAGGGGCGGGCATCAGTCCGCTCCTCGCCAACATCTTTCTGCACTACATCCTCGATCTCTGGATCCATCAATGGCGCCGTCGCCGCCTATGCGCGAGTTCCTAAGCCGCCAGGATTGCAACCCTAGATTCCTAGTCGCCGTCCGCCAAACATGAGAAGCTTACTCATATTTGCGTTTCGGAAGGGAATCCCGATGCGCCTTGCATTGCCTTATCTTGGAATTTGTCTCTGCGCGACCGTCGCGGCCTGGTTATCTTTCACGCTGATTTATTGACGGAGCAGATCTTCGCCGGTGAGCAGCCGCACGAAGGGTGGGGTGCCGCTCTCATGCAGATCGATCCTGCTTCACTGCAATAAATTGACAACAGCGCAGCGCCGTGTGCATGCATCTTCGCGGACGCTGCGGTTGCCTGATCAGGTCCAGGTCCAACTCACGGCATTTCGCCGTGATCTCCTCCCATTCGCGGACAGATATAGCGGCACAGCTCGCCGAGAACGGCTCCGGTTTTCAGGCTGCGCGCAGGTCCTCCTCCGCTATGTCCGACCACGGCAAGCCTGCGTTCAAATCAGGCTCGCGATCAGGCGGGGCGATAGCGCGGGTGTCGCGACTGACGATTTTGGTAGGCGTCTTGCGGCTGTCATTGCCGCTCTGGTCTAGTACCCGGAATCAGAGCTGAGTGATACGGCGGCCTTTGAATCGGCGCTGCCGAACGTTTTTCTTGGTCCACACGAAGGGCGTGGCGCTTTCGTTGTATGCGTCAATGTAGGCCTCGATGTGCTCCTGGAGCTGCGTCAGGCTTGTGAAGGAAGCGCCGTTGAGCGACTGCCCTTGCAGGATCGAGAACCAGACCTCGACCTGATTGAGCCAGAACGCGCTCGTCGGCGTGAAATGAAAGCTCACATTGGGGTGGGCCTTGAGCCAGTGCTCGTTCTTCTTGTGGGTGTTG
>NZ_JBVVOZ010000077.1:0-2306 GCF_055807395.1 Bradyrhizobium sp. Kon10 | reverse complement strand
CTCACCTTCAGCTACACGGTCGCGGCAGGCCAGACCACGTCCGATCTCGCCATCTCGTCGTTCAACCTCAACGGCGCCATCGTCAGCGACGGAGCCGGCAATGCGGCCAACCTGGCCGGTGCGGCCAACGCCAATCCCACCGGCACCCTGCAGGTCAACCCGACCACCGCCGCCAGACCTAACCACATCGTCGTCCTTTCCCTGGAAAACGAGAACTATTCCGACATCGTAGGTAGTTCCCAGGCGCCTTATCTGAACTCGCTGATCGCTCAGGGTATGCTGCTCACCAACTACTACGGTGTGACCCATCCGAGCCAGCCCAATTACATTGCCCTGTTTTCCGGCTCGACGCAGGGGATCACCAACAACGGCACCTTTCCCCAGTTTCCGGCCAGCGTGCCGACGCTGACGAGCACGCTCGCCGCCAGCGGTTACACTTTCGGCGGTTACGCCGAAACCACTGCGGATCCCGAACGGCAACCCTGGAGCCACTTCGCCAATTCGGCCAACACCGCTCACGATTTCAGCAGTTTTCCTCAGACCGCGGCCGGCTTTGCTAACCTTCCGACGGTTTCCTTTGTTTCGCCCAACGACGCCGACAACATGACGCCGACGAGCGACAACGGCGGCGGGATTCCTGCAGGCGACGCCTGGGTCCAGGCCAATCTCGCTGCCTACGCGGCCTGGGCGCAGGCCAACAATTCGCTGCTGATCGTCACCTTCGACGAAAACAACACCAATCCAGCGGTGACTTACCCTGATCACGTTGCGGCGATTGTCGTCGGCGGAGGCGTGCCGGCCGGGGCCGTCAACGCCTCGCCGGCTGGCCCCTATTCGCTGCTTGCCTCGATCGAAAGCCTTTACGGCGCAGCGGCGATCGGCAACAGCGCCGGCGTACCGGCACTCAACTTCTATTCGTCGACGCCGGCGAGGGCGTCCGCCTCGGTCACTCGCTCTTTTTCCGGATTGTCCGATCGGACCAACAATCCGCCCCAAAATGCGTTAGCGGTAGGACCGAACTACATTTTCACCGCGGAGACCACTCACTACGCGATAAGCGACCTGAGCGGCAATCCGATTGTATCCAACGGATCATTGTATAGCTTATTCGCCCCACTTGGCGGCACGCTTGACAACTCCCTTCTCGACGCGCGCGCCACCTACGACAGTTCGACCGGCCGCTATGTGGTCACCGTGGATAATTTTCAGCCAGGAGGCGGGAATTTCGCTACCAACATCGATATCGCCGTGTCGGTCGACAGTAACCCGAGCGACGGCTGGTATTTGGCTTCGATCGACACATCCAACGGTGGCACAACCCAATCGGACATGCCCTATCTGTCGGTCGGCAACGGCAAGATCTACATCTCCGCGCCCGAATTTTTGGACGCGGGAGGCGGCTACAACAACGGCGAATTCGTCGTCAACGAAAGCAGCGTCACAGCCGCCGGAAACCGCGCGATCACGCCCGACGTCAGCACCAGCGTGCCTGCGACCGCCAGCATCGTGCGCAACGTCGCCGGCGACAACGGGGTGACCTACTATTTGAGCGCCCATTCGGACGGGAGGGAAACCACGCTCACATATCAAACGTACGATCCGACGCCTGGCTTCAGCGGGACCCAAACGATCTTCGTCGGCGACGCCGATGTGGGAGGGGGCGGAAGCGACTACACCGCCGCGCAGTTGGGCACGACCAAGACGCTCGGCATTAACGACGGGCGCATCCAAAGCCTTGCCTACACTTCCACGGGAGGACACAATTACGTTTACGGCGTGAGCGAAGCCATGCCGACCGCAGGGGGGCTCGCTCAAATCGAGTGGTTCAAGCTCGATGTCACCGATCGCACGAATCCGCAATTCGTAATCGGGAACGTCATTTCCGGCGCGTCCATCGGCACAGGTGTCGCCGTGTTCGATCCTTCAATTGCGGTCGACAAGAACGGTGACGTGCTCATCAATTTCTCGGCCTCGGGGCCGAACATGTATCCTTCCGACTACTACATGGTGCTCGGCGCCGGCGCTTCCGCTTTCAGCGGCCCGACGCTTTACCAGGCGAGCACCACGTTTCTTGATACCGGAAGTCTGAACGACCAGCGTTGGGGGACCTATTCGACCGCAATAGCCGATCCGAACAACGCAAACGGTTTCTGGATATCGAACGAATACGTGGCCAACGGCTGGTGGCAGACGGTGGTCGCTCAGATCGCCGTCCAGGGTTCCGCGGCAACGGCGCCGACGGTTGCCTCGATCGCGACCTCGGGCAGCGGCATCACCAGCGGCGCCGGCGATCTCAATGTTGGCAA
>NZ_JBVVOZ010000076.1:0-2476 GCF_055807395.1 Bradyrhizobium sp. Kon10 | reverse complement strand
TGTGTTTCGGCATGGAATAAGGACCCCGTTTTCGGGGTGATCGGCATCCAATCGGGACCCCGGGATAAGGTCCACAGTGGCTTCCATCGAGTCATGGAAGCCGAGGTTGGGATGCTGGTGGTGGAGACGATTGGTAAGATCCGTCGCGCCTACTTTGTTGATGGTCGTCCGATCAAGGCGATCTGCCGAGAACTTGGCGTATCGCGGAAGGTGGTTCGCAAGGTCATTCGTTCTCAAGCGACGGAGTTCCGGTATGAGCGCGAGACGCAGCCGCTGCCGAAGATGGGTGCCTGGAGTGCCGAGCTTGACCGGTTGCTGGCAGGGAATGAGAGCAAGGCGGCGCGGGAACGGCTGACGCTGATCCGGCTGTTCGAAGAGCTTCGCGGCCTGGGTTACGCCGGCGGCTATGATGCGGTTCGTCGATACGCACGACGGTGGAGCAAGGAGCGCGGCAGCTCGACAGCGTCGGCCTATGTGCCGCTAAGCTTTGCCCCAGGCGAAGCCTACCAGTTCGACTGGAGCCACGAGGTCGTCCTGCTGAGCGGCACCACGGTGATGGTGAAGGCTGCCCATGTCCGGCTCTGTTACAGCCGTATGCTGTTCGTGCGGGCCTATCCGCGGGAGACGCAGGAGATGGTGTTCGACGCCCACGACCGGGCGTTCGCCCTGTTCAAAGGCACCTGCACCCGCGGCATCTACGACAACATGAAGACCGCCGTAGAGACGATCTTCGTCGGTAAAGGCCGTCTCTACAATCGCCGCTTCCTGCAGATGTGCAGCCACTATCTGGTCGATCCGGTCGCCTGTACGCCAGCGTCGGGCTGGGAGAAGGGGCAGGTCGAGAACCAGGTCGGTCTGGTCCGGGAACGCTTCTTCACGCCGCGGCTGCGGTTCAAAAACCTCGACGAGTTAAACGCCTGGCTTCTCGACAAATGCATCGCCTACGCCAAGGCTCATCGCCATCCGGAGCTGGCCGATCAGACGATCTGGGACGTGTTCGAAGCCGAACGCCCCAAACTCGTTCCCTATGCCGGCCGTTTTGACGGCTTCCATGCGGTGACGGCATCAGTCTCGAAGACCTGCCTGGTGCGCTTCGACAACAACAAGTACTCGGTCGCAGCCAGCGCAGTCGGACGACCGGTCGAGGTTCAAGCCTATGCCGATCGCATCGTTATCCGTCAGGATGGACGCATCGTTGCCGAGCACCCGCGATCCTTTGGCCGCGGCGATACCGTCTACGACCCCTGGCATTATGTGCCGGTGCTCGCCCGCAAACCCGGTGCCTTGCGCAACGGTGCTCCCTTCAAAGATTGGGTGCTGCCGGCCGCGATCGAGCGGATCCGGCGCAAGCTTGCCAGCACCGACGATGGCAATCGGCAGATGGTCGACATCCTCAACGCGGTGCTGACTGACGGTCTGTCCGCGGTGGAAGCGGCCTGTGCCGAAGCGCTCAGTCACGGCGTCCATTCCGCCGATGTGGTGCTCAACATCCTGGCCCGTCAACGTGAACCCGCTCCACCGGCCAACATCATGACGCCGGCCGCACTGACGCTCCGCCATGCACCGATCGCCGATTGTGCCCGTTACGACAACCTCCGGAGGACCAACTGATGGAACGAACTCAGATCTTCGACCTCATGGGCGAACTCAAGCTCTACGGCATGAAGGCTGCCTTCGACGAGATCATGGCAACTGCCGTGAAGCGCCAGCACGAACCTCAGCGCATTGTCGGCGACCTGCTCAACGCCGAGATCAACGAGAAGCAGGCCCGCTCGATCAAATACCAGCTCACCATTGCCAAGCTGCCGCTCGCCAAGGACATCGCCGACTTCCAGTTCGACGGGACGCCAATCAATCAGACTCTCGTCAATGATCTCGCTGGCGGCGGCTTCATCGCCCAGCAACGCAACGTCGTCCTGGTCGGCGGAACGGGCACCGGCAAGACCCATCTGGCCATCGCTATCGCGCGAAGCTGCATCCGATCCGGCGCCCGTGGCCGCTTCTATAACGTCGTCGACCTCGTCAACCGGCTCGAGACCGAGACCCGCAACGGTCGGCAGGGACGGCTCGCCGAGCATCTGACCCGCATGGACTTCATCGTTCTCGACGAGCTGGGCTATCTGCCGTTCGCGCAATCCGGCGGTCAGCTCCTGTTCCATCTCATCAGCCGGCTCTACGAGCGCACCTCCATCATTGTCACCACCAATCTTGCGTTCGGCGAATGGCCGACCGTGTTCGGCGATGCCAAAATGACCACCGCGCTACTCGACCGACTGACCCATCACTGCGACATCGTCGAGACCGGCAACGACAGCTGGCGATTCAAAAGCCGCGACGATGTTCAAACAACCCGCGCTCGCGCCGTCTCCGCAACCCCGACCAGCTCCGACGACCCGAGCGCTACCAGCAGAGCACGCCGATCAAAGGGGTCCCTTTTGGATGCCGATAGGGGGTCCCAGTCGAACGCCGATTGACA
>NZ_JBVVOZ010000075.1:0-3287 GCF_055807395.1 Bradyrhizobium sp. Kon10 | reverse complement strand
TATCTTCATGGCGATGATCGACACCGCCGACATCGTCGCCGAGCGCTACAAGCTCAGCCGCGAATATCAGGACGAGTATTCGCTGGAGTCGCAGCGCCGCATGGCCGCCGCGCAGCAGGCGGGCAAGTTCAAGGACGAGATCGTCCCGATGAAGACCAAGATGAAAGTGGTCGACAAGGCGACCAAGGCCGAGTCGATCGTCGATTATGTCGTCGACCGCGACGAGTGCAACCGGCCCGAGACCACGCTGGAAGGTCTCGCCAAGCTCGAGCCCGTCAGGGGTCCCGGCAAGTTCGTCACGGCGGGCAACGCCAGCCAGCTGTCGGACGGCGCCGCGGCCGTGGTGCTGATGGAAGCCAAGGATGCGGAGAAGCGCGGCCTCAATCCCATGGGCCGCTTCGTCGCCTGGGCGGCCGCTGGTTGCGAGCCGGACGAGATGGGGATCGGCCCGGTGTTCGCGATTCCGAAGCTGCTCAAGCGCACCGGCCTCAAAATCGACGACATCGATCTGTGGGAGCTCAACGAGGCCTTCGCCAGCCAGTGCCTGTATTGCCGCGACCAGCTCGGCATCGATCCCGCCAAGTACAACGTCAATGGCGGCTCGATCGCGATCGGCCATCCCTTCGGCATGACCGGCGCCCGTCTCACCGGCCATCTGCTCCAGGAAGGCGCGCGTCGCAAGGCCAAGTGGGGCGTGGTGTCGATGTGCATCGGCGGCGGTCAGGGCGCCGCCGGACTGTTCGAGATCTATAGCTGAGGGGAACCTTCACTGTTGATAGGAAAAAGAACGGCGCCTTGCGCCGGGCTTCTTATGAATGCGAACTATAGCTTAATTCGGCTTCTACCTCGTGCTGACGCGAAAACAAGGATGCTAGAGAAGTTCTCAACCGAAGCTCAGCCACTTCGACGTCGCCGGCAGCCCCGCCTCGGCGAGATTGTCGATTTCGATGTGCTCTTCCAGAGTATGGGCCCTAGAGCGTTTCACATTTTGACTGCAGCATAACGCGCGTTGGCGAAGTAGTGGGCGCACTCGCGAGGATGGATGTCGTGGACGAGGTAACCAAGTGTCCTCGATGGTGCGCTTCTGATCTTGCCGCATTCAATGCTTGATCTTGGCGAAGGCCTGTTCGATCGGCTTGAGGTCGGGGGAGTATGGCAGCAGATACCAGAGCCTGGCGCCAGACGGCCTGGGTTAACTGCCTGACCGCCTTCGACTTGTTCCGAGACTGTCGAGAATGACGATGTCGCCTTCGCGCAAGGTTGGCAGGGGAGGTGCTCGACCTGACCCCAACATCCGACGCACGCCGGAGCGACGCATCAATGCCTGGCGAGCGCTCAACGGCCCCGAACAGGACGCGATCTTCCGCCAAGAGCACGAGCCCGGCCGTTTGGGTCTGTCCGACTTTACCGATACGAGCGCGCTCGGCATTGCCATCGCGGGTGAGGCGCTCGATCACCGGTTCTATCACTTCCGGCTGGCGTTCTCCGGCTTCGAGCATGCCCATGTCGTGCTCGGCGGGGAAAGCTTCGTCGCCCTGGCAGAGAGCTTGCAGAACCCCCTGTGGGCGCTCGGCGGCGTGCCGCGGGAGCATCGCAGCGACAGCTTGTCGGCAGCATTCCGCAATCTGGCGGCGGATGCGCGTGAGGATCTGACACAGCGCTACGCCGCATTGATGGGCCATTACGGCATGGCACCCGAACCAGATCTATGGCTGGAACAAGCAGGTTCTCGACAACGTGGCGAGCCTTTTTTTTTGCGCGCGGCGCGAGTGCCTTGGCGGATGGTGAGGAGGAGCATGAGAGCGAGACGGCGAAGCTCTATACCAAGATCGGCCAGTTGACGGTTGAAAGGGATTTCTTGGCCAGGAGGTCCGGGCGATGAGTGTCCCCGAGCACAGGGCGATGGTCGAGCGGCCTGGCGAGAATTTGTCGGTTCGCCGGCAATGTGCGCTGCTGAATCTGGCGCGTTCGGGCGTCTATCGTCCCGGGCCGGTCACCGGCGCCGACGATCCGGCCATGATGCGGCGGATCGAAGAGTTTGCATGTGAAGTGGCCGTTTTACGGCTCGCAGCGAATGGTGTTCGAACTCAACCAAGCCGGCCACGGCATCAACCGCAAGCGCGTGCAAAGGCTGATGCGCGTGATGGGGATCGAGGCGCTGGTCCCGCGCCCCGGCCCCAGCAAAGCCGCGCCCGGCCACAAGACCTATCCCTATCTGCTGCGCGGGGTCAGCATCACCACGCCCAATCACGTCTGGGCCGCCGACCTATATTCCGATGGCGCAGGGATTCTTGTATCTGGTGGCGATCATCGACTGGGCCAGCCGGGCGGTGCTGGCGTGGCGCCTCTCGAATACGATGCACACGGGCTTTTGCATCGAGGCGCTCGACGAAGCGCTGGCGCGGCACGGCACGCCGAAGATATTCAACACCGATCAGGGCGCGCAGTTCACGAGCTCAGCCTTCACCGGCAGGCTCGAGGCTGCAGGCATCGCGATTTCGATGGACGGACGCGGTCGTTTCATGGACAATATTTTCATCGAACGGCTGTGGCGCTCGATCAAGGACGAGGAACCCATCTGAAAGCCTATGCCAACGGGCGCGAAGCGCGAGATGGCATCCGATCATGGATGAACTTTTACAATCATCTCCGCCCGCATCAGGCAATGAACAACCAGTTTCCCATGGCGGCATGGCGCGCCGGCAAGGACGTGATCGAGGCGGCGAGGACTGTGGATATGCCGCTTCGCTTGGACAACGCAAACGCGTTGCCCACATATCCACAGCAGACGCAAAAGCAGCAGCAGGAAGCTGCTTGATTTGAACGACCAGGCAGGCCGGATCACACCTTAACTTCGCCGATCCATGGTCCCAGCTCCGGGGTCTCACTTCACTTGACTACGGCAAAAGACGCCAAAATAGGTCATCCCCGACTGTGCCTCGTCTCGAATTGGGAAACGACTACTTGTCGACAGCGATATCGAGCTCGATTTCGCTCGGCAATTCGATCACGGCTTCTGGGCAAAGACCATTCTTAGCGAGCGCGTACTTCAGCGCTAGCGCGCGATTTTCTGAACGAGCCAGATGCCGGTGTGTTCGCGAACAATCCAGTTGCCTCGACCATCCTTGCCAACAAGAACAACTGATGCTCTGGAGCAGTGCGTCGGAGGACCAATAGGAGCCATACTCGCCATCTTTTCGTCAGTGTAGGTGCGGATTCCGACGAAGTCGCCCAGGCGTACCGATATGAAGTCGCCCGTGGATTCCGAGACGATGTCGCCCACCTTT
>NZ_JBVVOZ010000074.1:0-3372 GCF_055807395.1 Bradyrhizobium sp. Kon10 | reverse complement strand
ATCGAGATGATTTGGTTGACCGGTCAGCTGACGCCGGATTTCAAGACGATCGCTGACTTCCGCAAGGACAATGGCAAATTGGGGCGCTCCTTCTTCGGGCGCGGTTTAGGTTTCCCCTTTCGAGCAGGCCTGCTGCTTAACCGTGTGGTCGTAGACGCGCCCCTGGAGTCGGTACATTAGCAGGTTCAGCGCAGGCTGCGTGATGGCCGGCGCCATCCACGAATGCGAGGAGCACGGCTGGGCGAAGGACCGCGCCGATCCGCACGCGCGCGAACGGGCCTTCGATATCGCCAGGCGCGATCCGCCCGAGAGTTCGTCCCCGGCGCAGGCCGCCGCCGAGATCCACGGCGTCCTTGGCTCCATCGGCGATACCTGCCCGGAGTGTCTGTCTGATTGCTGAGCATCGCCTGTCTGCGCCGGACGCCCCCAAAGCGCCGAAGTCACCGTCCTCGCTAAGCAGGGGCCAATCAGCTGCAGAGGGCCTGGTACTCCGGGCTATTCGCGCCGCCTAGGCGGGCTGGCCCAGTCTTCTCGCGGTGCGACCGCTCCTGACGGCTAGGGGCGCAGCGCCCCCTCCCATTGGAGCGGCATGCGGAACGTGAACCTGGTCTCCGCTTCGGACGAAGTAACCTCGATCGAGCCACTATGGGCCCTGGCAATCTCGGCTGCGATGTAGAGGCCAAGTCCGAGCCCTTGCGAGGGCCCGTGCGCCTCTCCCCGATAGAACGGCTGAAACAGGCGCTTGCGCGCCTCTTCCGGAATGGCCACCCCGCTGTTAGCCACCGAGAGCTCGAAGTGTCCTCCGCCGGCACTTGAATCGACACGCACAGGCCGGTCCGGTGCCCCGTGACTGATTGCATTGCCGAGCAAGTTAGAGAGCAACTGGGCGATGCGGGCCGGATCGCAGTAGAACGGTGTCTCGACCTCGAAATGAGTCTCGATGCTGCGATCCGGATGGGCCGCGGCCAGTTCCGCCACGACGTGGTCGAGCACGGGCTCGATGGCGGTGATGGCCTTCGACAGCGAAATTCCTCCCCCGAGGCGGCCCCGAGCCAGGTCCATGACGCTTTCGATCATTTTGGCCATGCGGCCCACGCTGCTCTGCATCATGGCCTCGAGCCGGAGCGCGTCCTCCGGCGTCTCGGCCTTGAGCATCAGACGTGCGCCGGCCGCGATCGATGCGAGCGGATTACGCAGGTCATGGCCGAGGACGGCGATGAACTGCTCGCGCAGTTCGGCATTTTCACGCTCCTGTCGCAGGCGCTCTTCCAGAGCCGTCTTGAGCTCCTCGCTTTCCTTTCGGGCGTCGATCAGCCCGCGCTCAAACCGGCGCCGGTCGGCAGCCCGCATGATCGTAAGACGCGTGAACAGGAGCGCATCGGCATCGGTCCGCCGCTCACGGGCGTTGGCGATCGCCGGCAACCGTGCACCACTCTTGGTAAGGAGATCGAGCGCGAACTCGTCGAAGAAGCCCTGCATGCGCAACAACGGAGCCACGTGCGTCTCCAGGAATATGCGCCCCGCCATGTTCAGGAGATCGCTCAGCCGCATCCCGGGCAGGTCATCTGGCGCGTAGCCCGTCCAGTCCGCAAGAGTCCGATTGGCACGATCGATGCGGCCATCCGGACGAACGGAGAGGTACCCGCAGGGCGCGTTTTCGTAGAGGTCTTCGAAATCGGTATCGGCAGGATGATTGTTATTCACTCAGACGAAATCTCGGATTGCGGCGACGACCTCTTTGGGGGCGCTCAGGTTCGGGCAGTGGCCGGTCGCCTTCAGAACGACCAGTTCGCTATTCGGGATGTTGCGTTGGACGTATGCACCGACCTGCTGCCCAGCGATGATGTCTTCGCTGCACTGGAGAATCAGCGTGCGCGCTTTGACCTTGGACAGGTCTGCGCGGTTGTCGGAGAGGAAGGTGACCCGGGCGAATTCCTTGGCGATGGCGGGGTCAGTACGGCAGAAGCTGTTGGTTAGTTCCGCGCCAAGCTCAGGCCGGTCGGGGTTGCCCATGATGGCAGGAGCCATCTGCGCCGACCATCCCATGTGGTTCTCCTCCAGAAACGAAAGAAGCTCTTCGATCTGCTGCGCGCTGAAGCCACCGACATAGTCGCCATCGTCGATGTAGCGCGCCGAAGGCCCCACCAGCACCAAGCTTTCGAAGAGTGTCGGATCGTTGACCGCGGCAAGCACTCCGATCATCGCACTGACGGAATGCCCCACGAATACGGCATCCTTCAGGCGCAGCGAGCGGCCGATCTCGACGACGTCATCGGCGTAGCCGGACAGCGTCGAATACTTTCGATGGTCGTAAGCGGTGAGGTCCGAACGGCCGGCTCCGACGTGGTCGAATAGCACCGTGGTGAAATCCGACTCGAACGGCGGCGCCACGAAGCGCCACATGTTCTGGTCGCACCCGAAGCCGTGGGCGAACATCATGGCCCGCTCACCGCGGCCGCGGACCTGCACGTTATTTCGGAATTCGACGGACACCTAGACCACCCTTTCGCGTGGGGCGTGGATTATTATTTTGAGGCAGCTTAGGGCCAAAGTGGCCGCAGCGCATTCGTTTTTCTAGGATGGGAACGAACGCAGGCGGGTGAGGAGACCTGACGTGGCCTCCACCGATTGCACGGGCCCAAAGGGTTTGGCCAACATGACGCTTTGCGGCACGCCCTTGACGGACCACCGATGCGCGCTATCTCCGGACACGTAAAGGATCAAGCAAGTTGGATCGTTCTCACGCGCGACACGAGCGAGCTCCATCCTGGCGCGGCCAAGCCCCAGCCCCCAAGAATCGGGGCCACCTCATTTCGGTCGGCTTTAGTCGCCCTGCGGATTTTTGGTCGCCATAACTTGCGTGAATCTCAGGTTGGGAAATTCTAGGCGTCATGGCTGCATCGCTGGGGGAGATCTCCGATCTTCGATGCCGAAACCACCGCGCTGCTGCCCGCAGTTCTCGAGGAGGTCTGCCAGAACGTTTGCCGCCGTGAGACCACCGCTCGCACGCACGTCGCCTCGAAAATCCTCAAAGCCGCGACCCGTGGCGAGACCGCGATGTCGAACCTGAAGCAGGTCGGTCGCAGGGCCCTGGGCGAGGCGCCCACGATGTGGCCATCGCAGCCGAACAGGAGGCCGAGCCAGGAGAGCGGCGCGACGCATCCATGATCGAAGCTCGGCCGACTGGGTAAAGGGCCTCCCAAGGGGCGTCCTGCGATTTCGCACGCCCGGTAGGTGAGCTCCAGGACCTACGGAATGAGTTCATCGGGTTCCGCGCGCGGCGCGGCGGTCGTACTGCGCCGCAGCGGCGTACCACGGACGTCGCCGCGCTCGCGGGCTGGCGGGCGCTCGGACAGGTCCCGGCCTATCTTG
>NZ_JBVVOZ010000073.1:0-3400 GCF_055807395.1 Bradyrhizobium sp. Kon10 | reverse complement strand
GCTCGGCACTGACGCCATTGAGCTTACAGGTTTATGCCGCCCGCCGAACTATGCCGAGTCGGATCGTTTTCCCCAGATTTCTCGCTGACCGGCGTTTGGTCGGTTCGGCATAGTTCGTTCTGTGCCTCCGCTTTCAACAGCGGAGAACAGGAAGATGGAAGTTGAAGAGTACTTGGGCAGAAGCCGGCTGTACCGGCGTCTCAGAAGCGGGCCGCATGGACAGCTCGTCGAGCGCTACGCCGCTCGTCTCGTCGAAGAGAGGCTCGTTCTGCACGGCGCGTGGCGTTGCCTCAACGTGGTTGGCGGGCTCCTGAGTTGGATCGCAAGCCGTCGCTATAAGCTGGGCGATCTCGATGAGCAGGTCGTTGAGCGGTACCTCCGACATCGAGGCCGGAGGCAGTCTATCCAACCCGGTGACCGGGCCGCGCTCAAGCGATGGCTGTCGGTGCTGCGCGAGGAAGGCGCGATCGCGCCGTTGGTGCTGCCGCCTCTCACCCCGCACGAACGGATCTTCAAGGAGTTCGATGCCTACCTGCGATCAGAGCGCGGCTTGGCCCCGAGGTCCATCGTCCGCCATCTCCCGGTCATCCGCAGGTTCCTGCACGAGGTGTGCTCCGGCGGCGCCGCCGCCCTGTGCAAGATCAACCAAGAGGACGTGATCCGCTACATTGAGCGCCACGCCCAGGATTGGAGCCCGGGAACAGGCAAGGCGATGTGCTGGTCGTTGCGCGCCTTTCTCCGTTACCTCCACCATCGGGGGCTGAACGCGCGCCCGTTGGCGGATTGCGTTCCATCGATGCGGCGATGGAAGCTCGCAACTCTGCCGACCTATCTGCCTGCCGCACAGGTGCGGAAGGCTCTCGACGGTTGCGACCGAAAAACGGTGATGGGACGGCGCGACTACGCCATTCTGTTGTTGCTGGCCAAGCTCGGCCTGCGGGCCGACGAGGTCGCGACGCTCACGCTCGATGATATCGACTGGCGCGCCAGCGAGATACTCGTTCGCGCCAAGGGCCGACAGCGTGCACGGATGCCGATACCGCCAGACATTGGCGCGGCCATCGTTGCATATCTGCGCAGTGGCCGCCCAAAGTCGTCGTGCCGACGGTTGTTCGTCCGCACACTCGCGCCGCACATCGGGTTTGCTTCCGGATGTGCGATCACCATGATCGCCAAGGCCGCCCTCGATCGCGTTGGAATCGAAGGTTGCGCACACCGCGGCGCCCATATCTTCCGACACAGTCTCGCTACCGAGCTTCTCCGATCTGGCGCGACCTTGTCGGAGATCGGACAGTTGCTGCGGCACGAGAACCACGACACTACCCGGATTTACGCGAAGGTCGATATCGATGCGTTGAGAACATTGAGCCTGCCCTGGCCGGGAGGCGTGCAATGACCAATCTGCGCGCCGCACTCGATAAGTACCTGAGCATGCGCAAGGGGTTTGGATACAAGTACGAGCACCAGACCCGTCGGCTCGCCGACTTCGTCGCCTTCATGGAGAAGCGCAAAGCCAGGATCATCACGACGAAGCTGGCAATGGAATGGGCAACGCTGCCGCCCGATCGTCATGCATCCTGGGCGCTGCGATTGAGCGACGTGCGCGGGTTCGCGCGCCATGTCGCCAACTTCGATCCGAGAACGGAGGTACCGCCCGTCGGCATGCTGCCCGGATGGAAGCGCGCCAAGCCCTATGTCTACAGCGACGCGGAGATCGATGCGTTGCTGACGGCAGCGCTGGCTCTGCCGCCAGCGGGCGGGCTGCGCCGATGGACCTACCATACCCTGTTCGGGCTGATCGCGGTGACGGGCATGCGTATATCCGAGGCGATGGGCCTGGAGCGTGATGACGTCGACCTCGACGCCGGCGTGCTGACGGTCCGGCTGACCAAGTTCGGCAAGTCGCGGCTCGTGCCATTGCATCCGACGACGAGAACCGCGTTGCGCGACTACGCCCACCGGCGCGACGCGATGCTCGGATCACGCCGCGGCTCGACCTTCTTCGTTGCCGAACAGGGAGGCCGCTTGCTGCACCAGTACGTTCATCGCGTCTTCTGGCGATTGTCCCGAGAGATCGGGCTGCGGCGCCCAGGTGATCGCACCGGGCCACGCGTGCACGACTTCCGTCATCGCTTCGCCATCCGGACACTGCTCGACTGGTATCGCGAAGGCAAGGACGTCGAGCAGCAACTCCCAGTGCTCTCCACCTACCTCGGCCACGCCTGCGTCCGTGATACCTACTGGTATCTCTCGGCCTGCCCCGAGTTGATGGAAGAAGCGGCGCGGCGTCTCGATCGGCGGTGGGAGGTGACGCCATGAAGCCCGCCTGCAATGTCGCCACGTTGATCGAGCGCTTCTTCACCGAGCGCCTCATGCGCCAGCGCAATGTTAGCGGCAACACGATCGCCTCCTACAGGGACACGTTCCGGCTGCTGTTCATGTTCGCACAGGTGCAGCTGCGGAAGCCCCCATCGGCCCTGACGCTCACCGATTTGGACGCAACGTTCATCGGCGCGTTCCTAACCGATCTCGAGGTAAAGCGCGGCGCGAGCGCGAAGACGCGTAACCTGCGTCTGACTGCTATCCGATCCTTCTTCAGGTTCGTGTCCTTCGAGGAGCCGGCACACAGTGCGCTGATCCAGCGCGTGCTCGCCATACCGAGCAAGCGCCACGATAAGCGACAGGTGCACTTCCTGACGCGCCCCGAGATCGAGGCGGTTCTCGCCGCGCCCGATCGAACGACGTGGCTTGGCCGCCGCGATCACACCTTGCTGCTGGTCGCGGCCCAGACGGGCTTACGCCTCTCCGAGCTGACTGGCCTTGACCGGGATGCCGTCCACCTCGGGTCTGGCGCACACGTACGATGCGTCGGTAAAGGGCGGAAGGAGCGGACCACTCCGCTGACCACACTCGCTCGGTGTGCGCTCCAGGCATGGCTCAAGGAACCGTTACGGAAAGGAGCAACAGCGTTGTTCCCCAACGTGCACGGGGGCCGGCTCAGTGCCGACAGCGTCCAGTCGCTCCTGGGAAAGCATGTTCGTGTCGCTCACAGGAGTTGCCCGTCTTTGAAGGTCAAGAGCGTGTCACCGCACGTGCTGAGGCACAGCGCTGCGATGGAGCTGCTGCAAGCCGGCGTCGACTGCTCCGTGATCGCGCTGTGGCTCGGTCATGAATCGGTCGAGACGACGCAGACGTACCTGCACGCCCACCTCGTCCTCAAGGAAGCTGCCCTGGCGAAGCTCAAGCCGTACGAGCGCGGCAAGCGAACCCGGTTCCAGCCGAACGACCGCCTGCTCGCCTTTCTGGAGGCGCTCTGAACGACCAAACTATGCCGAATGGAATGGGGCTGCCGTGCACGCCATCGACGCGTACCAGCGTGACAACGGCGTGCCATACCAAA
>NZ_JBVVOZ010000072.1:0-4456 GCF_055807395.1 Bradyrhizobium sp. Kon10 | reverse complement strand
CGCCAGCTGACCAGCCCGGCTCTCGCCGGCGAACGCGGTGATCCACCGCCAGCTACACCACGCCACGGGACACGATCTGGTCGCAGCCGCTCTGCGACCAGGCGGCCGGGCGCCATGGTCTTCCTGCAACCCCAGGGCAATGGATGCTCGGCCGCTGCAGCTAACAGGGGGCGGTTAGACTAGGCAACATCGCCTGACGTCATTCCTGCGCGATGCGGAAGACTTGAGACTTAAATGCCACGCCTCGCGCGGCGAACCGTCAGATAGCATGCGGCGAGCGAGGAGATCCTTCCAAGGCGGCTTGCGGAGGATGAATATTGTCTGTGCTGACAAGCGCGCAATCCTCGCACCTGAACAGCCAAGATCTCGCATGTTCGCCCAAATACCTCATCGGCTGTAAGCAAAGATCGCACTTCCGAACTGGCTTATTGCCGCCAGCTTCCGTGAAAATGAACTTCATCTCCACCCCCCTGCGCCTCAGGCCATACGAATCTGATTCGCGAGGAAGTTAAAGAGGGCGTGCGGCTACAGTTCGCGATTCATGGCGGGGTGTTGCCTATTCTTCGCCTTACCCAATGCTTCTGTCGGCGCCCCGGTCAGGCCGATCGCGGTGCTTTGAGACCAAGCCCTTCAAGCCCATGCCGCAGGCGGCCGGTAAAGATCGGGACCAATCTCGCCCCGCTCAAAGGGCGCCACGGTGATCCCGTCCGGCCGGCGCGCCAGCAGGCGCTGCAAATTTATCTTCGCAGATGCAGTGGCAGGCCGCGAAGATCGTCGCCGCCCACGGCGAGAACGTCGAACGCGTAAAGCTGGGACGACCGTATTCTCGTGTTTCATTTACTTGAACGGGCAGTGTCGGCCACGCTCTTGCATACCGCATTGACGGCACAGAAGTGCCGCAGCCAGATCGTTACAAATTTTTTCCGATGTCACCGACGACCTTCTGCCGAGCTGACCGCCGAGATTGCAACGTTCTAATCTTTGTAACCGTCGTCCAGATTGTGTGGCCACTCCCTGCCACAAGAACTGCAATAAATTTCAGCGGTTCAACAAGTGTGAGCGGCACAACAAGCGAAAAAGGCGAAGGGTACGGCTTTAGCTGTTGAATACGGCGGCAAAGTCTCGCAAAAATGGACGCGCCGTCTAATGCGTGGACGGGCCAATAAAGCAATAGGTGAACCTCGTCCGACGCCGACAATACTGCTTTGCACTCGATGGTGCCGCACAGTGCTGACTAGCGCAGGCCGAAGAACGACAGAACGATCCCGATCACAACGATCAAGCCGACAATATAAATGATCCCATTCATTGAAAGCCCCTCAGCTTCCCTGCCCGAAGGACAATAGAACATCGCGCAGATGGTTCCCCCGCTTCGGCTCAGGAACCGAGGCGATCGGCCAAACCTTCGAATGGAACGAGACGAGACGTTCGGAGCTTTATGGGATCGAATCCCGGAGAACTGCCATGAAAGTGACCGCTCTTCTCATTGCAGGAGCTCTCACCTGCACTAGCACCTTAAGTTTTCCGCAGGGCAGCGGAGGGGGAGGGTGAAGTGGTGCTGGTTCTTCGAGCGGAGCAACCGGCTCTGGCAACACGGCTGCGGGATCCAGCTCGAGCGGTGGGACCGTGAACGGTACGGCTGGCTCACCCGGGCCAAACACGAGCAACGCCCTTAGTCATGGCACGACTGGAAACCGAATTCCCAGTTCTGCCCGCTACCAACGGGAGCAACGGTAGTTCATCGCCAGCCAGCAGGTACGCAAACGACAGAACGATGAACAAGGCCGTGCAAGATCTCGGGAATACCAACAACGGAATCTTAGGACCGCAGCACTGAAGTGGTCCGATCCCTGCCTCAGCTTGGCCTTGTTAGACTGCTCGGCTGCACCGGATCTGATTGCCCCAAGTAAGGATTTCTCATGTCTGACCTAGGTATCCAAGTTCGGTCTCAAGTCAAGGAAATGGCTGAAAACAGCGTTGATCAGGCGGAGAAGGCTATTGCCGCCTTTCTGGATGCCGCAGCGAAGTCAGTCGAGATGGTCCCCGCTCCCGCCAAAGACTTCTCGAAGAAAACTCTGTCGATCACAGAGCAGAACATGAAAGCCGCCTTGGAGCATACACGAAAACTGATCCATGCATCCGACGTGAATGAGTTCATGCGGCTGCAGAGCGAGTATCTAAAAGCCCAGTTCTCCATCGCACAAGATCCGATAAAGGAACTTGGCAGCGGAATGTTGCCGTCCAGCAAATCAGCGTCGCAGAACGATGTATAATTAGCTCGTGTTTCGAGTCGCTATCTAGTCGAAGGCAAGCCGTGTGGCCTCCGAGGAGACTGCACCGATAAGTGAGCTGTCAGATGAGCAAGCGAACCAAAGATCGAAAGTTGAAGAGCTCTACCGCTCTTTCGAAATCTTCTGAAGAAGATGTCAAGCCGGTTGACCTGAACATCGAAGCCCCCAAGGTCGCTTCTGCCGAGGTGGAGACTGTTGACCCGCTGATTGAGGTCGCAAACATTCCTGAACAAGTTGCGGCAGAGGGGTCTCATGAAGTTGTTTCGACTGAAACGCAGACTCTTGTTTCCTTCCCTAGAGACGTTCCGGAAGCCTTCGCAATTGGCTCTGCATTCCCCTGGTCTCAACAAAAACAGCTGTTGGAGATGGCAGAACGAAATACGAGATTCCTATGGCACTTTGTCGGACTGTTTGCTGGGGCTAAGTCCCCTCAGGATCTTCTCGCCATAACAGCTGAATTTTTTAGAGAAGGCGGAGTGTTGTTCAAGGAACAGTCGGAGACGCTCCTCGAACTTTACGTAGCAAGCCCCTCCAAAATTAATCCCCCAACTGCGTAGCGAAAGCGGCAGCTGTCGCCTTCCATGGTACTCCTGAATGATTTCGACGGAGGTGCCCATGTTGCGGACAACCTCGAACACGCTGCCCCCCTTGCGCAGTGCATTGATCGTTTGTCAAGTTGGCAGTTTGCCTGGTCCGCATCTCACAAATTTTGTTTTGTGCGAGTTTTTCCCAATCTCAATCGTCGTGGGATTAACAATCGTCAGAAGATAGGTGATCTTTCGAGTAAACCAGAGCCGCCTCCTAGCATCGGGTGTTTCAGTAATCCAATAACCTTTCGGTGCAGGCTTAGCGGAGGAAAGTGAGCTGACTAGCTGCGTACTCGGCGTGACGTCGTACCGCTTGTCCCCATTGAATATAAGCATTTCAGCTATCAAATGCCGACCTACCGCTTCGACGCCAGACAGTCGGACGGTGAAGCAAGCTTCATCGACTCCGATAGGGAAGTTGGGATCGAGAGTGACCCAGATCCCCGTCACTGGATACACATCGGCTATAGCCGGAGAACTGAGAGGCAGGCCTACCAAGGCGAACAGCCCAGCGCATTCTGCTAATCGCTTGTGGGCTCCGAAATACGAGGACCCCATTGCAAACCTCTGCGAGTATCGATCAGGAGGCGAGATATTGTGCAGCCTGCATGTCTTACGCTTGCTGACCGTTCCAAACGGCCGAAGCGTGGTTACGTCCCAAGCGCCGCGTCGTTTGCTCAAACCACACCATTTAGGAACTGGCTAACCTCCTCGAAAAACTGCGGCATGCCCGGGTCATTCTGCAACGGCAGGTGGTCGGCGAGAAGTTGTCCAGTAACATTCTGGATGAGGCAATGCGGGGTCAAATTTGCAAGCCGATTGACAGCCATGCCGGCGTAGCGACAGAGCGACCCCGAATCGCCCGGTTGAAGAGTGAACTCGGGGCCGCCCCTCCGCCGGCCCGCTGTTGGGGAGTGGACACGGCATCCAAGTGAAGCACCGGTTTCTGTCCCGAGCAACCGGACAGCGTTTCTGACGGGCTCTAGAGAGTCGCTGAGTGGCATTGCGTGAAGCGAAGGCCACCACCACAGGCGTGCCCGATGTGCTTCAACGAGCTGAAGCTCGACAAGGTCGAGCAGCATTGGTCCGGCTCAACCGAAGAGCCATCGCCAAATTTTGGTGACGGCTTGAGCCGGTCAGGCGGCGGCGGTTGTGGGCTGGCGGTCGGTCGACTTGGCGATGACCTCGATCCCGTCATTGAATGTCACACCGAGAACGAGTTTTGGCAACTGGTTATGACCATCGAGACGGCGCCAGGTTCTCTGCGCGCCCTCGACCAGTTTGAAGACCATCGCGAGCGCGGTCTTGTTGGATAGGCAGCCTTTCGATCGAATGGTGCGGTGGCGCACGGTGGCGAAGGTGCTTTCGATGGGGTTGGTCGTCCGCAAGTGTTTCCAGTGCTCGGCCGGGAAGTCGTAGATAGCCAGCAGCGTGTCCCGATCCTTGTTCAGGCAGTCTGCCGCCTTTTCGTATTTCAGCGCGTAGCTCCCGATGAAGGCGCCGAACGCCAGCTCGGCGGCGACCTTCGTTTCAGCCATCCAGATCTCCTGCAACGCGCGCTTGGCTTTCGGCTGCTGG
>NZ_JBVVOZ010000071.1:0-4648 GCF_055807395.1 Bradyrhizobium sp. Kon10 | reverse complement strand
GCATAGCGATGCCGCCAACGGCTGACAATCCGCGGCTGGACCCCAACTTCCTTGGCAATCGACCGGGTGCTGCGTCCGTCCGCCGCCAATAGAACGATCCGCGCCCGCTTTAAATCGCGCTGCAATGTCACCGGCGAGCGACAACGCGCCTCAAGCACCTTGCGATCTTTCCGCGAAAGCTGAACTTCTCTTGCTTCGGGTACCATCCCGATCTTGAATCATGACTCACCCTCTAAGGAAAGGGGGTACTAGATTAAGGCGCCTCGATAATCTTGGTTAACGGGCGGCGCGCCGGCAGGAACTCGGGAGTTGGACTTGATAGTAGCGGTGCTCAAGGCTTCCTGCCTAGCGTAGCGTCTTTGCAAATCTGCTCCCGATAGATTTCTGTTCAATCGGATCCCTGCCTTGGGACGACGATAACGCTAGATAATGGAGGAATAGAAATATGTCAGATGCGCGGAGGCTGAATGATGCTGAACGCGCTGACGTGAGCTCATGGCCGAAGCGATGAAGAGAACGGGCTCGGCAATTCCGGAAGTCATTGCGGATGAACCGGGCGATCGTCACTACGTACCGCTCGCAACCGATGAGAAGGCTTTCAGCCACCGGCAGAAGCATCATGAGCAGACTAGGCCTGACCAGTTCCAGAATTAACTCGCCGCTCGGACATCAATCTTAATTTGAGACTGTGATTGCGGCGGCGCATTGGAGCGCTACCTTGGCGCACCGGACATTGCCCCGTCCGGGTCCACCCAGGCGAAGCCTTCGCGACATCATACTCGGCGCGTTGGCTTCGTTCGCTGGCCACACGCGCGAGTGTCGTTTTGAAGAGGCCATCGAAACACGAGACTCTCGACCTCGCAGAGATGCGCCGGCAGATCACGGCGCTGCGCTCCCGACACTCGGAAAATCTACGGATCACACATCTGTTGAACAGGCTGCTGATCAAGATTGCATATCTCAGTGAACCGGAGTGCGCAGCTCACGCGCAGCAGCTGCGCAAAGCGTTCGCCAAAACGATGGCGGATATCGAGAAACGCATACGGCTGTAAGCGCCGGTGGCTTCCTGACCACGGCACCAAACGTTGTGGTAGAGTCGATCCACCCAAAGCGATGCCCGTGATCCTGACCACCGACGGAGCGCGACGTCGGATGCGCGCGGTGGGACGAGCGGCTGCGCCCCGGCATCGACCTACGTACCGTTCGAGACTTCTGCACCATCCCCGGCCGGTCGGAAAGACGAACGACGCCGGCGCCATCGGCGCTGCGGTCGCGATCGTGACGCCACCATCGATTGCCGGGCCGTCGTCATCTCGCTGATCGTCACCATCGTTACGCCTTCGCTTTGAGATCCCCCCATAGCAGCGGCTCGGGACTTTAACCCCGTTGAAATTTTCAAGCCCATGAAGTGCGGCGACGGTGCTCTCTGCACGCTGATCGCCGGCAGTCCGGTCCCCCTGAGGAACACGCGAGGAACGGACATCCGTCACCCGTCGTTCAGCCGTGCAGATCGAGAGGGAGGACCGTATGAAGGTACCGAGAGGCAAGTTCATCGGCGAACGCACCGACAAGCCGCCGGCAGATGAAGCAGAACATTTCATTAAATGCGCGGCCTGGGGCGGGCGGATTGATATGCGCGACCTCGAATCGGTTCTGGACCACGAGGGCCACTGCCGCACCCGGCAGAGGACCAGGCACAATAGTCAGTGGCCACGGGCCGCTTGCCCCTGAAGGGAGTGGATGGTTCAGACCTTCAACAGCTACCTCGGAAGAGTACATCTGGCACACTCTTGAGGGACTTGCCCCGGCAGACACCGGAGCCGAATACTACTGCATGAAGAAGGTCTACGTCAGCCGCAGGCGCGACTGTCAGAAGGCGATTGTTCACTACGCCACCGGGGCGCTGATGAAGATGATGGCAGACGCTTTTTTCGTGGCCTTCTAATTGGCGGTGCGGTCGGCCTGCTGCTCTGGGCCGGCGTCTTTTTCTGCGTCAGAATACTCATCCAGACCTGAGCGAAGGCAGCGTGTTGCTAGGAAGTCACGTCGCGGCTCAACATGCGCAACGCTAGGACAGAACGACGCGCTTCGAATTTCCACCCCAATGCGGAAATTTCGGGAGCAATTGTTGAACGATCATAGCAAGGCAGCTCCGAGTCGATCCGAGCCTCGAACGCCTCGGGTTCCTTTCATCGCGACAATCCACAGAACTGGTTTCCCGCAGCCCGCAAACGACAACGAAGTGGATTGGACTTTGCTGGAGGCATTTCCCGACGAATGGTGGGCATCGCCCTGAAAGCGCGGCGCTGACTTGACGGGAGCAAACTCACCCTGACGGAGTGGAGGACTTTGATAACTGCGCTCCACCTGCTTAAGGCTTGCAGGAACTGGAGTCGGCGCAAAGTCCTGCAATTGGCAAAAGGCCGGCCCCAGAGGATGATTCCTGAGGCCGGAAGTTCTACGCGTCCGCTCCGAGACACTGCCCGGAGCTGGAGACCGAACGCCCCCCGATTGCCACTTGTTTTTGTCCGGGCCGAATATTCGCAATACCTCCTGCCTGGTCGTGGATGCCCATATGCCCCAAAGTATCCGCCCGGTGAGGGCCGCCTTGCCGAATGAGGCGTATTGTTGAGAACTGTCCTTATGGACAGTGATAGGCGCAGTGCCCAAGTCGAACGGCTTGAGGTGGTGGACACAGGCCGGCGGCGACGCTGGTCCGAGGATGAGAAGCTCAAGATCGTCCTGGAGAGCTTACAGGCGCCGCGCCAGGTCGCTGCAACCGCGCGGCAGTACGGAGTTTCGCGCTCATTGCTGCTGCGATGGCGACGGTCGTTTCGGTCTGAGCCGAAGGATGCCGCCGATCAACCTGTCTTCGTACCGGCGGTAGTGGTCGCGGAATGAGGGCGGATGCCTTGTCCAGTCGCGCCGTCCAGCAGCAGCGGGTCGATCGAGATCGAGTTTGCGGCCGGGGCTCGGATGCGGATCACGGGCACGGTCGATGCGGCGACGCTGAAGGCCGCCGTGGCGGCACTGGCAGATGGACGGCCGCGGTGATCCCCATTGCGTCGGGCGTGCGGGTGTGGATTGCGACCGGCCACACCGATATGCGTCGCGGCATGAACTCGCTGGCCTTGCTGGTGCAGGAAGCGTTCACGCGAGATCCGCACGGGGGCGATCTCTATGTCTTCCGAGGCAAGAGCGGCAAGCTGATTAAGATCCTTTGGCACGATGGACTGGGCATGTCGCTTTATGCCAAGCGGCTGGAGCGCGGCCGCTTCTTGTGGCCGTCGTCGGCTGATGGCGTGGTGACAATCACCCCAGCCCAGCTTGGCTACCTGCTGGAGGGCATCGACTGGCGGATGCCACAACAGACCTGGCGACCGCAGGCGGCTGGCTGATCGCCGGGATTTGAATCGGTGGCACGATCAGCGGTCCGGACAGAGACCGCGCCTTGTGATTCTCTGGTCGGCGATGGGCGCCGATGATTCTCTTCCCGACGATGTGACCACGCTGCAGGCGATGCTGCGCGCCGAGCGAGCGGCCCGGTTGGCCGTGGAAGCCGAGGCCCAGGCGGGGGCCTTGCTCATCGAGAAGCTCAAGCTCACGATCAAGAAGCTCCGGCACGAGCAGTTCGGACAGTCCTCCGAGCGAGGCGCATTGCTGGACCAGCTCGAGCTACAGCTCGCCGACCTGGAGGAGAACGCGGCTCAAGCTGAGACCGCGGCGCAGATGGCAGCCAAGAAGATTGCGGTGCCATCGTTCGAGCGCCGCAAGCCAGCCCGTCGGGCGCTGCCGGAGCATTTGCCGCGGGAGCGCATTATCTATCCGGTGCCGGCCACCTGCCCATGCTGCGGCGACAGCCGATTGCGCAAGATTGGCGAGGACGTAACCGAGACGCTGGAGCTCGTTCCGCGCCAGTGGAAGGTGATCCAGCACGTGCGCGAGAAGCTCGTCTGCCGGGCCTGCGAAGCGATCAGCCAACCGCCGGCCCCCTCGCATCCAATTGCGCGCGGGCGTGCAGGGTCCAAGCTGCTGGCCCATGTCCTGTTCGCCAAGTACGGCCTGCACCTGCCGCTTCATCGTCAGAGCGAGGTCTACCAGCGTGAGGGCATCGACCTCGACGTCTCGACGCTCGCGGACTGGGTAGGTGCCTCCGCCGCAAGCCTGATGCCTTTGGTCAATGCGATCCAGAGCCACGTCTTCGCAGCCGAGCGCATCCACGCCGATGACACCACGGTGCCAGTCCTGGCCAAAGGCAAGACCCGGACCGGACGGCTCTGGACCTACGTGCGCGACGACCGTCCGTTTGCCGGCCCAGATCCGCCGGCGGCCGTGTTCTTCTACTCGCCCGATCGGGGCGGTGCGCATCCGGAGCAGCATCTGGCGGGCTATGCCGGACTGATGCAGGCCGACGCCTACGCCGGCTTTGGCAGGCTCTACGAGGCCAATCGCAAGGGCGGCCCGATCATCGAGGCCGCATGCTGGGCTCACAGCAGACGTAAGTTCTTTGATCTGGCACGGCTCAGCAAGGCGCCAATCGCCGCCGAGGCGGTCAAGCGTGCGGCGCGGCAATCAGGATGGAAGTGCAGCGTCAATCAGGATGAGAGAGCTTCGCCGGGCTCGTGACGTAGGGAGGGCGTAGCCCGAC
>NZ_JBVVOZ010000070.1:0-5739 GCF_055807395.1 Bradyrhizobium sp. Kon10 | reverse complement strand
GTTCGCGGTCTTGTGCACCCAGCAGCGCTGCTCGCGCGTTTTCGGCCAGACCTCGCCGGCAGCTTTCCAGAAGCCGAACGCTCCATCGGCGATGACGAGCCGCGGAGGCACGGCGAGCCCGCGCCGCTTCAGATCAGGCAGCAGATCGCGCCAGTCGTACGCGCTCTCGCGGGCACCATTGGTGAAGCCGACCAGTTCCTTACGGCGTTCCGGCGTCGCACCGATCAGCACCAGGATGCACTGCTTTTCGTCTTCGAGCCGCGCCTCCAGATGGATGCCATCGGCCCAGATGTAAACGTAGCGCTTCGCCGACAGATCACGCCCCTGCCACGCGGCGTGTTCGTCGATCCAACCGTCCTTCAGCCGACCGATGGCGGATGCCGACAACCCGGCAGCATCCTTGCCGAGCAGCGCCGCCAGCGCCTCCGAGAAGTCGCCGGTGGAGATACCCTTCAGGTAAAGGATCGGCAGCAGCGTCTCGATCGATTTCGAGCGGCGCATGTAGGGCGGTAGGATCTTCGAGGTGGTGCCGACCGAACGCGGAGAATTGACGCGATAAAAGCAAATGCACTCTTTCACTCACCGCGATGTAGAAGGATGACCATTACCTCTCCGTGGTGCCACGACCTTGGCGGAGACCGTGGTCCTCGAGTCGTCGGAGCGAAGGGGTATCGGCGCTGGCCCATAGCCGACGAATCCAAGCCATAGTAACGACTGCCTTATGCGACCATAGCGGGCCATAGCTGGCATGCTCTGTTTTGTATGCCCCTGCTGTGCCCTCCGTGAAATTCCTTGCACAACAGAGCTGGGGATGTGGAGGGAAGGGTCTGATATCCGTTTCTCTTTTTCAAAAGAGCGTGTGCCCCAGTCGATGTGGGGCACATGCCGAGGGAATGAGAGAACTAACCACTTGGATAAAAGGGGCTAATGGTGGGCGCACAAGGGATCGAACCTTGGACCTCTCCCGTGTGAAGGGAACGCTCTCCCGCTGAGCTATGCGCCCGGGACCATCATGCAGGCGGTCGGACTTTGGGCCGGCCGGTGCATCGGAGCCCGCGATTTAGAAGTGCGGGCCAGAGCTGTCAAGTTTTCAGGCGCCCTGCGGCCTGAAAACCTTAGCGTTGCCACGCAATTTGCGGGGCAACCGCGTTTCGGGCCTTACGCGCCCTGCTGGCGGGCGCGGGAGGCGTGGGCCTGGAGCGCGCGGATGCGCTCGGCCAGCGTCCCGCCGCCCTCGGGCAGGCTGGGCGCCGCAGCGCCATTGGTCGCAGCGTCGTTGGCCGGGCGGGGCGCCGGCCGTGGCGGCTGGCCGGCTTCGGCCGCAAGCAGGGCCTCGATCGGCGAGTTCGGGCCTTCGAGCTGGATCGCGAGCTTGGCCACCTCGGCTGCGATGTCGTTGATGCGTTCGCGCAGCAGCGCGTTCTCCATGCGCTCGGTCGCCCACGAGCTTTCCGCCTGCTGCTGGATCGCGTTGATGTCGCGCTGGAGCTTCGCGCGCTCGTCGCGTGCGCTGCGCAGCTGCTCCTCCAGCGCGGCCTTTTCCGCGCGCAGCGTTTCGACCATGGCGGACGACTTGCCGCCGCTCAACGCGGCGATCTCGACGCGCAGCTCCTTGATGGTGCGCTCGTTACCGTCATTGACCTGGCGAAGCTGGTTGTTCTCATAGTCGCGCTCGGCGAGCAGCTTGCCCTGCGTGGCGAGGCGGCCTTCGAGATCGGTGACGCGGGCAGACAGCATCTCCGCCTCCTTGACCTGCACGATGAGCTGGCGATCGAGCTCGGTGACGCGCTGGCTCAGATTCTCGACCCGGCCGCGCGCGTCCGAAAGCTCGCGCGAGGCGGTCTCGGATTCGGTGCGCTCCTGCGCCAGCCGCGCCTGCGTCGCGGCAAATTCCTTCTCGGCGTCGCCGACCCGGTTCTTCAGCTCCTCGATCTGCGCGCGCACCACGACCAGCTCGACCTGACGGCTCTCCGCCATCATCGAGCGGTCGGACAGTTCGGAATTGATTTTTGCGAGCTCGCCCTGCTTGTTGCTCAGCGCAATCTCGGCCTCGCGCAAGGCCGCGGTCTTGGTGTTGAATTCCTCCTCGGTGGCGCGGAGCTGCTCCTTCACAGCCTTCTCGCGCGCCTCCAGCGCGAAGATCGTGGCGTTCTTCTCGCCGAGCTCGATCTTCATGCGGTTGATGGCGTCGCTCTTCTTGCCGAGTTCGGCAAGCTGGCTGGTGGTCTTGTTCTTGAGCTGGTCGACGCTCATCTCGAGCCGCCGCGCCGACATGGCGAATTCGGCGCGGAGCTGGTCCTTGTCGGCCTGGATCTCCGCCATCGACAGCGGGGTGGCGGCCTCGAGCCGGCGCGTGGTCAGGCGCACCGCACGGTTATGCACCAGCGGCACGATCGCAAGCCCGCACAGCATCGAGAGCAGGAAACCGATCGCCAGGTACATGATCGGTTCGACCATGGGCCAGAACTCCCAGAGCTAAGGAAAAATTTACCAACGACATTGCATGCGAGGCCGGCAAAAAGCCAGCCCCGACACGTCGTTAACCTTGATCCGTCGCCGGAAGGGAAAGCGCGGAAGCTAGAATGGGTTCCAGGTCGCGCGCGGGGTGAATTTCAAATAGCCGATATTGGCTCCCAGCCGCAGGCCGAGGCCCGAGCGGATCGGCACCAGCACGATGTTGTTGGACGTCAGCGCCGTCATGCCGAAGCCGCCGATGATATAGGCCGAGCCGTCGATGCCGGCGAAGCGCTGGTAGATCGCGTTGGTGGCAGGCAAATTATAGACCAGCGTCATCGTGCGCGCGCCGTCACCGCCCCAGTCGAAGCCGAGCGACGGGCCCTGCCAATAGACGCGCAGGTCGCCGGCGTTCTTGGTGTAGAGCGTGCCTTCGCCGTAGCGCAGGCCGGCCACGAAGGCGCCGGAGCCTTCCTCGCCCAGGATATAGCCGTTCGGCAGGCCCCATTGGCTGACCGCCTTCTCGATGATCGAGGCGAGCCCGCGCGAGACGTTGCCGAAGAAGCGGTGGCCGGCGTTCACGAGTTCGTCCGGCCCATAGGTGTTGGGCGTCGGGCTCCGCTGCGGCGGCGGCAGATCGGGCGGCGGGGCCGCCGTCTGGGCGGAGGCCGGCACGATCCAGCCGATCAGCGCGGCAAGCGCGACCGCAGCGAGACGTGATGCGAAAGTCATAAAAGAACCCCTGGTATCGAACTCGGTCGCTTCCCTTAACCTGACGCCAACAGGCACGCTCTAGGTTGCACCGAATGTCCCCTCGACTCGAAATGTTATCCGCAGCAACTATGACGGCAGAACGGCAGGAAGATAGCCCTTTGCGCCCCGGAATTGCCTTGATCGGCCCTCTGGTCTGCCTGCTGGCGGGCATTTGGATCGCCTGCGCCGGGGTGCCCGCACAGGCGGCCACCACCGAGCGGATCGTGGTCAATCGCTTCAGCGGTGTGGCCATCGAAGGTTTCGACCCCGTGGCCTATTTCGTCGATGGCGGCGCCATGCAGGGGACGGCCGAGTTCGAGGCGAACCTCTGGGGCGCGGTCTGGCGCTTCCGCAACGAGGGCAACCGGGCTTCTTTCCTTGCCCATCCCGAGGTTTACGGGCCGCAATTCGGCGGCTACGACCCCGCCGATATCGCCCGCGGCGTGGTCACCGCCGGCAATCCGCGCTTCTTCGTGATCGCGGCGCAGCGGCTCTATCTGTTCAGCCGGGAAGATAACCGCGACGCCTTCGCGGCCGATCCGGAACGCTTCCTGTATGAAGTCGGCAAGCGCTGGCCGGCGCTTGAGGACAAGCTCAGTCAGTAGGGCTCTATCGCCTCCGGGTCGCCCCAGGCGATGAACTCCGGAACGATGAAGCCGGTGTCGCGACGCTCGCCAAATCGGAGCTCGCCACCCTGGCCGTCGGTCACCCGGCCTCCGGCTGCCGTCACGACGGCGCAGCCGGCTCCGACGTCCCATTCGCAGGTTGGCCCGAAGCGGGGATAGATGTCGGCGCTGCCCTCCGCGATCCGGCCGAATTTGACGGCCGAGCCGACGGTCCGCCTTACGGCGTGATGGCGGCGATCGATGAACGCCTCGCTCTTGCTGTCGCCGTGCGAGCGGCTCACGGCCGCGATCCAGGGCTCGCCCTGCTTGGGCAGTTTGCGGGTCCGGATCGGTTCGGCGGGGCCGATGGTCGCGCCGTCAAAGCTCACGCGTTCGGCGCCACGGCCGACAATGCCGCGCCAGAGCAGCCCAAGCGCCGGCGCGCTGACGATGCCGAGCAGCGGCACGCCCTGAGTGACGAGAGCGAGATTGACGGTGAACTCGTCGCGGCCGGCGACGAACTCCTTGGTGCCGTCGAGCGGATCGATCAGGAAGAAACTGTCGCGGAACGGCGGCGAGGCGAGCTGGCATCGCTCCTCCGAGAGCGACGGCACGTCGCCCGCGATCCGGGCCAGGCCCTCGGCGATTATGCGGTCGGCGGCGAGGTCGGCCTCGGTCACCGGCGAGCCGTCCTGCTTGCCCTCGACCCGCATCGCCGCCCGGTTGACCGCGAGGATCGCCTCACCAGCCTGCACCACCAGCGCCGTGAGTGGCGCCATCAACCGGGATGCAGCCTCGTCGTCGATGATCCTCACCTGCATGCCTCATTCATCGGCAAATCTCATCTCTCTCGGTTGATTCGCCCCGATCGCTCGCCGGAGCTTTATGGCCGCTTCGAACCTATCGCAAGCTAGCTGCCACGGGCTGGCGAATGTTAGAACCTGCGGCATCCGTCAAGCATGCGTGATTCGCCGCGTCCGCGCCGTGCAATTCCAGGAACCCTTTATGTCTGACGCTCCGTCACCCGCTACCGCTTCTGCTCCCGATATGCTCGAACTCGCCGCACTGCTGTGCTCGCGGGTCTGCCATGATCTCATCAGCCCGGTCGGCGCCATCGTCAATGGGCTCGAGGTGCTCGACGACGATCCCAAGCCCGAGGACCGCGAATTCGCGCTCGATCTCATTCGCAAGAGCGCCAAGACCGCATCGGCCCGCTTGCAGTTCTGCCGTCTCGCCTTCGGCGCAGCCGGCTCCTCAGGCGCGCAGATCGACCTCGGCGACGCGCAGACCATGGCGCGCGGTCAAATCGAGGACGGCAAATGTACGATCACGTGGAATTTGCCGCGGCTGCTGCTGCCGAAGAATCGCGTCAAGCTGCTGCTCAACATGCTGATCGTCTCCCAGCATACAATCCCGCGCGGCGGCACGCTGATAGTTGACCCGATCGGTGAGGGCGAGACCATGAGCTTCCGCATTACCGCGGCAGGCCACAATGCGCGCTTGCCGCAGAACATTGCCGAACTGCTGAGCGGCGAGCGTGGTCCGGCTGCGGACGCACACGCGATCCAACCTTACTACACGCGGCTTCTGGCGCAGGCCTGCGGACTGGCCGTGACGCTCAAGCCTGAAGGCGAAGCCATCATCATTACCGCTTCGTAGACGCGCGGTCCTCAGAGAGTTAATCGATTCTTTACAAGGCGCTTCGGCTTGTCCGGAGCGCCTTATCTCTTTGTTGGTTCCGTTCTTTTGCACATACTCAACCAATATTAAACGCTTTGCGGTGAAGCTGGCCCCATTCTGAAAGGCGCATCACGCGGCGTGCGCGCCCTCCCTGTATGAAGGCCTGTTTTCATGGATGATCTGTTGCGGGAGTTTCTGACGGAGACCAGCGAGAGCCTGGACACGGTGGACAATCAGCTGGTGAAGT
>NZ_JBVVOZ010000069.1:0-7347 GCF_055807395.1 Bradyrhizobium sp. Kon10 | reverse complement strand
CTCACCTTCAGCTACACGGTCGCGGCAGGCCAGACCACGTCCGATCTCGCCATCTCGTCGTTCAACCTCAACGGCGCGGTCATCAGCGACGGAGCCGGCAATGCCGCCAACCTGGCCGGTGCGGCCAACGCCAATCCCACCGGCACCCTGCAGGTCAACCCGACCACGACCACCACTGGCGTACCGAAGTACAGCCATATCGTGGTCGTCGTTGAAGAAAACCACAACTATGACCAGATCGCCGGCAATAGCCAAGCACCTTACATCAACAGCCTCATGGCCGGCGGCGCATCGCTAACCAACATGACGTCGGAGGCTCATCCAAGCCAGCCGGACTATTTCGCCCTCTATGCCGGCTCGACATTCGGTACAACCGACGACAACTCCTACAGCCTCCCGGACCCAACGCTTTACACGGTCTTGCACAACGCGGGTCTCTCGTTCACGGGCTATGTCGACGAGGGCGGGATCGGCAGTGACTTCAACCATGACCCCTGGGTTTCATTCCCCGAGGGGCGCACGGCTCAAACGGATTTCACCAGCTTCCCGGCGCTTTTTGCCAACGGCAATTATTCGAGCCTGCCGACCGTCTCGTTCGTCATTCCCAGCGTGAGTAACGACATGCACGACGGGACGATCGCCCAGGGTGATACATGGCTTCAGCAAAACCTGGGCGGCTATGCTCAGTGGGCGGTCAACAACAATTCGCTGCTGATCGTGACCTGGGACGAAAATGACGATTCGACTTCCGAGGCTGCTTCCAATCAGGTTCCAACTCTCTTGTATGGCGCCAACGTGGTCGCGGGAAACTACAGCGCCGCCTACAATCACTACAATGTTCTGAGCACGATCACTGATTCATTGGGCTTGACCGCTCCCAACAACGCCGCGACAGCGCCGCCCATTCAAGTGTTTGGGACAGCTGCCGGTGGGGCCGCGCTGGCCGCGGTGGATCAGGACGCGGGGCCCGAGGTCCCGGCACTGACCATCAGCAACACCTCGCTGACCGTGCAGGCCGGAGGATCCGTGGCGTTGGGCATTACCGCGACTCCCGTCGACTCCGACGACAAACTGTCGCTGACGATCAGCGGCTTGCCCAGTTACGAATCGATCACAGCGCCTGCCGGAAATAATATTACGAGCAGCCTTCAATCGAACGGAACCTATACCTGGTCCATTACCGAGGGCTCCTCCACGTCAGGCAATCCACTCACCGGGCTGACGCTATCGTCGAACTATACGGGCACCGACCACCCGGTCGCTACGTTCACGGTGACAGCGAGCAACACAACTTCGGGCGAAACCGCCACGTCGGTGGCGCAGACCATGCAAGTGACCGATCCTCCGGCGGCAACGTCGGGTGCGGCGGGGTCTTCATTGGCTGGCCCGAATGGCCCTTCGAGCTGGGATGGGGGGCATATCGGCCGCCTTGCAGCCATGATGGATCAATTCGCGGCGGCCGGGCTGCTCGGAGACGCCTCTGGCCCGGTCCGCCAGGCATTCAATCCGATCGGCGCCTTGCAGAATCCAGCGTTGCTGGCTGCTCCCCATTTTCACACAGGATGAGCACGGATCCGGTTTGCAGTCGTTAACTGGCTTGGCTGTGTCGAGAGCATGCAACCTCTAAAGCGAGTATCGGGGATGCGCCGTTGACTGAACACATGCCGGAGGAGTCCCTGCGGGTCGGCCACGGGCGCTGCACTTCAACGCGTCTTCTTGCGGCCCTGTCCTCAAGGATCTTGATGTTTAACACAGGCCGGCGAGGCCCATCCGTAGGCGCGACCTCGGTCGGCCTTTTGTCTCCTCCACTTGCAAAACCTGCTTCCAATGCCCGCCCATGCATGGGTGACATGAAAAGAGCCGCAGGATTTAAGTGGATCCTGCGGCGTGTCCGGGAAAATTGAATGTTTACGGAATGAGCACTTCCAGCCCCGGCTGGCAGCAATGATTCCAGAACCTGGTTCACGGATGGAGTCCAAAACGACTGTTCCGAAGCGGAACAGAAGAGGTGTTGCATCGGTGCCACGTCTTCACGTCCCAGGGAATAGAGAACTGCGCTTGGAGTTCGCGTGACGTCAATCTGAGGCTCGCCAGATGGAGCACATTCAGGTGGGGCTGCTCGGCAGAGTAATCGCTTGTTTGAATGTCTAGCCTTACGAATTGAGCACGAGCTCGGTGTGATGGAATCGATGCCCAGATCGGGTTCATACGGACACCATCCGGGGACGGACTGAGGGCAGGTAGTCAGACGTCGTCGGTGTATTCCGGCAAGTCAAATCTTTCGAGTTCGGATCTGTCAGTGTCGTCAAGACGGCTACCGCACAAACGTGACGGGAAGATTCACCCGGCAGCCCTGCTGTAAGCTGCCGGAAGCTCAAGCGATCCGCCTAAACGACTCCACCGGCCGGACCTGACGTCGAAGGTTAGTCGCCCCCAACGTCAGAAGTTTTCAATCCATGAGCGGGCTTGCCTGTGCGGAAGGCGATGCAGACGAGTGTTCGATGTTGTCTGCGCCCATTGATGTGATATGTTTTACAGACGATCCTTTTGGTGGGTCGTATGTTGGGGTAGCCTTTGTAAGCTTGTGGGTCCCCGCTATGGGCGAAATTCGCAGCTTCAGATCCGGAAATCACGGTGGGCCTCCTTCGCCTGGCGTTGGGCCTCGTCGTCTCGCGGCAATTATTGTCGGTGATATAGCATCCTACAGTCGCTTGATGCAGGTCGACGAGGAGGGCACGCATGTCCGCGTCAAGCGGATCGAGCGGGACCTCATCGAACCCAGCATCGTCGAGCATCATGGAAATCTGGTGAAGACCACAGGCGATGGTTTCATCGCCATGTTCGACAGCCCCGTCGAGGCCGTTCGATGCAGCATTGTCATCCAGCAGAACCTCGTCGGCCGCAATGCCTCGATTCCGAGGGACTCCCGGATCGAATACCGGATTGGCGTCAATCTCGGTGATGTCATCGTTGAGCCAGACGACGTCTACGGCGATGGCGTCAACATCGCGACACGCATCGAGGGCATTGCCGAACCCGGTCAGGTCTACATCTCCGGCGCGATCTACGAGCAGATCAAGCACAAGGTGGTGTGCGGCTATGAATCGCTCGGGGATCGCAAGGTCAAGAACATCACGGATCCCGTGCGCATCTATCGTGTGCTGCCGGACGTAGATGCAGTCGGCAGCACGCGTGGCCGGCGCGAGAATACTCTGATCTTTCTCCTGGGCCTCACCGTGCTGGTGATTGCCGCGGGCGTGCTCTGGTATTTGCTGGCGCAGCCGCAGGGCAGGGTGGGCCAGCAGGCCGCCACGCCGGCCGCTGCTCCGGCCGCATCGCCGATCCCGCAGCCGTCGCCGCGCGAGGTGGCGACGCAGACACCGCAACCGTCTCCGTCGCTGGCGTCGGCACCTGCGTCGCCCACTCCGGCGCCCAGCCAACCGAAAGCGGCACCGGTCCGTGAACCCGAGATCATCGCTGTTCGCGGCGGCAGCTTTGCGATGGGAAGCAACGACGATCCGACCGAACGTCCTGTCCACCAGGTCACGGTCAAGCCATTCTCGATCGGAAAATATCCGGTGACAGTGCAGGAATGGAACGAGTGCGCCGCCGCCAAGGCGTGCGGATTCACAGCCACCGGCAAGGACGATGCGCCAATTACCAATGTGAGCTGGACCGACGCACAGCAATATGTCGCCTTCCTCGTGCAAGCGACGAAGAAGCCTTACGGGCTTCCAAGCGAAGCGGAATGGGAGTATGCGGCGCGCGGCGGGACCTCGACAAAGTATTGGTGGGGCGACAAGTCCCAGCAGGGCATGGCCGGGTGCAAGGACTGCGGGGATGCCATGGCCGAGCAGCCGGCGAAAGTCGGCAGCTTCAAGCCCAATCCTTTCGGTCTCTACGATATGGGCGGCGGCGTCGACCAATGGGTCGAGGACTGCTGGCACAAGAGCTATCAGGGCGCGCCCAATGACGGTTCGGCGTGGAGCGGGGGGGACTGCAGCTCGCACGTCCTGCGCTCGGGCTCCTGGAAGAACGACTCGAGGTACGTACGGCCGTCCAACCGCGACGGTTACGATACCAATGTTCGTTACCCGACGCATGGATTCCGTGTTGCGCTCAGTCCTTAACTGCCGGAGTAGATCGATGAAAATCCTTCGCTGCGTTGCGCTGTCGGCGGTGCTCGCACTGCTCCCGGGCATGGCCTTCTCGCAGGGCAAGGCTGCTCCAAAGGACGCAAAGGTCTATTTTATCACCCCGCATGACGGGCAAAGGGTGCGCGGCGGATTCCTGGTCCGGTTCGGCCTGCGCAACATGGGCGTGACGCATGCCGGCGACGACTATCAGAACGCCGGCCACCATCATTTGCTGGTCGACGTCAACGATCCCATCGATCCAAAGGAGCCGATCGCGCAGGACAAGTCGCATCTGCATTTCGGGGCAGGACAGACCGAAACGCTTCTCGAGCTTTCGCCTGGGACACACACGCTCCAACTAGTGCTGGGCGATGCCAAGCACTATCCGTTCGAGCCGCCTGTCGTGTCGGAGAAGATCACCGTACGCGTCAAACAGCCGATTTCAGCCAAGTAAATCGCAACCCCGTCCCGGGACTGGAAGGATATCAACCGCTGGGATTGGGTAGTGCGTGCCCGCGGCCTTTTTTGCTGGTCGGAGCTTACGTGAACGGCAAGAACCGACGCGCTCTATCAGACTGCGAGCTGCAAGCCGTCTCTGGCATCAATCCAGCGAACGCCATTCAAGCCGTTCAGGCCGAGCTTGTTATCGTCGAAGCGCGCCCTGGAGGAGCTTATGCCGCCGCCTGGCTCATTGCCCGAGACCGAGTTGAGCTAGGCAGCCCGCCCTAGACACGACCTGCAGGCTGCAGCCCGTCAATTGACGTGTCTGTATCGATAATACGGCTTGATAGACGAATTGACGAGCCGTCCCTTCGACTCGGCTACCAGCAGGTCCTCGAAGACCTTAGCCGGAACAGCCCGATAGTCATACGTTGAACCGCCGGCATAACGTATGCGCGCAACGTTCGCCGCTCAAGATCATACCCTGCAGCCTCAATGCTCGACGACTGCACCCGACGCATCCGGATCGCCACCACCGGCCTCCTTCACACCTGGCCGCGTCCACCTGATATGAAATCAGCAGTCCAACCTGTCCGCCCCGCAGTCGGTTCCAACCATGGCCGCTTCAGCCACGGCCTTCAGCGGGCTTCAGCGGACGGATACAGCTCAGCTGGTTCACGCTGTCCACTCTGTGACGCTCATCACAGGCTGGCACGCGCTGCGCCCGTCGTGCAGCGCGGGTGCCATGGTCGATGTGCTGAATAGCGGCGTTTGTTTTATGCAGGGCGATACCGTCGGCCCGCCGTGGATCATCGGCTCAGATCGAGGGCAAGCGGCTTCAGTTGCTCGGCGTCGCCCGTCAGCCGTATTCGTGATGCGGTATGGTTGCGGTGATATCGATGTCTCTGCCGGCCGACTGGCGCCAAGCTGCCACCCCGAAGCACAAGGTCAGGGTGAGGGCGATGGCAAGCAGAAGCAGAGAGACGAAATGGCTCACGCGTGCATCCGCCAAATTGAAATCAGCACGAGAGCGTGCACGGAGAGTCGATTCGGAAAATGCACACGAGCTGACCTAGAGGCAGTTTTCCCCATGGTTGTAAAACGCTAGTTTCTCACTTGGCCTTCGGCCCGCCACGACTCACGCGCGCCCCATTCCTTGTCCCCTTGAGATAAAATCGGCCGTAAACATCGAGAGGTGATACGGCTGCGACGAATAGTGTTTAACCCAAGTTATGGCGGCTGGTCGGATTGTGAGGTCATGATTGTCCATTGCTGATCGCACCGATTGGAGCCCACATGATTACAGCCGCCAAATGCAGGGATCTCGCAACGCACTATAAAACCCTTTCCTCAGCCTCCAACACTTCCGAGGACCGAGCGTTCTTGTTGAGGAATATCGCCAAGAGCTTTGCGGGTGTGGCTGGTCAATTGGATCGACTTGACGCTCTGGCGAGAGACGAAGCGACCCGGAGGCTCTCCCGGGCAGGCTAGCAACCAGGCCGCCTCCCACATATTTTATTGCGTCTCACGAAAGCGCATGCACGATGGGCTCGCAGTCGACGGCAGCGCGGAGCTCGGCTCCTGTACTACGGATCAGGTGCGGACCTCCGCAGCACCGGGAGCCGATTTGACAACGTGTACCGCGCGGGCAGGGGTGGACCCTTTAGCGCGTCATCGCGTTCCCCGACGTGCTTGCGCCTCGATGCGCTGCGGGTCGGGCTTGTGTGCAATCGGCGCGGCGGTACGCCTCAGTCGCCCCAGAGCTTGCCACACGGGCATTCGAACATGTGAGTGATGTCTCCGCTGTCAGAGTCTACCATCGTTCGTACAAGCTTCATTTTCTGGCCGCAGATTCGGCAGGCTCTGCTTGAGTTGTCCTCAACAACGCAAATCTTCTCGGCGCGAAATATTTCCATGAGTCTCGCCCCCATCCGAGGTGACTTAGTGGAGATTACAAAGCTATTGAAGCGGGGAAAATGGAAGAACTAGGTACAAAGCCGCGGTGCATTTACGCCTCTACCCAGACCAAATCAAGACGCGCCAGCTATCGTGACAACCTTTTTGGGTACCTCATTTGAGGGGGCTCGCCGGTTAATGTTGGCTGGCCTCCTGCACGCGGGTGTGATGCGCATTCTGTGAAGTAGTTCACAAGCGGCCGGTGTCATCGAGCGTAGCGTGCGCGCTCCCACTGGAGGGATGCGCCATGAAAGCTAATTGGACAACCTCTCGATTGTTAGCGCTGACGGCCGTTGTTCTGGTGGCGGCTGGCACGATGATGGCAATCGGCACTTCTCGCGGAGTGACTGATCCAATGTTGGGTCCGGATTGGCAGTGCAGCCGAACCTTGCTGCTCGTGACTGCTTGTTCTCACTCGAGGATCGTGTCCCGTGGCGTGGTGTAGCTGGCGGTGGATCACCGCGTTCGCCGGCGAGAGCCGGGCTGGTCAGCTGGCGATAGCCGTGAGGCTGACGCTCGGATCATCGCTCAACGGCGCGATGGTTTCCAGGGTCATGTAACGGGCGCGCTGGACGGCCCATTCGTCGTTCTGTTCGAGCAGGATCGCGCCGATGAGGCGAACGATGGCGTCCTCGTTGGGGAAGATGCCGACCACTTCGGTGCGCCGCTTGATCTCGCCGTTGAGGCGCTCGATCGGGTTGGTCGAGTGCAGCTTGGTCCGGTGCTGCGGCGGGAACGTCATGTAGGCCAGCACGTCGGTCTCGGCCTCGTCGAGGAAGCCGGCCAGCTTCGGCAGCTTTGGCCGGAGCTGGTC
>NZ_JBVVOZ010000068.1:0-7617 GCF_055807395.1 Bradyrhizobium sp. Kon10 | reverse complement strand
ACTCTCTACGGTCTCGATTGCTGCGCTCGGTCATATGTGTCTCCCGCTGTCGAGGAGGGGGCCATCCCCTCTCATCTGGTGATCGCAGGAGTACCGCGGGCGGTTTCTTTAGACTGTGAGGCGGGTCACAGGAGCGCTCTCAAGCAGGAGGGGGAACGAATTGGCCTCGCGGCGGGTGCGTCGGAGGAGTGGTAGCTTTCGCCGAGTTACCGGAGCTTCCTAACTGCAGGTTTTGACCCGAAGCGCCGAGCGGTTGCGCTCAGGAATCGCGACCAGCGCGCACATGCCTCAAAGCCGGGAGCGAATGGAATTCAAAACTCCGGTCGCCGCGTCGACAACCTGCAGGGCCTGCTGGGATTTGGCCAACGCAAAAGCCGACCTGGCGCATTGATCGGGAAGTTGCGCAATCTTTCTGCGCTGGCTGGTAAGAATATTGGTCGACTGGTCGATGGCAAATTTCACCACGCCGCGGGTCGGGTCATTCTCGCTGACGCTCGTTAGTTCCTTCTCGATCGTAATCAGATATTCGAAACTGGACAGCTCTTGGGAAATCTCGACAAGATTTTGAACGGTGGACTTGACGCAATCTGCTTCGACGGCGGGTATGTCGGTCCGCTTCGAGGTCTGGACGAGGTCTGCCATCAAGCCGGCAAACATCGGCCTCAGATCTTCGACTCTCTTCAATTCAGCCGGGCTCAGGACTCCGGCCAGGCATACTTTCGTTGCGACCAGCAATCCAAGGCATTGCCACACTAGTCGAGTGACGACCACACGCGCCGTTGCGGTAAGTGGGACGCTATCCGCTTGCCATCTCATTTGAGGCGCTCGACGTCCTTTGCCCCGACAAATCCGTGAAATTCTCCGCGTGAGCTTAGCGCCGCACAACCGATCGCTCAATCGTATTTTCCGCAAAGCCGCGCGCGTCTTGGCCGGCAAGGCTCGTCGCGACCCGTTGTGCCACTAACGGCTCCTATGTATCATCGGAGCATACTCCGGGCGTTTAACGCCGATTTGACCAACGACAAGCGGTTGCGCCCAGATGATTTGCGGGGGATTGAGCCGTGAATGATGGCCCCGAACGTATTTTCCGTGCCAGCGCGTTGCAACGCGCGGCGTCGCCCGACGAACTCGACCATCTCGTCTCTATCACCAAGCCGGCCGACTGGATCCTGGCGCTTGTCGTGACGGCCGCACTGGTGGCGGCGCTCGTCTGGGGGATCTACGGCCGGATTCCCTCGCGTGTATCGGGACAGGGAATTCTGGTCGGCAGCGGCCGCGTCGTCGATGCAGTCTCTGCCGCGGAAGGACGGCTCGCTTCGCTCAGCATTTCCGTTGGCGACCATGTCGAACGGGGTCAGTTGATTGCCCAGATTTCGCAAACCGACATCGAGCAGAAGTACGCAGATGCGGTGGAGACCTACAACGAACGCCAGCGCGAGCACGACGACATGGCCGCGAAGGTCAGGTCGGAACTCTCGGTCAAGGTCTCCAATCTCCAAAAGCTGGAAGCCGCCTTCAACAAGGTCATCGAGGCGACCGGGCAGCGCGTTCAGTCGCTGGACCTCGACGTGAAGAATCTCGAGCAGCTTATGGCCAAAGGGCTGACCACGCGGAAGACGCTGGAAGATCGCCGTCTTGAGTTGACCGAGGCGCAGCAGCGCCGGACGGATTCGCAAAACGAGATTCTCAAGCTGCACGCCCAGCAATCCGATCTCGAAACGCAGCGCGAGCATGAATTGCAGCAGGCCGAGTTCGCGGCCAATAATGCGCGCCGGGAGATGCAGGCGCTGGCTGGAACCCTGGGGCGCAATTCTCAGGTTCTCAGTCCGATTACGGGGCGCGTGCTCGAAACCAAGATATCGACTGGTTCGGTGCTCGCCGTCGGTACGCCGGTCGTCCTGATTGAAGACGAGGGCTCGAAGCTCGAGGCGGTGATCTATGTCCCCGCCGAGCAGGGCAAGAGCGTCAAGCCGGGCTCCCAGGTCCGCATCGCACCCAGCACCGTGAAGCGCGAGGAGTTCGGCACGATGATCGGGACCGTCTCGAGCGTGTCGGAGTTTCCCGTGACTCCGCAAGGCATGACTGCGGTGCTCCACAATGACCAGCTGGTTAAGGTGTTCTCCCACGACGGCGCGCCCTATGCCGTCGCCGTGTCCCTGGAGCGGGACGACTCGACGACGAGCGGCTATCGATGGGCCGTTGGCAAGGGACCGCAGGTTCACCTGACCAGCGGAACGCTCGCCCAAGCCGAAATCACCACCCGAAACCGGCGCCCGCTGGATCTCGTTATTCCTCTCCTCAGGAAGCTGACCGGGATCGATGGATAGGTCTCCAACTCCAGGAGTGAAGAAAACGCCGACCGTCCTGCAGATGGAGGCGGCGGAATGCGGCGCGGCCTGTCTTGCCATGGTGCTGGCGCACTATGGCCGCTGGGTGCCGCTCGAGCAGTTGCGTGTCGAATGCGGCGTGTCACGCGATGGCAGCAAGGCGAGCAACGTCGTCAGGGCCGCACGGCGCTTCGGCCTGTCTGCCAAGGGATTTCGGCAGGAGGTCGCAACACTTCGCACAACGCCGACGCCTTGCATCATTCACTGGAACTTTAATCACTTCGTCGTTCTCGACGGAATTGACGGCAAGTTCGCCTATATCAACGACCCCGCCTTTGGGCGAAGACGAATCGGCATCGATGAGCTCGACAGGAGTTTCACCGGTGTCGTGCTCACCATGGAGCCAGCCGCCGGGTTTGTCGCGCAAGGAAGCAAGCCCGGCGGACTGCGCCTCCTCGTCCGCGAGCTGCGCGGCTCGAAATCTGCCGTCGGACTTCTCGTCCTGCTCAGCTTCGTCACGGTTGTTCCGGGCCTTGTCGCTGCGAGCTTCTCGAAGATCTTCATCGACGACGTCCTGATCCAGCATTTGGACGGGTGGTTGCGTCCCCTTCTTGTCGGGATGGCCATCACCGCACTGATCCGTACGGTCCTGACGCTGCTCCAGCAATCCCTGCTGCTGAGACTGCAGACGAAGCTATCGGTTGTGATGATCAGCCGGTTTCTCTGGCGGGTGATGGCGTTGCCGATGGAGTTCTTCACTCAACGCCATGCCGGAGACATCGCGACGCGCGTCCTGGCAAACGAGCAGATCGCGCGGCTGCTTGCGGGCGGAATTGCGGCGAACGTGCTCAATCTTACCTCGGTCGTGTTCTTTGCGTTCGCGATGGCGGTCTATGATCTCTGGCTTGCCGCGATTTGCATTGCCTTGTCGCTGCTCAACGTTTTGTTCCTGCGGCTTTCGCACCGGCGTCGCGAGGACCTCAGTCGCGGGCTCTCACAAGAGCGAGGAAAGTCGCTCGGGGCGGTGGTCAGCATCGTCAGGACCATCGAGACGATCAAGGCAAGCGGGCTCGAGGACGAGGCGTTCGGACAATGGTCCGGCGTTCAGGCCAAGCTTCTCAACGCCGAGCGCGAGCTCGCCTCGTCGTCGATCATGCTCGACATGATCCCGACCCTGATTTCCGGACTGACCGTGACGGCGATCCTCATCCTTGGAGGTTTGCGGGTGACTGAAGGGTCGCTGACGCTCGGCAGCCTCGTCGCATTCCAGTCCCTGATGGCAAGCTTCTCGGACCCCGTCGCAATGCTGGTCAACCAGGCCAGCGGCTTTCAATTGATCCGGGGTGCGCTCGATCGCCTTGAAGACGTCTACAACTATCCGCTCGGCGACAAGCCGAAGGAGGGCGGATCCGAAAGGCGTTTCCCCGCAAAGCTCGCCGGACGCGTCGAACTGAGAAACGTGCAGTTCGGCTATTCGCTGCTCGAACCTCCGCTGATCGCAGACCTTTCGATTGCCGTCAGTCCGGGATCGCGCGTCGCGCTTGTCGGCGCATCCGGAAGCGGTAAATCGACGCTGGGCCGCCTGATCTGTGGCCTCAACAAGCCGTGGGTCGGCGAGATCCTGATCGACGGGGTCCCGCTTGGGGACGTCCCGCCCGAGATCCTCGCTAACTCGATCGCCTACGTGGACCAGGATATTTTCCTGTTCGAGGGCACGGTGCGGGACAATCTCACGCTTTGGGACCGGACGACGCCGGACCTCGATCTGACCAGGGCACTGAAAGACGGGCAGATCCAGGACGAGATCGCCATCAGGACCGGCAGTTACGATACTTACGTCAGCGAGGGTGGAACGAATTTCAGCGGAGGGCAGCGTCAGCGCATCGAGATCGCGCGTGCTCTCGTCGGCCGCCCCTCCGTCATCGTTCTCGATGAAGCCACGGCCGCGCTCGATCCGGTTACGGAGAAGGCGATCGACGACAATCTGCGCCGAACCGGCTGCACCTGCATCATCATCGCACATCGTCTGAGCACGATCAGGGATTGCGACGAGATCGTCGTGTTGCAACAGGGCAAGGTCGTCGAGCGCGGGACGCACGAGAGCCTGCTGGCCCTCGACGGCGAATATGCAAGGCTGGTGTCCCAGGAATGATCCATTCGGCTGAAAACATCGTGTCCTGCGCGAGCCTCGTCTCGGCGGAGCTTCCGATCGACATGACGCTCGATGGTCGCAGGCCTATCCGGCTCGATCACCACGGCCATGTGTTGGAGGTCGTCGCCGGTCATCTGGACATCTTCGCCGTGGATGTCGAGGATGGGGAATACGGGAGCAGACACCATCTGTTTCGGATCGAAAGCGGCGATGTCGTCCCCGATCTCCCGGCGCTCGCGGTCTCGGCAGGACGCGGCGTGAGCTTCATCGCGGTCGGCACCGACAGCACGCGCGCGTCTGCGCACGCCCGGTCTGATCGCACATCGGCAGCTCAGGCCACCCGCTGGATCGAGCGGCTGGCGCGCTTCGTCGCTGGACCTGCGCCGTTGTGGCAAATGACGGAGTTGCCGGTGGGCGAAGCCCAACTGCTCCCGAACGAATGCGGCCGGGGACCCATGCGTGGACTGCTCTGGCTGACGGTGGAGCGCGGCGTCCTCAGGCTGATGGGCGTTGCCGTTTCTTGCGCCGCTGGAAGCCAGCCGCTGCCGCTCACCTCTGGCTTGTGGGTCGAGGCGGGCGAGGAAGGGTGTGGCGTAGTCGCAGCCGGCGTAATGCCGGCCTCGATCTGGCCGGCAATCGATCAGTTCCACCAGAGCTTCGTGGCCTGCGTCCAACGCATTCTGGCCAATGAGAGGGTGGGCGAGAGCGAGCGCCTGGTCAGCCGGACCACTCTCGCGGCGTCGCAGTCCATCGAAGCCTTCGACCGCCTGTCCGGCATCATCGTGCGGCGCTTCGATCATGACGCGGTCGATGCATCATATTCCGACCGTCTGGCCGGCGCCTGCCAACTCGTCGGAAGCGCGATGCGCACACCAATTGCGATCTCAGGCCGGGTCGAGGGCAGCCGGCAGGAATTCACTGGCCTGACGCAAATCGCGCTGGATGCCCGTCTGCGGCTAAGGCAGGTCCTGCTCCGGTCGGACTGGTGGCGAACCGATGCCGGCCCGCTGGTCGGCTGGTTCGGCGAGAAGCGCGAGCCGGTCGCTCTGGTCCACGAGCCGCGCCGCGGCTATATCATGGTCGATCCGCTGACGAAAGCGCGTTCGGCCGTCAATCGCGCCGTGGCGGCACAGATCGCTCCGGAAGCGGCGATGTTCTATCCGCCGCTGCCCTCACGCTCCCTGAAGTTCAGGGACCTTCTTCAATTTGCCCTTCGCTATGCGCGAGGTAGCGGTCTGCGCATCGCATTGGCGGTCGTAATCATCGGGCTTCTGTCGCTGGTGACGCCCTTTGTCACCAATCTGCTGATCAGCTCGATCATCCCGAGATCGGAGCTTGACCAGCTCGTCTTCTGCGCGCTCGCGCTGGGCCTGACGGCTCTGGCGGTAGCCGGCGTTCAGGTTATGCAGGGCCTCGTCATGCTTCGCATGGAAGCGACGATCGACTGGCGATTGCAGTCGGCGATGATCGATCGCCTGCTAAGGCTGCCGACGGCCATCTTTCGGGAATTCACGGCGGGCGAACTGGTCGACCGCGCGATGGGCATCGACGCCGCGCGGCGTGCGCTGACGGGCCACGCATTGCGCGGCATGATCGCAGGCCTGTTCTGCATCTTCAGCCTCGGCTTGATGGTCTACTACAGCCCGAAGCTGGCGTTGCTCGCGATTGGGCTGACATTCGTCAGGGCGGCAGCCATCATCTCCACCAACCTGCTGCGGCTGTATTTCGAGAACAAGCACTTCAACCAGCAGGGCAAGGTCAGCGGGTTCGTTCTCCAGTTGCTGACGGGTGTCGGCAAGTTGCGGGTGTCGGGGGCGACCGGGCGCGCGCTCGGAATCTGGTCGAAGCAGTTCGCGACGCAAAAGCAGTATTTCGTGTCCTCGCAACTTGCCAGCAACGGCCTCGGCGCGTTCGAGACGGCATTTCCGACGATCGCGACGCTGATCATCTTTGCCTATGCATCCTATTCGAACAGCAAGCTGCTCACGGATCTCGGCACGTTCTTCGCGTTCTTTTCCGCCTTCGGGCAATCGATGGGTGCGGTCGGCTCCTGGGCCGGCGGTGTCAGTGAGGCGCTCATTGCGATACCCCCGCTGCTCCGGTTGCGGCCTCTGATCGCGAGCCCGACTGAGATTTCAGACGACCGCAAGGCGCCGGGAGAGCTGTCCGGTTCGATCGAGCTTGCGCGCGTGTCCTTCCGGTATCTGTCGAGTGGCCCTCTGGTGCTCGACAACGTCACCTTGAAGATCGCGCCGGGAGAATACGTCGCGATCGTCGGTCCATCCGGCGGCGGAAAGTCGTCCTTGTTCCGGCTCTTGCTGGGGTTCGAGCGACCGGAGTCGGGCGCGGTGTTCTACGACGGAAAATCAATTGAGACGCTCGACGTAAGTGCTTTGCGGCGCCAGCTCGGCGTTGTCTTGCAAAGTGCTCGGCTCGCGAACGGGAACATCTACGAGAATATCTGCGGTGGAGTTCGGCTTTCGCTCGACCAGGTATGGGAAGCCGCCCGGCTCGCCGGAATTGAAGAAGACATCAAGGCGATGCCGATGGGCATGCTGACCCAGGTGTCCGAAGGCGTCAGTACGCTTTCCGGAGGACAACGGCAGCGCGTCATGATCGCGCGCGCCATCGCGCGACGTCCGCGCGTCTTGCTGTTCGACGAGGCAACGAGCTCGCTCGACAATCGATCCCAGGCCATCGTCAGTGATGCGTTGGAGAATTTGAACGTCACCCGGATCGTCATCGCTCACCGGCTGAGCACCGTCAGGACTGCGGATCGGATCATCGTGCTGGTCGACGGCAAGATCGTCGAAGCCGGAACCTTTGAGGAGTTGACCGCCGCTGCTGGCGCTTTTGCCGCGTTCGCGCAGCGGCAGATGCTTTGATCCGCCGTAACCCACGGTCCATTCCCTCCAGAAAACAATCTTCATCTTTGCAAGCCTCCCGAAACTGCAGTGCAGGTGCGAAGCTGACGAGCATTTCCCGGAAAAAAGCCAGTCGCTTGCCTCTGTGACAAGCATCACAGCCTAGCGAAGCAGCCCGCGCTACTCCTGCGACCACCAGATGAGAGGGGATGTCCCCCTCCTCGACAGCGGGAGACAGATATGACTGAGCGCAGCAATCGAGACCGTAGAGAGC
>NZ_JBVVOZ010000067.1:0-8637 GCF_055807395.1 Bradyrhizobium sp. Kon10 | reverse complement strand
GCCAGCTGACCAGCCCGGCTCTCGCCGGCGAACGCGGTGATCCACCGCCAGCTACACCACGCCACGGGACACGATCCATGAGGCCCTTCGGAAGATGGTTCTAGACCTCGAAAGCTTAGACGCCACCATCGTCCAGTTTGACCCCGATTTTCAGGTTGAAACGATCCGGCCCAAGGCCTTTCGCCCGCCGAAGGATTGGAGCAATCGGGGCCAAATGTCCCGGATCGTGCTCAGCATCCTCCGCCAAGCCGCAGAGCCGCTTACCAGCCGCGATATCGCCTTGGAACTTCTAGTTGAGCGGGCCTTGGACAAGAGCGATCAGCGGCTCTTGCGGATCATGTCAAAGCGGGTCGGCGTCGCGCTCCGGGCCCAGCGGGAAAATGGCCTCGTTCGGTGCGAGCAGGGGCCGGGACAGTACATGCTGTGGGGAATTAGGAGAGATCAATAGGAGAAGCTGGCGCGATTCAGCGTATATTGCCTGAGTCTGCCTTTTAGATTCGCTGCGGCGTTGAAGCCGGCCAGTTCCATCCATACTTATAAGGCTATGATCTCATGAGCAAAAACGAAAAGCATTATGAGAAGAAATACGGTCTGGATAAGCCAATGGATGAAGCCGTCGCTAGCTTTTCAAAGCTCACCAAACAGGAAGTCGAGGCGGAAGGTAAAATCTCGCCGGTTGTGGCCGATGGCGAGATGGAGCTGATCGCCTTCAAGGGCGCAGAAATCCGCCGTGTCTGCCACAACGATGAGTGGTGGTACTCAGTCGTGGATATCGTTGGGGCATTGGTCGGGACTGACCGGGCCAGCAAGTACTGGCATGACGTTAAGACCAAACTCACTGATGAAGAAGGGTTTTTTGAACTTTCCGATAAAATCGGAAAGTTGCCGTTGCCCGGAGCGGACGGGAAGAAACGTCTCTCTGAGGTTGCAACCCCCGAAACCCTGTTCCGTATTATTCAGTCGATCTCGTCCCCGAAGGCGGAGCCGATCAAGCGTTGGCTGGCGCGTGTTGGCTATGAGCGCATTCAGGAATGGCAAGATCCTGAAATCGCGATCAAGCGGGCGATTCTGGCTTACCAGATTCAGGGTCGTTCCGACGACTGGATCGAAACCCGCATCCGCAGCATCGTAGCGCGCAAGGAACTCACATCGGAATGGCAACAGCGCGGCGTTCAGGAGGGGCAGCAATACGCAACCCTTACCAACACAATTGCGCAGGCCACCTTTGGTATCCCGACCGAGCAGCACAAGCTGGCCAAAGGATTGGCGAAGGGGCACAATCTCCGCGATCACATGACCAACATGGAACTGATTTTGACCATGCTTGGCGAGACCTCGACTAAGGAAATCGCGCAACAGCGCGATGCCCAAGGCTTTAGCGAGAATTTTCATGCGGCTAAATCTGGCGGCAACATCGCCGGGACAGCGCGCAAGCAAATCGAACAGGAAACCGGCCGTCGAGTCGTTTCCAGTAACAATTTTCTGGGATCGGCACAGCGCACCGCCGATCCGGAGCGGCTGACGAAGAAATCATCTTAGGGCTTCATGGCGCGCTGCCAGTAACCTTTCCACTGCCGGGAGACGGGGTGCTGCAAGGCCGCGTCAGTGGTCATCAGATATTGCTCACCGTTGCTAATACGGCGGTTGTTCTCGCGCCAAGCCATTTCGCTCGCATAAGCTGCCAAATAGGGGCCAGCAACGTGGTGGTGGATGCCGATCTCGGCGCGGCGCAGGCGCGAGAAAAACGATTCCGCTTGATTGGTGCAGGCCTCGCCGTCCGAATAAGCTTCGCTGTGGTTGATCCGCTTCGTGAGGAAACGGGCGTGCAGCGCGTCCCAATGCGCGGCTTCGTCAGCGTGAATGGTGCTACCGGGAGCAACGCGGGTCGCAATCGTCACTAGCGAAGCATCTTCGGACTTGAAGACGAACGGCAGCGTGCGGCCATCGCGCTCCCGCATAATGACGACGACGCGGCGCTTGCCGGTCTGGTTCTCAGCAAGGCGACGGTCGCGACGTTGACCTTATTATTGGCCGGGCGGACGTGGCCCCCGAAGTATGCGCCGTCAACTTCCACCGTGCCGCTAACGGTCGCGCCATTGGCTTCTGAGGTCATCGCCTCGCGGATTTTGTGAGCCATTACGAAAGCGGTCTTATACTGGCAATCCAGGTCGCGGCTAAGCTGGAGCGCGCTGTGGCCCTTCGCGCCGTTGACGAAGATAGCGATAGCCAAGAGGTAGTCGCGGATGGGTAGCTTACGGCTGGCGAAGATCGTCCCGGACGTGACGCTGAATTGGTGATTGCAGCCCTTGCACTTGAACAGCTTGCGGGTCTGGTAGGTGTAGACCGCGACGCAGCCGCACTTGGGGCAGAAGGGTTCGCCGTTAGTGGCGGACCAACGGATCAGCTTGAAGGTCTGGTAAGCTTCCTCGTCCGACAAACGGGCGACCTTCGCTAAACTTAGCGACCTCGCCTTTGCCGTGAGAAGGAAGTGTTGCGACATGAGACCAACGTTTTCCGTTGACCTCATTGATAAGCGTTGAAAGTAATGGCGTCAACGTAAATCGTTGACCTTGACGAAATTCTTTTACGTCGCCATATTCCGGGAATGACCCCGGAGCAGTGTCGAGCCGCGCGAGCATGGCTAGGTTGGCCTCAAGACGCGCTTGCAAAAATCGCGAACGTCGGCGTTTCGACGGTGCGAGACTTTGAGGCAGGACGCCGGGAGCCGACGCGCAATAATCTAACGGCAATGCGAGTTGCCTTGGAGGAAGGCGGCGTTTCATTCTTTGAGGATTTCAAGGAAAGCGGGATCAAGGTCCCCCGCTCGACAGGAATCCTTGAGTCTGATAAAAAATGATGGTGGACCGGTCGGGGATCGGACCCGAGCTTGCACAGGTGGAAATCCGGCTAGCGCCTCCAAGACCCGGCCCATGTCCTCAGAGGCCCCAGTCACGCGCCAACGCGACTGGAAGCCTCTTCGGTATTCGATAGCTTTATGTTGTCATGTACCACCTACCTTTCGATGCCGCCCTCGCGAGGCGGACCCACACTTACTGCGCTAGAGAGCGATCTACCGGGGCCTTGCGGCCCCGGATTTCGTTTGTCACTTCAAGAACCACTTGCGATGCCGGTTCGCTAGCAGTTGGCGTCTTTCCAACCGGGATAGGGCGGTTCTGATTTGCGGTTCAGGGACATCGTGCCCATCGGCGCGAACGGCGGCGACCACCTCCGTGCCCGTCATGCCCTGCTTCCCGCGCACGGCTTGATAAACGTAATACGGCGTCGTCCCGACGGTCGGGAGCGTCGTAGAGCTAGAGTTAGAATTCGAATTGGAACCAGAATTGCGTGGCTGCAACCCCGGAAGGGTCGGCGCAGACCCGCTGATATCCATCGTTGGCATTACCTCGGACAGAGCCGTCTTTACAGCTTCCATGGCGGCATTCCAGCCGGCCGCCCATGCGTCGCGCTTCATCTGCTCGACAACTTCTTTCAGTGGGTCAGTCCCGCCAGATATATCGCTCATATAACCTCCGACTCACCGCGCCTGAGTCGGCAGTTATATAACGCGGATCATGATATGTTCCAAGTTATATTTTTTGCCCCGGTATATCACTGGGCCCACCCTTGTGTATAAGTCAGGTGAGTTTGCTACCTAATGCCGGAATTTTGAGCTCCCCTTCGGGCGCTGGCTCCTGCGCGCCTCCCGTCTCCTCCCCCCGCATCCCCGAATTCGACCGTCAGGTCGATCGGCTTTTTAGCCGCGCGATTAAACTCGTCCGGATGCGACAGTTGCGGATCGGGCTGTGGCTGGTGGCGTTGAAAACGGCGCGCGTGATATAGGCATTGGCGGAAAGACCGGACGTTTCCACGCGGCGCCGGACTCGTCCCGCAGCTCTGCGGGCGGGCGGTAGGATACAGGGGCGTCGCGCTTCTTGTCGGTCTTCTTCGTCATGCCGCCAAACCTAGGCGCGTCAATCCGCGTCCCGCCTCGCACGAACCTCGTGCGATCCTCGCGAGCTCCGGGGCCGCGCCTGCCCCGGTCGATGGGTTCCCAAGGGAGAGCGAAGTCTCTCTTGCGGCCTTGCCGCGCATCCGCCCGAAGGCGGAGGCGGGTCGTAGGTCACGGGGCGCGAAAGCCCCGGACGCCGGTTACAAGGGGCTGCGGTAGAGCCCTTTGTTCGATTGGGATGGGGGAGAGCCGAAGTCTCGCCGTCCGACCCGGCGGCGCGCTGGACGGGGGCTCACGGTGGCCAAGCCTTCTTCGCCTACTCCACGAACTACCTGATTGACGTCGAGAACGCGATCATCGTCGATGTTGAGGCGACTACGGCGATTCGGCAGGCGGAGGTGCCGGCTGCCAAGCGCATAATTGAGCGCTCGCTCGAACGGTTCGATCTCTATCCAAGCCGGCTCCTCGGCGACAGCGGTTATGTATAAACCTTGGTATCGGTCCGTGACCCCTTACGTACAATTGAGCCGCCTCTACGATCGCCTTATCTAAAGGATGTGCGGTAGCACTCCCGCTATCGCTGCCCTCCTTGGGCGTTTCCTCCCTAGACTTTGGGCCGCTTGTGGCGACGCAGGCGGCCTTTCTTTTTGGGGGCACCCCATCGGCTTCGGGAGGAATTCAGGTTTACGCCGTCGTCCGTAACCTCAGACGTGCAACCGCTACAGCATCACCAGCAACCAAGCCGCGATCCTCGCGCCCTTGCGCGATCAATCGCAGCTTGAACACGGACGGCTTCGGGGAGGTTAGCTGGTCCCCGCGCCATCCAACCGCGCCAGCCCCGCCTCGATCACGACGATATCTTCCTCGATCTGCTGGACGTTGTCCGGAAATCAAAACCTGCACGTCCCTTTAGGTCCACCGCCAGCTTCCAGCGCAGCATACTGAGGCCCTCCGATTGTTCAAGCGAACGTAACCGTCCACAATCAGTTCGATTGCGTTTGGCATTCCCGCACCCGTCGTCATCGGCTGACACCGAACCGCTTACCCAGCGACACCCCTCGAAACGGCCTCTCTTCGCAAATTGTCTCCAGCAGCCGTCAAATGAGACCCTTTGGTCAGACCGAGCCGACCTAGCTCTCAGCAATCCACGTGCCACCAAAGGCATTTGCGAGCCTCCCTTGAACAGCGCAAAGCGATGTGCTTCGCGTCCGCTGGCGGAATACTCGGGCCTCAGTCTCTGGTCCCGGACATTAACGTCTTCAACCGGACAGGGCTGAACGCGACAACGCGGAATGTTGAATGATGATGGCGGCCTCTCATGCCGAAGTCGAGATCCGCTCCAACCCGATCTTACGACCGAATCGCTCGGCTGAAGAAGGCTGCGTCGCGGCACGTGATGGATATGCTAATTCGTCACCTTGTTGCTCGGGGGGGATGTAGAAAGTCCGTCTGCTACCATCGGGTAGCGTCCACGTCTGAGCCCGTTGTGAGGAGACTGATATTTGCAGTGTGCGCTTTCAGTCAGTTGCGGACGCGTTGCACGCGGCGCCGCGTCATCAAGATCAGCGGCATCGCCTTCGACTGGGTGTCGACACCTCGGCGTTTACTCCTGTTGTTACGAAGGCACAGCCGCTCCGTCGAGAGGGTCTGGAGGCACTTCGAGGACAAAGGTTCGCGTGGCCGGACGATCACCCTGAAGGTGAGGTTTCAACGATTGCGAGATCATCGCGCGGAGCAGGACGGGACGCGTCCCGATTTCGAGCCGCAGCGAGCTGGAACACTTGTCGGTCGTCTTCCTTTCAAACGAGATACCCGCTCCAAAGCCGATCCGCCTTCTTGCCTTCACGCCAGGGCGAACCCAGGCCGAGCTGCAGCTCGGCCTACCAATTTGAGTCCGCATCGATCAGAATCAAGGCCGCGGTAGAAGAGTAGAGCGCGAGCCCTCGTGCGCAGCGCGGCAGAGTTTACCTCAACTGCGGCAATCCCAAGGTCGAAAGACTTACGGAAGGATAGGCGTCGATGTTTGAATACACCACGACCGCTCTATCGCGAGCGGTACTTGACGAGGTCTGCGAGACGCTTCCGCACAAGGAGAGCGGCGCTCGCGTGGCCTCCAAGATCGTCGAGGCCGCAAAGACCGACGAAACAACGCCGAAGCTGCTGCGGCAGATCGGGCGTAAAGCCCTGGCCCTAGCGTCCATCATGTGGCGTTGATCGGGCGAGGTGCGGAGTGAACTTCCAGATCACAGTCTTGAAGATCCTGGTGAGTTACCCCCAAGGATTTGCCGTGATGGCGGACCTCAAGCGCGACATGGCAATCCTCGCGACCAGCGGCCCGGAATGGGCCGAGCGCACCAAACGGCTGGCCGCGTGCGTTCCCGGGCTGGACATTTTTTCTGACGGCCTCGTCGAACGCCAAAACGGCGGTTGGAAAATCACGGTGCGAGGGCGAGTTGTGCTCGAGACCATGGAGGCGCGCCGAGGCCAAGACGAGCCGACGGGGAAGGTCCCAGTCGAGACGGCCTGGCCGGTGCCATCGTTGCCCAGCCCTCGGAACGAGCGAACCGCGCGGTTGGGCCATGCGACGCGTGCGATGTCGAAGGCGGAGTTCGAAACGCCGAGATAAACTCGTTCAACATGGACGACATGATCAAGCTTTTATCGACGCTGTGCGGTGATTCTTCGCCGATCATAATTTGTGCATTCCGAAAAAACCGTGGCTTCGTAAGATTGGCAACAGCTCATGAAGGTTGTTAATCGTGTAGTCTGGATGCGCCGCTTGCAGGCGCGCCGCGGAAACAAATCCCCCGGTAATGGCTATACTTATCAGTCCGAGATTCCGTGCAATATCCGTTTCGATCGGCATATCGCCGACAATGAAGGTTGACGCCGGCTTCAAGTTGTTCTTCTGCATGTATAGACGGAGTCGCTCTCCTTTGCTCGTCGATTTGTATTGCGTGTCGCGGCTTTCAAACGCGAGCACATCGTCGATGCAGTCATTGATTCCAAGTCTTCTCAATTGGTAGCGCAGAGGGTCGACTATATGGTTGCTCACGATGATGGACGAAGCCCCTTCTCGGCGCGCCAACTCCAAGACTCTGCGCGCACCCTCGCGCAGGTCGGCTCTGCCCGCAAGAGCCTCGTAGGCGTCGTGAAACATTGCACTCCCATCGCGATCCACCGTCGCAAGCTCGTCTTGCGATAGTCCGAGACTGCGAAAAAGAAGAGACAGCGGAACGTCGCAATGTTCCCGAAAACTCTTCATGTCGATCGTTGTGCGACCAAAGCGATCTAGTATTGCATTGGTGGTTTCGAGCAGTGCGTAGGCGTCGTCGAGCAGTGTTCCATTCCAATCGAAGACGAGAACCGGTTTCATGATCTGACCTTAAGCATGGATTCCGTGCGGGTACCACCGTCGTTCGCTACGTATAGGAGCACCGAACGACCTGGGCATCGACACGCTAGATGAGTTCAAATACTGGCGGGAATGGAGACGATTGACACACCCGCGATCAATCGAGCAAGTTTCATTTTGACCCCTGGGCCGGGCGACTGCGAGGCCGTCATGATCGTACGGGCTCTTTACGGTGTCCCAGCAATCCACGTGCCACCAAAGCCATTTGCGAGCCTCGCTTGAAGAGGGCAATACCATGTTCTTCGGCTCCGGCGACGGAACACTCGCGCCTCAGTGTCTGGTCTCCGACATTAACGTCTTCAGTAGGATAGGGCTGAACACGACAACGCGAAATGTTGAATATGACGGAGGCGCCATTGCGAGTTTTCGCGAGCGGCTCTCCTTGGAGACGAGGCCTTTGCGCTGAAGACGCTCCGGTTGCCATGGGAAAGTCGAGCTTCAGAAGGCGACTGCCTGAGCAAGCAGCGGTTTGAGGACCGCGAACCGATCTTTCGTGGCGAGCACTCGCGGTCCTTTGCAGACTCGAGCTTCGCTGAATACGCCTCAGGTCCGATCATCATCCGGGTTGGGACGCGGCCCTTTCCACCGCACTTACGTCAACGGTTACATCCAAATGCATGGGCAGGGCGACGAGGCTAAAGGCCTCGCACAATTCCCGCCAGAATATCTGCCCGCGCAACGCATTTGCCACCTGCAAGATCGCCAAAAATGGATCGATGACTGGGAGTACCAACCACCTGAGAATTCAAAATGACTGACAGGCTCACCACGTACGAACGCAGAAGCATTGGCCTGCCGTCCTATAGCGCGCTGACGGTTATCGCATCGGCCTTAAGCTCCGGATCCGCCGTTCTGCTCGGTGATCAATTGGGCGACGCGCAGCAGGGCACCGCGTCCATAGCGGCGGGCGAAACCAAGGTGTTCGGCCCGTTCGCTGTGACGACGCGGCATGATCTGCAATGCGGCAGCGGCACCGTGACAGTTGAGATCGCACCGGCAGGTTTCCCGAGCGTCACATCCGACATCGAGCGCATGGTTAAGCTGACGCAGAGCGATTATGACGCACTTAATCTGGCCGACGATGCCACTCTCTAAGTGGTCGTTGACTAATAGGAGAATTATCATGAACTCCCATATTCAAAATCTCGTCGACCGTATCCCGATATGCGATCTCGCCTGTCAATCGGCGTTCAAATTTGGCTCTGACTCATATGTGGAACGGCCCGGGCTGCAAGATCTTTTTCTGGTAGAACAAGGGATGACGGTGCGGTCA
>NZ_JBVVOZ010000066.1:0-9458 GCF_055807395.1 Bradyrhizobium sp. Kon10 | reverse complement strand
TCGCGTCGGCCCGAGGTCCGGTCTGGCCTCGACTGCCGACGTGCCGGACACGACGGCGATCTTCGCCTTCGGGCCAACAGCCGACGATCAAACTCCTCACAAACCGGGTCCTGTTATACGTCGCGTCACTCAGCTTCGTATCCCCTAAGGATCGTGTTCTGATGTTTGATCATCAACCATTGCGGCCAAATCGTCGGCGGCGGCGTGATGGGGTCGTCGGTTAATTGAAGGATAACGCGCTTGAGCTGGACATTAGGTCCAAAAGTTGTGGCGAGATTGTCGGGCGATACATGCACGAGCAGGCGCGGATCATCGCCGTTCCGAAATCGAGCAAGTTTTGGCAACGCCACAAATGGTACGTCGCGCGGCCCAGTTTGTCGTAGCAGGGTTTTGAGCGACGCCTCTCGATCGTAGTAATGGGTGCGGACATCACGTTGGCCGTAAGCCTCGAAGGGAAGACAATACATGCTATCGGCTCCGCAAAAGTATACGCTCCACCTAGCTCGTTCCTCAGGGGTTGGTGTCGCGTTAGCGAAGCTCAGAAATAGAAGCCCTTTGTCGCCGAGGTCGACGGTGGGCGCATATCCTATGACACGGGTGGAGTTCCCGGGCCCGCTCCAAGACCAAGTCGGCTCGATGTCGTAGAGCGCTTCGATGACGCTCGACCCGGTCTTGAGCTGGTCTCCGTCCTGAACTTCGACCGTCAAGCGATAGCGCACGTGAATATCGTAAAAGTTGAGCCGGAAGAACGCGACCGCTAAGATCACGAGGCCCGCTAATATTCCGAGCGCGACTAGGCAGACTTTCATAAATTGCTCAAGCGTGACGGTCCGATGCTGGGTTCGAAAGCGCCACTAGGTTGCAAGAACTGACTACGTCAACCTATAACACGTCGAATGCTCAATTTTGAATGAAGCGGATGTGGCTTCCGGTATGGGTCAGAAGCTGCGGTCGAGACAAATTCAGCTGGGCGGCCGTTTATCAGCGACAGCGGACATCGGCGGCTGAGGCGCTCTTCGGCTCGGGGCCAACGGCGCAAACTCGCACGTCGGTTATTCAATCGCCTTGTCGACACAAGTCCACACCTTGATTCACGTCAATGGTCGCCTCGACGCTTCGGGATCAATTGCGCGGATGCCACTTCATCCTCACGGGGAGACAAGCATGCGGATCTTGACTGTCGCTGCTGTCCTGAGCCTGACGCCGGTTACGGCCCTCGCCGTCTCCGAGTGCCGTGTCACCGGTCATCCGTCCGTGTTTGGCGTCGACATGACGGCCTACTTCGCCGTCAGGTCGGGGGAAACGTGCAATTTCCCGATGCGAATTCCGGGAGCGATGCATAGCTCGGGCGTTTCGCAGAAGCCTGCGCACGGGACGCTCAGGCAGATCAACGTTACGACGTTCAGGTACACCGCAGCATCCGGTTACAAGGGCAACGATACGTTCGCCATCTTTGGCGAGGGCAAGGGCCCCTACGGGTCAGGCCGATCGGTCATGACGGTGAATGCGACGATAGAGTAGGAGGGGCAACGGGATTCCTCGCTAATCGCACCGCTACGCAATCGCCAGAATCTCGATCTCCTGGCTGCCCGCCCCCACGACGTCGCCGACCGCCTTCCCGATCAGCGACCTCGCGACCGGCGAGACGAACGAGATCGAGCCGGCCTTTGGATCGGCTTCGTCCTCGCCGACGATGCGATAGGTTTGGACGCGGCCGTCGGGACGGCTGAAGGTCACTGTGCTGCCGAAGGCGACGATGTCGGTCGATGTTGGATCAGGTACGAGCTGCGCGGTGCGCAGCCGTTCGCCGAGATAGCGGGCGTCGCGCAACGGCACGGCCGATTGCCGGCGCTTTTCGTTGACGTCCTCGATGGCTTGCGCGGCTTCATAGGCCTGGCGCGCCTCAGTGAGCTGTGTCTGCAACGCCTGCAGGCCTGCCGCCGTCACCAGGTTGGGATGCGGCGAGATCGGGCGATCCGGCAACAGCGTCTCGGACGCGGTTTCGGCGCTTTCTTCCTTGGTAAAGGCGACGCTCAAGTTGAAAATCCTGTCGAACTGTTTGGCTCAGGGCAGCGCGTTCGCGCCGTCCTGTGATTTGCCGGATCATATCTCAAGTTCGACGAAGCGCCGCAGCCTGAAGACGAGGTCGGGCAACGCCTTGCGGAACCGGGTCGCGTTCTGGAAATTGGTCGAGAACGGCGCGAAGGTGATCATAGCGTTCCAGTGCCGATAGCCGTAGACGGTGACGGAGGCGCCGGCCGCCGGAAAATTCTCCAGCTTGCGCAGCTCGCCGAGCACGAGATCGGCGATCGCCTCCGCAGGCAGCAGTCGCTTGCCGTCCGGCGTCGTGGCGATCTTCGCGGGCGGCTCGACCGGCTTCGCGATGGCCTGTGCGGCGTCGGCGTTCTCCGACTCGATCTCGCTGTTGGGCTCGTTCTCGGGCCTGGCCGATGCAGGATCGCGGGTGGGCGGCTCGCCCCATTCAAACCCGTTGCTCGGCGCCGTCGGAGGCCCCTCGGTGAGCGGCGGCGGTGCAACACTTTCTGCCGCGCGCTTGTGACCACCCAGGATGCTGCTGATCATGGCGACAAGGCCAGCATCCTTCGCGTCCTCACTCATGACTCCTTACTCCCCCCAGGCTGTCGGCCTACTCTAGCATCGCTCTCGCAGAGCGCCACCGGGGATGCCGGGCCGGCATGGCAACGCCTTGCAAGGCCATTGTCGATAGCATCGGCGGCGCGGCGGCCAATCGCCTCGCGCCGCCGCACCATCCGTCATCGCTTCTCGAACGGAATATATTGCTGATACTCCTTCGGCACCGAGCTGCGATAGCGCGCCGGCACGGTGCCGCTGTCGACCGAATGATCGATCTCCTGCTGCCGCGTCATCTTCTTCTTTGCCGGTTTCTTCTCGGCGGTTTTCTTCGAGCCGGCCGACTGCGACGCGTCAGTGGTGGCGCTCGGCGTTGTCGTCGCCGCCGGGGTGGTGGTCGCGGCCGGCGCAGTGGTCGCCGCAGGTGGCGCGGTGGTCGCGGCTGCCGGCGCGGTGCCGGCTGCGGCCGGAGCGGCCTGCGCCAACGCGAACGACGTTTGCATGACGAGTGCCAGTGCTGCGGCCGCAGCGAGCCAATATGATTTGTGCATCAGAACCTCCAAAATACCTGATCCCCAATGGGGGAAGCGTAGTCCCGCCGGATCGGCGCGTGCAAGTGCGCCGACCATAGGGCGGGGCCGGTCTGCAAACTGTGGGCGAGGTCACATAGTGCGCGACAGCGTGTCTCGATAGCCGAACGTGGAAGCTCGCTTGCGGCCATCCTTCGAGACGCCCGCCAATGGCGGGCCGTCAGGATGAGGTCGCGTTTTGCGGCGAGATGTTAGACTTCATCGCGTGAGCCCGCAGGCACGCGGCCACACGTTTGACGCGAATACTCTGTTCACCACCACAATCGTCTCGCGATTAGGTCGGCGTCGCTGACCTTGCTTCACGTCGCTCGTTTCGATGACGAGAATGTTATTCGGTCCCAGCGCGGGAAGAATTCGCGAAACACATCCGCAGCTTGAACGTAGCGCTCGTTCATGAAACCGCATCGATGCCGCGCGATGTGTGAAGCCGCGCATTGCGGCGCCGGATTCCGCGATCTAGCCTCACATGCATATTTCATGACGAACAACTTTAGCTTTAGTTGCTTGCCGTCGTAACTTTTCATGGAGGTACTTTATGAGCACTCGTCACGCCATTACGCCCCGCGGTTTGAACGCCACCCGTTCCTCGTTGTCGCAAGGCCGCTTCGGCCGCATGTTCCGCAATCTGACGCCGGCGAAATTCGGCGCCAACGACGCCGACAACATCGGAAATCTCGCGGCGCTCGCCGACAACATGGTCGGCGATTTCGACGCACCCAAGGACAGCCCCGATGCGGAGGAGAGCGGGATTCCCGCGCTCTACACCTATTTCGGCCAGTTCGTCGATCACGACATCACTTTCGATCCCGTGAGTTCGTTGACCAAGCAGCAGGATCCCGACGGGCTCGTCGATTTCCGTACTCCCTCATTCGACCTGGACAATGTCTACGGACGCGGTCCGGGCGACCAGCCCTACATGTACGACAACAGCGGCAAGTTCCTGCTCGGCGAGACCTTGACCGGCGCCGGCGTCTCCAACGCCAACGACCTGCCGCGCTTCAAGGGCCGCGCGCTGATCGGCGATCCCCGCAACGACGAGAACAGCATCGTCTCGCAGCTGCAGGGACTGATGCTGCGCTTCCACAACCGCATGATCGATGACAATGACAGCCTCTCGTTCCAGGACGTGCAACAGCGAGTCCGCTTCCACTATCAGTACGTCGTGCTGAACGACTTCCTGCCGCGCATCGTCCATGCCAGCGTGCTGAACGATCTCAAGACCGGCGGGCGGTACGATCGCAGCAAGCTCGCCTACTACCACTGGAAGACGTTTCCGTTCATGCCGGTGGAGTTTTCCGTTGCAGCCTATCGGCTCGGACATTCGATGATCCGCCCCGGCTATCGCCTCAACGACGCCGACAACATGCTGCTGCAGATCTTCCCCGATCCCAACAATCCCGACAACAACGCGCTGACCGGCTTCCGTGCCATGGGTCCGGGACGCGCCATCGACTGGGGGCGCTTCATCGACATCGACACGCGCGCCTATGGCGTCGACGGCGACGGCACCAGTACGGACAACAAGCGGCGGCTTCAGTTCGCCTATCGCATCGATACGTCGCTGGTCGATCCGCTGCGCAGGCTGCCGCCGGAGGTCGCCTCGAATCCGGCGTCGCTGGCGCTGCGCAATCTCGAACGCAGCTGGCGGCTTGGCCTGCCTTCAGGGCAGGCGGTCGCCAGGGCGATGCATGTGACGCCGCTGACGGACGAGCAGATCGTCATCGGCCGGGCCGTCGACCATCCCGAAGCGGGCGACCCGCAGACCCCGATCGCGTCGATCGCGAACGGAGCCTTCGCGGGCAATTGCCCGCTCTGGACCTACATCCTGGCCGAGGCGCGGCAATTCCAGACCGCGGTGACGATCCCTGTCACCGGCACACCGGTGACACTCAATACACCCCAGCTCGGCCCGGTGGGCGGACGCATCGTCGCCGAAGTCTTCCTCGGCATGATGTTCGGCGACAATTCGTCTGTGCTGTCGCTCGATCCGAATTGGGCACCGGTAACGGGACCCAACTTCGCGCTCAGGGATTTCGTGGCCTACGCACTGGGCCAGGGTGCTCCCCTGCATTGAGCCTGCCACGAACGAGGACGCAGAGGCCGCCCGCATGACGCGGGCGGCTTTTTGGTTGGCGCAACGTCTCAATGCGGTGCGCCCGGTCCTATCTCTTCCAGCCGGGCTGCGAACCAGCGCGAGAGCTGCGGTTCGACGAGGCCGCCGACATAGACCTCGGACGTCGTCGCATTGTGCTTGTCCAGCACCAGCAACACGCCGATCCAATAGGCGAACCAGACATGCGCGTCGGTCATCGCCTTCAGCTTCTGCTGGTCGTGCTCCAGCGGCGTGTGATTGCTGGCCTTGCGGATCTCGATGGTGAGCAGATTGTTCGGGATCTCGCGCTGATGCACGACGACGTCGGGATAGATCGACTTGCCCAGGTGGTCGTCGGTCGAGATGATCGTGCCGTGCGGCAGATGCAGCGTGCGCTCGCCGAGCCGGTCGTAGTTGCAATCGACGGCCCAGCCGGAAAACTGCCGCTCCAGATAGACCGCGAAGCGGTGCGTGATCGCGCGCTCGCCGACGTCTTTCTCGAACAGGAACGATTCCTGCGCGTAGAACTCCCGGAGCGCCGCAATCACCTTGTTCAGCTCGGTCTGCATGTTGCCCCCGGGCCCAATCGTAGCCCGGATGGAGCGTAGCGCAATCCGGGTTCTCGCAAAATCCACGGCGTCCCGGATTACGCTGCGCTCCATCCGGGCTACGCATCACTCCGTTTTGCAGGTGCCCCTACATCTGGACTTCGATCAGCCGCGGACCGGGCTCGGCGACGGCTTCGGCCAGCGCCTTGTTGAACTCGTCGGCATTGGTCACGGCGCGGCCGGGCACGCCCATGCCCTTCGCCAGCGCCACGAAATCCATCGTCGGCCGGTCAAGCCTGAGCATGTCGTTGGCGCGCTGGCCGGGCTCGCCGGCGCCGACATTGTCGAACTCGCCGCGCAGGATCTGGTAGATGCGGTTGGCGAACACGATGGTGACGATGTTCAGATTTTCCCGCGCCTGGGTCCACAGCGACTGGATGGTGTACATCGCGCTGCCGTCGCCGACCATGCAGATCACCTTGCGGTCCGGACAGGCGATCGCGGCGCCGATCGAGAGCGGCGTCGAGAAGCCGATCGAGCCGCCCATGTTCTGGAGCCAATCATGCGGGGCGGCGGCCGCGGTCGGCGGGAAGAAGGCGCGGCCGGTGGTGAGCGACTCGTCGATCATGATCGCATTCTCGGGGATCGCATACGCGATCGCCTGCGCGATCGAGGCGTGAGTGAGCGCGCCGGTCGGCTTGACCAGCTCAGCCGAGGCTTGCGGCTTGACGTCCTTGGCGCTCGCCTTCACCGTGCCCGCGAGCGCTTCGAGTGCGGCGACCGAATTCTCGCCCCAGGAGGTCATGCGGTGCACGTCGCAGCCCGCGGGCTTGAGCATGCTCGGCTTGTTCGGATAGGCGAAGAACGCCACGGGATCGTCGGACTCGACCAGCACGATGTGACGGAATTTGGCCAACATCGGCAGCGCGTTCTCGATGACGTAGTGGATTCGGTCGATCGAGAAGCGGCCGCGGCCGCGCGCCATCCTGGGGCGGAAAGTCGGGCCCATCACGGTGCAGCCGGTCCTGGCGGCAATGCGCTCGGCCAGCGCCAGGCCCTTTTCGCTCAGCGCGCTGCCGGTCATCAGCAGCAGCGTGCCCTCGCCGTCGCCGTGGAGAATTTTTGCGGCCTGCTCGACCGCCTGCGGCGAATAGCTGGCGCGCTGCTGCTCGGCCGGCACCTCGGCGACGCCGTCGGCCTCGTTCCAGGCGGTATCGGCCGGGAGGATCAGGGTCGCGATCTGCGGCGGGGCGCTTTTGGCGGCGGCGATCGCCGCGGCACCGTCGGCGGCGACCGATCTGGAATCGGGCGAGGTGCGGACCCAGGACGACATCGGCCGGGCCAGGCCCTCGATGTCGGAGGTCAGCGGCGCGTTGTAGGCGATGTGGTAGACCGCGTGCTGGCCGACGATGTTGACGATGCCGGAATTCGCTTTCTTGGCGTTGTGCAGATTGGCGAGGCCGTTGGCGAGGCCGGGGCCGAGATGCAGCAGCGTCGAGGCCGGCGTGCCCTTCATGCGGAAATAGCCGTCGGCAGCCCCCGTCACCACGCCTTCGAACAGGCCGAGCACGCAGCGCATGCCGGGCACGCGGTCCAGCGCTGCGACGAAATGCATCTCGGAGGTGCCGGGGTTGGTGAAGCAGACGTCCACCCCGCCCTTGACCATCGTCCGCACCAGGCTTTCCGCACCGTTCATCGTGACAACTCCCGCAGCCATGAGATCCACGGCCGATCAAACATTGTTCGCCGTCTTCGTCAAAGCATTCGGCGGCATTGCTGCCCTGCCCGGCCCCGCGGCTGCGGACCTCGCCGTTCAATTTGACGGTCACGGTTTACGGATTCGCTAACGGCGACGCCATCACGTTGCGACGCTCGCCGGGCCGGGGCTTGCGAAATCCCAGCGAATATGGCCTCTGAGAGTTGTATTGAATCGATTTTCCCGGGAGGTAGACAATGTTCCGGTTTTTGGCCGCGTCGGTCGCCGCAATGGCGCTTTTGGTGACGGGCGCGAGCGGCGTATCCGCGGCGGGGATGGTAGACTTCACGGGTACCAGTTCCGGCGGATTTCTCGGCGGTGGCGCGAGCTCGATCCCGCGCTCGACCGTGATGTATCCGACCAATTACGCGCCGGGCACGGTCGTGGTGAACACCGCCGAGCGCCGGCTCTATCTGGTGCTGGGAGGCGGCCAGGCGTTGCGCTACGGCATCGGCGTCGGCCGCGACGGGTTCCGCTGGGGCGGCGTGCACAGGATCACCGCGAAGAAGGAGTGGCCGGAGTGGACGCCGCCGTCGCAGATGATCGCGCGCCGGCCGGACCTGCCGCGCCACATGAAGGGCGGCATCGAGAATCCGCTCGGCGCGCGCGCGATGTATCTGGGCTCGACGCTCTACCGCATCCACGGCTCCAACGAGCCGGAGACGATCGGCCAAGCGGTCTCCTCGGGCTGCTTCCGCATGACCAACGACGACGTCACCGACCTCTATGGCCGCGTCTCGGTCGGCACCACGGTGGTCGTGCTCAACAATTAGAGCCTTGCGCGGGCTTCCGTAGGGTGGGCAAAGGCGCACCTGTGCCGTGCCCACCATGTGTCCGCGGACTGGATTAGAATGGTGGGCACGCTACGCTTTGCCCACCCTACGAGCGCCTGATCCTAGGTGTAACCCGCGCGCGCATGAATCTGCGGGCTTGTGCGGGTCTCGCGAATGCGGCAGCGTCGCGCGACGATGAGTGCATTGGATCCGCCCGCGCCTGTCCTTCGCATCGCCCTGCTGGCGCTCGCAGTGCTCATGCTCGTGCCTGAGACCGCTGCGATGGCCGCGGGCGAACTGCCCGCGATCGCCTCGCGCCAGCGTGCCGAGAAGAAGAGCTTTACCGACGCCGAGATCGTCGACGGCTTTCTGAAGACCGCATTCGGCGCCGAATACCACCTCGCCGGCCGCGTCGACCGCATCCGCAAATTCGACGGACCCGTGCGCGTGTTTGCCGAGACCGACCGCGCCGACCGCAAGGCGCAGCTCGCCAGGGTCGTGGCCGACATCGGCACGCGCGTGCAGCATCTCGACATCGCCATGACCGATACCAGCGAGGCGGCGAACGTGCGGGTGAAGCTGGTGCGCGACCGCGATCTCTACCGCACCATCGCGAGCTTCTACGGCGCGGAGAGGGCCCGCGAGATCCGCACCTCGCTCGATCCGCAATGCCTGTCCGGCTTCCGCAAGAACGACAGTTTCGAGATCGAGCATTCCGACGTCATCCTCACCGTCGACAATGGCGACTTCACCTTCCTCGACTGCGCCTATGAGGAGCTGTTGCAATCGCTCGGCCCGATCAACGACACCTCGAGCGTGGCCTGGACCATGTTCAACGACAACGTCTCGATGGGCTATTTCGATGTCTACGACCAGTACATCCTCAATTTGCTGTACGACCCCCGCGTCAAGGCGGGAATGACGGTGCTGGAGGTCAGGGCGTTGCTGCCCGAAGTGCTCGCGGATGTGCGCGCCTGGGTGAAGCGGGTGAATGATCTGAAGGAATGAGACGCTTCCCCTCTCCCCCTGTGAGGGCTTTGCACAATCGGTTGCACGTGATTCTTTGAATCATGGCTGATTCTAGCGAGGTGAGCCAAGCATGGTCGA
>NZ_JBVVOZ010000065.1:0-9978 GCF_055807395.1 Bradyrhizobium sp. Kon10 | reverse complement strand
CGCCGCGTCGAGCGCCATCTCCTCGAGGCTCGGCTGCCCGCTGGAAAGACCTTCGACAACTTCGACTTTGAGGCTGTACCGATGATCTCCAAGGCGCAGGTGACCGCGCTCGCCGCCGGCGACGGTTGGCTCGGCAAGGGCGCCAATCTGCTGCTGTTCGGCCCGCCCGAGTCAGATTCATACTGCCCATCTCGCTACCCCCTTAGAGTTGAAGTTCTTTTTGACCCGGATCGCCAGACGATGGCCGCCGGATCCGCCGCGCATGCGCGGCGCGCTTGACATCAGGATGTTCCAGATCAACCGCTTTGATCATCCACGGTGCGCCTTTGCACAGCTGCTGCGCAGGCAAGCTCCGTTCTTCGATCAGACGGCGAACCGTCGAAGGACTGACCTTCAACGCAGTTGCAGCTTCGTCCAAAGTGACTTCTCCACGCTCGGCGCGCTCGCCCTCTCGGTAGGCCGCGATGGCGTGTTGGTTGCGCAGGCTGCGAACGCGGACACGGGTCCAACTGTTGCCGCGCCCCGTCGACTTACTGGCGCGGTTGAGAACCGCGGCGATGGTGCTGTCGGGCATCTGACGCGCGAGGACACGAACGAGATCGACCACATCTGCCGCGGTGCTCCAGCGGTGCTCGCCGGTGCGGTTCTTCCTCACCTGCAATGCCGTGTGATCGCCGCCATGCCAGTGGACAATCAAGTCCAGCACCTCGTCGCGGACGCGCACAACGATCTCATGGATCAAGCTTCGGATGATCCTCTCGCGCGTCGCAGCTGTTGCACCCGGACTTTCCCAAGCTCTCTCGAGATCGGCACCAAGCGCAAGTAACCGATCGCGATCGATGTCGCTCAACGTCATCTCCGGCGTAGCCAACAACGTCTCGCGCTCGCCCTCAAGCTCGCGGACAGTGACCAGGCGCTCGTTCCAGCGCCGCTCCAGCTCGCCGGCAACAAGGCGATTGTCCGGATCGACAGCCTCGTATCGCCGACGAGCGCGAGTTGCCTCGTAGCGTGCCTGCTCCAGGGTCAACTCGAGCTGACGCAGCTTGTCGGCGTGTTCACGCCCGCGCGCTTCCATGGCCACCAGCGCCGCCTGTACACCCAGCGGCTGCAGTCGCGCGATGACCTCCGCGCTGACCGCGCGGTCCGCGCGCAGACCGCCGAATGAGATGCACGGATCTCCACCATGGTTGATCTGGCTACCGCGGCAATGATAGCGCCCGACAGTACTGTGCGTGCCGCTGTAGGCAACGTGAAGTTTGCGGCCGCAGTGGCCGCAACGAAGAAGCCCCGCGAGAAGGCCTTCGCCGCGGCGGACCGAGCCACGACTCATGAAGCTTTTTCCGTTGGCGTTGTCGGTGATCAGGCGCTGATTCCTCTCGAACTCCGCCCACCTAATGTAGCCCTCATGGTGGTCCTTGATCAAAACCTCCCAGTCGTTGCGCTCGCGCCGGAAGCCTCGCACGATCCTCTTGCGGCCGGCCTCGATCGTCACCCGACTGCCCGAGCGCCCGAAGACATAGGCGCCAGCATAGGCGGGATTGGTCAGGATGTGGTAGATCGTATTGTACACTGGTAACTTCCATTCGACGTGGCGGCCCTCGGGGCCATGGCCGACCGCGGGCAAAGTGATTCGCTCCTGCCGTAACCAGAGGTGGACCTGGCGCAGTGTCTGCATCTCGGCAAACTTGGTGAACACGAGCGCGAGCGCCTCCTGAATGCGCCGATCAGGGTCCTTCTCGATCCGATCGTGGGAGACCTTGAGATAGCCGATGGCGACGTTGAGGAAGAGCTCACCCCTGCGTGCCTTCTGCTTCAAGGCTTCAAGCGAGCGTTGCCGAAAGATAGACAGCTCCATCTCGCTCATCGTGCCCTTCATGCCGAGCAGAAGGCGATCGTTGGGCTGGCGCGGATCGTAGACGCCATCCTCATCGACGATCAGTGTTCCAACGAGCCCGCAGAACTCCAGTAGCGTATGCCAATCCCTGCCGTTGCGGGCCAGCCGAGAGGCCTCAATCGAGACCACAGCGCCAACTCGCCCTTCGCAAATGGCGGCGAGCAACTTCTCGAACCCGGGACGCGCGGTGCCACCACCAGAGCGACCGAGATCGTCGTCGATTACGACCGCCTCGCTCCAGCCCAGCTGCCGCGCACGGTCGGCCAAGCCGTACTGGCGGCGCTGGCTCTCGCGGTTGTTGATAACCTGGTCGGCCGTCGACTGGCGAATGTAGACGACGGCCTGGCGAGCAAGGTGCTCAGGCGTGATCTTGCTCACCGCTGTCCTCCCGGTTCACGTTGTGTGCCTCGACTGCGCTGTCGGCGAGCGCTTCGGTCAGAAGCTCCTTTAAGAGCTCCTGCATTTGCTGATGGGCTTCGATTGGAATGCTGCTGTATGTCGGAGGGCTCTCGAACAGATCCCCCTGACGACGTGATGCGTCCGCCATGACCGCCTCCTCGTGAATGGGACGATTCCCTGGAAGAGGAGGCTAAGAGCGCGTCGACAAGAAGACGCGCCTCCAGTAGACGATCCACCGGAAGCCGCGGATCAGCTTTGATATGGAAGGAAGCGGCGGCGGGAGCCGCCATCCATGCCGGCAGCAGCGTTAACGTGGCGTCAGGTTGTCTGATAACAAAATGCGTCTCACCCCCAAGCCGCTTGCAGGCGACAACGACGACTGACGCTCCGCATCGCGGATGGAACGGGTAAAGGATCTCCACCTCAGATCGCAGACACCCGGCATTATGACGCTGGTCCGCCCGGCGGCGGCAAGAGTCACTTGGCGGCAGCGATCGGCCTCGCCCTTATCGAGAACGGATGGCGCGTCCTCTTCACCCGCACCACCGATCTCGTGCAGAAGCTCCAGGTAGCGCGGCGCGAGCTCAACTGAGGCCGCCATTAACCGCCTCGATCGCTTCGACCTGCTGATCTGCGATGATCTTGCCTACGTCACCAAGGACCAGGCCGAGACCAGCGTGCTGTTCGAGCTCATCAGCGCTCGCTACGAGCGGCGTTCCATGCTGATCACCGCCAATCAGCCCTTCGGAGAGTGGAACAGAGTCTCCCCGGACCCTGCTATGACGCTCGCCACCATCGATGCCCTCGTTCACCACGCCACCATCGTCGAGACGAACGTCGAAAGCTATCGCAGGCGCACCGCGCTCGAACGGAAGCGTGGTCCAGGGTGACCCCCTCGCACGCGACACCAAAAACACTCGCTGATTGACGCTCCGCGACAATCAGAGCGAACAAAACTCTTGCGCGCGACAATCATCGCGGCAATCATCACGTCGCCGCGACACCGACTCGCCATCCTGATTGTCGCGCGCTTCCCATCCAGATTGTCGCGCTATAGATCAGGAGCAACGTGCTGAGCCCCGGCGCGGTCGATACGCCGATGTTCGACGGGCAGTTCCCGTCCAAAGAGGGCGCCGCCGAAGCCAGAAAGCAGATCACGGCGATGACGCCTATGGCGCGCTTGGCGTACCCCGATGAAATCGCCTGCGCGGCTTTGTTCCTTGCGTCGGACCTCAGCAGCTACGTCGCCGGCATCGACCTTCCAGTCGACGGTGGACTGACGGCTCTCTAGCAAGTTGAACGAAAGGATACATGATGATCAAAATTGCCTATAGTCCCGTCGATGCCTTGGGGCTATTTCTGGCATTTGAGAGTGTTCAAAAAAATATGAAGAATGGGAGTATTTTGGTGCTGGCCCGAGTGTTCCACTTGCATTTATCGCGATGGTGATTCAGGGAACCATTCTTTCAGTCGCGTACGCACTCTTACCTGTAGAACATACGTCAGTTGTGAACATATTTGACTTTGTATCAACATGGGCATTTTCTTTTGGAGCAGAGTTGTAGTTCCCTCAATGGCAAGACATGCCCCCACGCGAAAGTCAGCGTTCTTTTTCCTGGAAACGGCCTATCGCGTTGGTCAATATGCACTGTTTGGTGCCTTGCTCTGCGTAGTGTACTTGTATGTCCCCGCGGATAGCCTCGACGACGAGGAGCTTCCCATGACGCACCCAGCGAGCCATGCAGTCCCGGAGCAGGGGAAATTTCGCCGGGCCATCGCCGCCATCTGGGCCACCTTGGAAGCGATGTCGTCGTCCTCCGGCTTCGACTACACGCTCGATCGAATCGAACGCTTCGAAGTAGGAAGACTGAAAGAGGAAATGCGCCAAAGTCGCGATCCGGGAGCAGCCGACGCTCACCGCTGACGCCGCGCCCAAGCAGTGACCCAGCCGCTGACCCATCCGTGCCTCTTTCGCCGCCTCAAAGTCTCCTAAACCGGCCTTTTGACTGGCCGGTTCCTTCGATCGCTTTGCCCTTTCGGCAGAGCTTTCGGCAACAGCGCATAACATCCCAAGGCACGCTGCCGGCAATTTGATCGGCTATCTCTTCGACTGATCGTTCGCGAGCGGAGAGCGTTTCGAGTACCCGGTCGAGCAGTTCGGTCTCGCTGATCTCTTCCTCGTCAAACCACCAATCGTCTCCTCGCGGTCCAAACAATAGGATTTTATCGCGCAGTATGATGAAGTGACTCTGGCAGTCGGTATCGCGCCATACCGACGGATAAACGCTTGTACCCTTCGGGGATTCGTAGAGTCGCCATGCAGGACCGGCCCGCCGATCGAGGTTTACCGGCAGTTCGGCTCCGCAACCACAAGGGCATGACATGATCAGCCAGCGTGGGCCTGACCGATCCACAATGACTGCGTCACCCGGTTGCTTCAGATACGCGCTGGCGCCCGCGCGTGAGGCAACTCTGGCTTTGACGGTGAAATTTATGATCATTGCCCGGCCCCCGGGGATCGACGCTTGCGCCCGGGCGATGTCGTCGCCGTAGTCGGCGCCATCGCTCGCAAAATCTTTTGCCCCAAGAAGAACGCAATCGCCCGCAATGTGTTCGGCTCCTTTTCCTTTAGCTCTGGATGATCGTTGCACCCCTTGCGAATCAGGCATAGCGCGAGCGTCAGCGCGTATTGCCCGGGCACCCGCTCGGCCGACCAGCTCAACGCACGAATTTGATTCACAGCGTTAAAAAACCATTCGGTGGGGTCGCCCGGTCTACAGTGTGTGGACTGGCCCATCTTCAAAGCTTTTTCCTCGTAGAGCGGGCTAATCAAGCTCAAAAGCTTCTTGGGCGTAAGCTTTTTTTTCTTAAGGTCTTCAATGAAGCCTTCTACAAAAAGCCCACCTTCAAGTGACGCGGGGTCGTAGGTGAGCGGAAAGTGCGGCTCCAGTTTCTCAAAATCAATAAGAATTGCGTCGCCGTGCCGGACAAGCACGTTGGTCGCGTGCATATCGCCATGCGCGGGAGCGACCAAGGGGTCGGTTTGCCCCAGTTTGTCGAATATCGCTTTCAAGGGATCGATCGCGATATCCGCGCGGAGGTTCTTAACGAGCGGTATCCGCTCGGGGGGCAGGGCGATAAACTCGCTCTGTCCCTCGATGCGCCACTTTTTGTCGAAATAGGACGCAAGCGAGGATGCCGTATCAACGCGCTGTTGTTTCCTCCAGCCTCCCAGCGTTTTGTCAAACAAGTTGGCGATGGCATGCCCACAGCGGCCGCCTCGCGCACAGGAGACCAGCGACTCTGCTCCCTCGACAAAATCGCCCACAAGAATTCCTTGGGTTGATCCGAGGTTGCAGCGATCGCGGCGCAACCGCGGCCCGAGATAGAAAGGGACGTATTCGAATATATGGCCGCAGTATTCGTCGTGCTCGTCGATGATTTTTTTGCGCTTACCGATCTTCGCAAAATACAGATGCGGGTATGCGCCCTTCGCTCCCTGTTGCACTAATCCGGCACCCAGCGAGGCGTAAGCCTTAAAGACCGGTGCGCCCGAGAGGCCGCCGTCGATCGATATCAGTTGAAGCTCCGAGCAATTCCAGAATGCCCGCTTGAGCAACAAAACCCGTTCGTCGTGCCCATCAGATCCAAATCGGGCAAGAAGAGCGGCTTCGTCAAATTTCAACTCGAATTCCCGTAGGGGGCCCGCCGGTCTATCACAGGCCAAAGCGGCAATGTCACCCCAAGACATCATGGTGTCGATGATGTAAACGCACGGCAATAGAAAAGCATTTTCTCTCTCGCGCAGGTTTTCGGGAACGGACTGCCACTCCTCGGGCCGAAGATTCGCAGTTGGCAGAGAACCTTTCCTAAGCTGATTTATGATGACCTGCCGGGGCATCGCCGTCTGTTGTTCGTCCGTTGCTAGACGAACGTAGATTCGGACATCGTGATCGAGAAGGCGCGGCCCGACTTTGAGCAAATCTTGAGGCAGGGTCTTCAGATTCTTGGGGTCCTGAGTCCAGATCACCGCATCGAGTTTAGCGATATAGTCGTCATCGCGAAGCTTATCCAACGTCACCGGCCCGTTCGCCTTGGATGGCTCCCATGTGACCTTGCGCTCAACGAACCTTTTTAAATCCTCATCAGACGGCACTTCCCCGACGAAAGCGATTTTCGCGCGCGGCGTGCCTTCTGGCGAAAATTCGCGGATCGCCATGTCAGTCGTCCCGCGTGAACAAGGGCTGCGAATCTCCCCGCGCAAGAACGCCTCGCGGGGAGCAAATATAGCAATTCGGATTGCTGGTGAATGAAACGGATCGCAGTGAGGGCGGGCGCGCGTCGTAGATAAGATGCCGGGCGGCGCTTGGCACCCCTACCATCATGGCCAGAAACATTGTCATCGCCATCGAGGTCACGGTCCCGTTGATGGAGATGACGGCGGGCGCGGGTTCATGCGCGCCTTGAATATACTGATCTTTGCTCCGCTCTTCGGCGTTCATCATGTCCCGCCGGACCTCTTCGGAATCCAGCAGCTCGCAGCATGTGAAGCACGGCAGTCCCGGCGCGAGTGCCTGCACCCGGCCATGTATGCCCGCGATCTGGCCTGCCCTAGCGGTGATGATCGAGCCCATATCAACGCATGGGATGAGATATTGATATGCGATCTGCTGGACGACGGCGCGGCTGCCATGCGAATCCGTGCACGCGAAGATAAAGTCGGCGGCCCGAAGTTCGCGAGCAACCGCCGTTCGCGTCACATCCCCGAGGATGCGCTTACACTCAGCGTCGGACGTGATTTGTGCGATCATGTCGGCCGCCACGTCCGTCTTGTGCCGGTTGACATCGCTTACGCGAGCACCGACCACCCGGTTAAGGTTGGTCGTCTCTATGCGGTCGGGATCGACAAGGATGAACTTGCGCACGCCGAGATGCGCCAACTGTTCCGCGGCAATCGAGCCTGTGCCGCCCAGACCGACTATGGCGACAGTGAGTGACTCAAGATATTTTTGGCCGGCAGCCCCGAGTGCCCTGACCTGACGGTCAAATTTCAACGGCGTGGAACCTGACGGGCCATCGGCGTCGAATAGAACTTGCAGTCGCGGCCCGACCGACACGACGCGCATGGGAGTCTTTTCACCCAGACGCCGAGCGCACCAGCCCCCTGCGCTTACCACCACGGCTCCATGCACCGTGTGGGGCGCACGCACGGACATGAACCGCGCCAGATGTGTCTCGCCATCATCGTCTATTTCGGAGAATTCCGGCGGAGTGGACCCCGGATGCGAATGCACAAAAATAGCGGACAGATTTTCGCGCGCGGCCCTTTTGCCAATTTGCGCGATGAAATCCGGTTTGAGCTGCGCGCTGATGCGCGACCGGTCTGAATAATTATCGTCGGTGGGAAACTCGATCCGGGAGACGACAAGACGGTCAAGCCCGGGCAGAGCAACGTGGGACGCCCACAAGATCGCGCAGCGCTCGGTCTCCCTGCCTACAAGCTCAGCGACAATTCGGCTGGCATCTCCATCCTGAAACCTGAGCTCCATCATCGAGGCGGGTCCAGACGCTGGAGGATGACCCGGTAGAACTGCTCAAGCCGGTCGCGATTTGGGTCCCACGTTTGCAGGTGCCAAGAAAACCACGTCAAAGGACGGCCCGGGGTCATATCGTGGGGCAACGGCGTTCCTTCGTTGGCGGCCTGCGGTATCGCGCCGTTGGCAAGGCGTATCGCCGGCGAAACCCAGAAGCAGTCAGGCTTTGCAGCGGGATACCCGGGCGGCGCGATGAAGAGAATGTCCACCTTCTTGGGATTCCAGCCATCAGGCAAATCGAACCCCTTGATCGTAATGAGGTACGATCCATCGGCCCGACGCTGAATCTCAGCGTCTTGGTGCTTGAATTCCTGAAGGTAGTCCTTCAGTTGCTGGAATTGCTCGCCGATCATCAGAGTCCAAACGTCGCTGGCGGGACAGCGAAAAAGTGTTTCACGCGTTCGGTAATACCCACGGCTTCACCGTCACCGATGCCCTTGTCGGGTTTGTCACCTTCTTCCTCAAGGAAGAGCTGGTAGTTGGGGGCTACACTGGAAATAGCCTTTATTTCCGCGCCAGTGAGCGCGCTCTTGGCGCTTTCATAGCGATTTGCGTCCACATAAAATGGATGCAGTTTTTTTTCGGATTTCTCTGCTTCAGACATGTCGTTCTCCTTCTAGGATTTGTGCTTGCGATCGGTCGTTGGCGTCCATTAATTCTTTGAACTTTGCGCGGTTGGCCCACACGATGGGCTGAGACTCCTGCGGTAATTCAATCCGCAGGTGGCGCACGAAATACGAAACGAGCGAGCGGCGGATCGTCTTTGATAACCGTCCGTCCTGCATGCCGAAGTCGTCAACAACTGACTGTCGCTGACTGGGCGTCAGATTCGGATTGGGCTCGATATCGATCACGACGAAAGTTTGCCAATCCGCATCGTCCTGCGGATTCACATGACTGATACGGCGTCCGTGGATTTTCTGGAGTCTGGTCAAGACAAAATCGCGAAATCGGGAAGTGCCATGACACCATGCGCGGGTGTGCCAGCGGGAACCGTCAAAGGCCAGAGAATGAGGGGCAATCCACTGACGAGTTGGCTCGGGAGAGCGCATCGATTGATACGTGGCGTCTACCTCCGAGCCATCGCGGATCGCCCAGAGAATTGGCAAGAGCAACTCTGTGCGAACGCGCCGGACAGGGAGCGTCACGACATCACAGGGCGGGCGGGTTCCCACAAAGCTTACTGATCGTGAAATCGTCCCGGCGGCGAGGCCCTGAATCTCGTTCAAATAAGTCTGGGTATCGGGCGCGAGAAAGAGCGGTTTGAATTGCGCGGTGGCGCGATAGACCTTTTCGTGGCGGTCATACTCCATATTCTGTTTGGCCAGATCGAGGTACTTGGCGAAATCCAGCGATGCCTGCTGAACCGAGATGTTGAAATATTCGGCGACCTCGCCCCGGTTGATTTTGCCGTCCCACAACAGGCGAAACTCGATGAATTCCAGCCGGCGGTCTTGGCCCCACGGACGTGGCCGAGAGACAGCTTCTAGACCAGCGTCTCTCATTGTCTCTATATGTGGTACATCGTGTAACATGATCCATCATATAACACGACGCGTTGTCTTGTCAAGGAACCCAGCATTGCGCGGGCACCACGGCCCTCCCTTGTGCTCCTGAAAATTCGTTAACGTGTTGGAAAAACGGGACAATGGGGATGTTGGGGCGTTCTGCGTCCCGGTCGCAGTCTTCACCGTCCCCGGTCAAAGTCCCTATTCCGAGGCTTGCGCGGGGTCTGCTCCGGGGAGGGTCCGCCTTCGTCGGTGCCTTGGTCCGGCCCCGCGCTTCGGCCTTGGGCTCTCGTTCTTCTGACCGCTCACGGGTGCGCCTGCGACGCTGAATTTTGCGGCATTAGGTAGCAAACTCACCTTGGACCGACTGGCGGCAATGCTGCCTGTGTCACTAGACTCCCGTGCAATTAATTGCACGGAGGTTAGGCATGAACGAGATTGTTCTGAGCGGACTAGTGAAGCGCCGGGCCGAACTGGCCGGGGATATCGAGCGAACCCATGAGGCCGGTCGTGTCCCCGGTAGTGGTGTAGCTCGGTAGAGCAAAGCCGCCCGGACGCGCGCCCCCCAATAGCGCCGTAGCGG
>NZ_JBVVOZ010000064.1:0-10901 GCF_055807395.1 Bradyrhizobium sp. Kon10 | reverse complement strand
AAAGGTGGGCGACATCGTCTCGGAATCCACGGGCGACTTCATATCGGTACGCCTGGGCGACTTCGTCGGAATCCGCAGAAGGGCGACAGGCTTACCCGGAAAGACCGTGCTGCCCACCAGCCAGTCCAGTGCGTTCTTGAAGGCGCCGGGTATACCGTGGGCGTACTCCGGGCATGCTATCAGGAGCCCATTCGCACCCTCCACCAATTCATGAAGTTCGCTTACCGGCTCGGGTAAGCGGCTCCCGGGCTGGTCCAGATCAGGCGAGAACGGCGGCACCTTGGCCAGCCCTCGCCACAAGATCAGCTCGCAAACGCCATTCGAAAGATCGCGCGCGATTTCTAGCGCGCGCAAATTCCTCGAACCGACACGCAAGCTGCCGCAAAGACCCAGGATCCGAATCATCGAGAATTTTCCTGTGCAGACACGACGGTTTTGGGGAAGCTGCCGTGAAGGGATCAGCGATCAAACGTGCAATTATGGGATCAAACCGATAAATCAATCCGCTCCGGCGGCTTTGGGCGGAGACGAATCTTGCTCTTCCGTCCTCTTGCGCCTGAACGGTCCAACACGGGTCGGCTTCAGACGCGTTGTGCTTGCGAATGTGGTTAGGTACCGTTGCGGAGCTCGATTCGAGCTGGTGCCATCCACCTGTTGAGCGTGAGTCAAAGAATGGCCTTTGCCATCAAGGCGGCTATTTCCGATCCGACGGCAAGATCCCTTTCGTTTACTGCGCAGAAGACGATGTACGGCGGGAAGAGGATCGCCCGAGGAGATACGATTTTCGTCTTCGCAAGCGAGCAAGACGGCGGGCAGGGGCTGCTCGCTCGGGGTGTCGTCATCTCGGTCCACGCGGTGAGCAAGACGCCGGCACTCGCCCGTCAGACACCTCGCGTCAGCATCGAAGTCAGGCGGACCGCACTCGCAAAACGTTCCTTGAGACGTGAAGACGTCGTTAATCTCAGAAATTGGGAGAGTGGGCACCCCGGGGCGGAACTGAACTTCAAGTTCTACCGCCAGGCCACAAACAAGATCGCGGGCATCTCGGAGGGTGCGGAACGATTCCTCGGCAAGTTCTTCTGAGCCTCAGGAGCGTGGTTCATCTCAGCTGGCCCGCGGCCGCAAGGGATGGGTCACTGGCAGTAGAGATCCCAGGCACTGTCAGCGGATCCAGCAATCTCTTCTTTCTTCGCGGCCATCTGCTCGTCCTTCCGCGAATCTGATGGCGGTGCAATGCTGTACGCATCCCCGCGGTTCGCCCCTCCTCGTTATCGCCCGCCCGAGCCAAGACAAGCGGCAATGCTACGTGAGCGACCTACCCGCCTCGGCTGACTCTCGACCGGCGAGACGCGATGCCACGAGTTTCGCAGACTTCCAATATCGTGCTGCCTACCTGCCAACTTACCAACCGAACTGGCCCTGCGACATCGGCCGTCGGGAGGTACGGTCAGAGCGGTTTGGACCATGCTGCTGCGGTTATAGGCCCGGCTTAATAGCCGGGCGTGCTTTTTTCGCCAAGCTATCCGTGCGCCAGCAGCCGCACATACGTGCCGCTCTCGTGCAGCTCGAGCCAGCCTTTCTCGACGGCGCACCTGATGCCGGCGCCGAACTCGCCACCGCTTCCGTTAAGCGTGTAGAGGAACGGATAGTTGATCTTCTCGATGTGGATTCGTCCGTCCTGTACCGCATCGATGCTCGCAGCCAGCTGAACGAGTTGGCGGGCGGCAGCTTCCGGATCGGCGAACGGGCGTTCGGTCACAAGCTTCATTGCTGGAATCAAAACCTCTACCCGGTGCTTGGCCTGACTTGCCCTCGACTGTCATCCCGGTTCGGGACGATATGCACAGATCCTTCAGCGCTGCTCTCACGGACAGGCTGAAGGTGCCCGACCAAAACCGACAGGCCCGCCTGCCGATGCTCGGCAACAGGGTGCGGGCGAACGCCGCGGAAAAATGGCGCGGGATTGACCCCGGCAGGCTGCTGTCGTTCCGATAAGCAGCTGCGACGGCCCGGCGTTTAAGGCAGCATTGGCGGCAATTTCCGATGGGAGGAAACGACGTGGCATGGCCTCGGGAGCAAGCCGTGGCGAGATGCAAGGCAGAGAGCACCAGGCGCCGCACTCAATGCGGATCGCTGGGATTGGCACTGCCCCCATGAACGCACGCCCGGCATGGAACAGGTGGAAAAGCCTGAGCGCCGGCGAGTTCGAATCCCCGCCCTGTGGTACCTGCCTGGAACGAGCGACGGGGCGGAAGGATTCGTCCGGGCGGGAGTGATCTCTATGCTGATGATGAAGGAAAGGCGGCCGGCGATCCGCACAGTCCGCGGCTGGGCGATCTCCGTTCTGCAGGAGGTGGGGCCATCCGCGAGTGCCTCGAGCACGGCTGGATGCAGGACCGCGCCGATCCGCATGCGCGCGAGCGCGCCCTCGAAATCGCGCGCGAACAGCCGCCGCCGGGCGTGTCGCAAGACGAAGCTATGGCGGAGATAGTGGACGTGCTGGACTCGATCGGAGATACCTGTCCCGAATGCGCCTCTGAGATCGATTAGACCGGCTCCTTCGCCTTTCTGCGCTCGGACGTAGGCGCCCGCTGGCGCGTTAGTTCGTGCCACGCCAGGGCAGCGCTGATCCATCGCTGACGTTCGTCACCATCGGTTTCGGCGGCGAGCTTCATCGCCGCCACGGCCTCGCGCTCCGGGTCGTACTCGATGTCCATGGAGCGGAATTATACTCTTGGATGGTAAACGGTCACTTCTCGATGCAACCGTAGAAATCCGGAGCCGGCCACGCGACCGTTGACGCGGGTTCTAACGGTCGGGAAGCGCGAGGCCCGTCAGTTCGCCCAGTTTCGCGATGAGTTGGTCCTGGAATGCCGGATCGGCGGCCTCGCTGGCCGGCTGCTCCTGCCGCATGTGATGCCAGTAGCGGCCGCTGACCGTTGCAGCCGGGTCGTCGCTTACGGCGAGCCAGGTCTGAGTCCGCTGCCCGGTCTCGAGGTCCACGGGGGCCGCCGGGCCGCCCATTCGCGTGCGCACCCAGCCGGGATCGACCGCATTGCTGAACACGTCCGGCCAACGCCGCGCGACGGCGAAAGCAAGCGCCACCACCTGCAGTTTGCTTTCGGCATAGGCCTTTGCCGGATCCCAGCTCCGCTTGGTCCAGTCGAGGTCGTGAAGCGAGCCCTCCCCGCCGCGTGAAGGCCGCTGCTGAGGTAGACCAGCCGACCGGGGCGGTCGATCAGCGCGGTGAGGATGTACGGCGCGAGCGTATTGACCGCGAGCACGCCGGCATGCCCCTCCGATGTCGAGCGGCGGCTGCCCTCGGTGTAGACGCCTGCGTTTTGGATGATCGCGTCTATGCGCCCGACCGCGTTGACCTGATCCGCGACACTCCTCGTCTCGGCGGCGCTGCGGAGATCGCCAATCACGATCCCGGCCGCCCGTGACCCGAGCTCGGCCAGGCTTGCGGCGCGCTCCGCCGAGCGGGCGTGCAGCACCACGCGATGACCATCCTCAAGCAGCGATTGCGCCGCCGCGCGGCCGAGGCCGTCCGTGCTGCCGGTGATGAAGACCATGGCCATCGCTGCTCCTCCGGACGCGTGACTTCAGTTGGCAGGCCTGCAAGGCAGGCCTGTCATCCGCGCCCTCGGCTGCCCAACTGTTTCTCAATCCGCTTGCGGCTATTGCCGACCTTCTTGACCGCCTTCTTCACCGCGGCAGCGGAGCGTCCTGTCTTCTTCGCTTCGTAACGCACTTCGTAGTCCTGACCTCCCGCCACGCGAGCCCGATCCTGATTGCGTCCGCGTGCTGTCTTCTTCGCCGTCTTCTTCGCCATGTGAGTTGCTCCTCGGGTGTTTCGGTGCAACGCGACAAGGATTCCGCCGTTCCAGATGGGGTGGCTGCCTCGAGTGGCGGGCAGCCCGGAACGTCTCAGGGCGTCGGCCGTTCCCATGCTGTGGGGGTTTTGTCGAGGTCCGGTGCGCATACTCGTCGTCGAGGACGATCCGCTTATCCGAGAATTCGTGGTCGAGGCGCTGCGCGACGAGGGATATCAGGTGATCCATGCCAGCAATGGCGAGGAGGCGCTGTCGTGGTGCCGGCGTCGCGTGGCAGATGTTCTGATCACCGACATCGTGCTGCCGGGCCGGATCGACGGTTGGCAGATCGCCGAGCGTTGTCGCGAGCACGATCCGGAGCTCCCCGTGATTTACGCGACCGGCTTCTCGCCCGTCGGTGCCCGTCCCGTCCCGGGAAGTCTGGTCCTGCAGAAGCCCTATGATCCGGAGCGCATCGTCCGCGCAGTGAAGGAGATGGCGAGGCCGCCCGACACGAGGTGAACAGGGGCGGCCCCTGCATAGCTCCGCCAATCGAAGCCGAAGGCGGGGATCCCGGCTGCCCGTCGTTGCCGTAGGCCTTCCAGCAAGTCAGGCGGTCCCGCACGCGCCGCCGAACCGGTTCCGCTCTCGGAACGAACTTACCCCTTCCGGCGTATATACGTGGTCAAAATGGCCCCAGGAGCGCCCCATGATTGAGCGCCGGCGCACGTCGAAACAGGCGGCTTCGCTCGAACACAGGTTAGCTGCACAGGTCGATAAACTCAAAGAGCAGGCGGCCCGATTGCCCGCGGGTAGCGAGCGCGAGAGCCTCCTCAGGAAGGCGCGGCTGGCTGAGATCGGCGCTCACCTCAGCGAGTGGCTTACGTCCCCGGGATTACGGTCGCCTGAGTAGCCGATCCTTCACGCGCCCTCTTCTTGTCTATCAGGCGGGCTCGGCGGCGGAAGTCCATATTGCGCGGCTCGCTTCGCGGCCAGGTTTCGGTAAGCACTTGCCTGCTCCAGCAGAGCGGACTTCAGCGCTGGGTCCGCTTCGCCATCGGCCAATTTCTCGAACTGCAGCGCGCGCTCGATGTACTCGGTCAGAAGCTTCACAGGACGACCCCGCCGATCTCGGCCCCGCGATCCGTATACCTGGGTGGTTCTCCGGTCGAGAACATAGTTAAATCGCGTCGAAACGGCCTCAGTTCGCGCCAACTGAGTTGGTTTGGCGAACTGGCGCGGGTGTCCGGTCTGGGCGGTCCTGCATCCGGCCGCGCTCCCCTCTTCGCGGTGGCGCCGCCGTTCCACAGCACGCGTGCCTAGCCGCGCGAGCATGGTCCCCGTGGGACTTCGTTCGTCGGTGGCATTGATGTCCGTCCTGCCAATACGAATCCTTCATCCGTCACGTTCGGTGCGATCAGCACCGACGAGAGCTTAGCTGGTGGGATCGCGCATCCCCCGACCCGAGGCGATCTCACCCTTCGGTCAGCCGAAGAGGTACGAAGGTAGGGGAACGGTGTCGCGCGCTCGTCGTTGCCTGCAATGCCGCGTTATCACTTCGACATTACAAACGGGCGACTGCACCGAGACGAAATCGGTGAGGAGTTGCGCGACGATCGGGAAGCATGGCGGATCGCCACGAGAACAGTTCGGGACATCGAAGATGTCCTTGCTCCCGGAGGGACATGGCGCTTGGTCGTTCGACGCGACGAGACGCTGGTCTATGTCGTTGACGTCAAAACCGAGTGGCTGGCCGCCGAATAGGCAAGCCGGCAAGGAACCTTCGCAAGCAGCGGAAATTATCGCGGGTGCCGGTCGCCGCCAACAGCCGGCAGGCGGCCCTCGGCGCGTCAGCTTCCCCCCAAGCGGCGCCGGGGCCGCAGCGACCGGCTCTCCGACATGAACGCAAGCGACCAGCGTTAGTGCCGTGAGGCTAACGAGCGGTCTCCAGCGTAGCGAGATAGTCGCGGCTGAACTCGCCCGCGTCCTCAAGCGCGGCTCGGTCCAACAGATGCACCTTGTGATGCTGCCATTCGATCAGGCCCTGGCGCCTGAGTTCTTGAAGAGTTCTGTTCACGTGAACGACCGACAGCCCGCACGCATCGGCAATATTGTGCTGCGTAAGGGGCAGATGGAAGCTGCCGCCGTCGACCAGTCCAACGAGCTCCAGCCGGGTGGCGAGCTCGCAAAGCAGATGCGCAATCCTGCCCAGAGCCTGGCGTGCGCCAAGGTTTTCAACCCACTCGCGATGGATCGCAGCGTGGATCAGCGTCTCGCGCCGAAATGCCAGCGTCAGCCCGTGAGATTCGTTCATCAGCTCTTTGAGATAGGCGTGAGACACGGAAGCGACGGTGCAAGGGCCGATGCTGCAGAGTTCATGGTCCACGACGGGCAAGTGCAGCGTGTGAAGATCCGGCATGTCTCCAGCTATATAGAACGACGAGATCTGATTGCGGCCGGAGATCACCTTCTGCCGAGACAGAAACCCGCTCATTACGATGGTCGAATGCGTCGGCCGGTCACCCTGGCGCGCGACATATTCGCCATTTTCCAGCGTCTTGAGCTTGTACGGCATGCGAGCAAGCGTGGCTCGATCTTGCTCCGACAGACCGCCGACGCTCAGCAGACGCGCGATCAGCTTTTGATGTGGCATGCACGAGCCCAACTGTTCTCTCGGCCACCTAGGTGATCATTAGCGCACAGGATCTCGCTGGCTTCAATCCGCGATTTAGCCAAACACTGGCGCAGCTTTAGGTTATGGACTGGCCCAAGGCTGCCCCTGAAGCCAGCGGATTTGGGCAGCCACAATCCCGCCGCTGCGCTCTTTGACCGCCGGACTATTTCGAACAGCGGCTTGGACCGATGCAACTATTGCCCTGATAGCCGTCGAACTAATCATCCGCCGATCTGCCCTAATGCTCCGGCCAGACGGATCCTCCGCACCCTTTTCGGAGTAGTGATGCTCTGTCGAGCTTTGGCGGCCATTACTCCAGCAAGCCGACGCGTCGACTCGCCTGACGAAGCCTCGCGGCAGGCGCAGCGGCAGCAAGTCTGGTGGCAACTAGCCCAGATCTTTCCGAACAGCAGTAAGCTTTAGCTCGAACAGCGCCTGCTTGTCGTTCCTCACTGTAACGAGGACCTCCGCGCCCCTTGAGGAGATCACGTCTCTAGCGACGGCCGTAGCCATTGCGATCGCCTCCCTTTCCGCAATCTCCACGCCAGCCAACTCGGCACCCTCCTCGTCGACCGCGGCGTAGAAGTCGTCCTTGATGTCGAAGTAAAACCGCATGGCTTAGAGCGAGGGGTCCAGATGAAGATAAAGAACGTCGAAATCCGCTATTTGCCGCAGCTTGGTCTCGTCGAGTATCGATATCCTTCCTCTCTCCATCTCCAGGACGTTTTGGCCGCGCAGCTCTTGAATGACCCTGTTCATGTGAACGACACTGGTTCCGATGGCATCCGCGAGGAGTGCCTGAGTGAACGGGAAGCTGAAGGACAAGCCGTCCGTGCGATCGATTGCTTTCAGTCTGGTGTAAAGTTCGAGCACGACATGGGCCACACGGCTGGTCGCGTCGCGTTGCCCAATGTTGCAGATCCACTCCCGGAAGATCGCAGCATCGGTCAGAGTGTCGCGCCAAAGCGCCTGCGCGACCTTGGGATGGCTTGTTATGATCTGCCGGAGTGCGGCGTGCGGAATAAAGCCGAGGACGCAGTTGCCCAAGGTCGTTACGTCATGGTCCATGACATGAAGGAATAAGCTTTGCAGGTCCGGAACGTCGCCGGGCTGGTGAAAGGCGATAACTTGGCGATGACCATTGCCAACCACCTTCGATCTCAGAACAAAGCCATCCACGACGAGGCACGATGCAGAAGGCCTGTCTCCGAGAGAGACGATTGGGTTTCCGCCACTCATGCGTTTGACGCTGATCGGCAGACTACGGACGGCGGACTCGTCCTCGTCCTCGATGTCGGTGCTGACCCGCAACCGCTTGAGGAACGGCTCAAAGATGCTGTCCAAGTTGTCCATCGTTGCCTCGCTGCTGGGAAAACAGTCCGTCCCTGAACGCGTTCCTAATCCCCAGCCGTCAAGATCCTTGGGGCGAAGCCAAAGCTCGTCCCCGCGGCGAGCTCAAGATCGTTGCAGGTGACAAGAAGATGACTCGGAGGCCGCCTAACCATCCCCCTCTGGGCGCGGGTGCGAAGGAATGGTCCAATATGCTGCAGTCCATCGGGGATACATGCCCGGAGTGTGCGGCAAATCGGGATTAGTCCGCCTGCTGCCCGGCGCGGTGCGTCGAACGCGGCCGGTCGAGCTCGAGCCAAGCCTGCGCGAGCTGGATCCAGCGCTGCCGCTCGAAGCCGTCGGCCTGCACGGCCGGTCGAGTTGCCGCTTCCGCCTGTCGTCGAGGATCGTAGTTGCTGCGAATGACGCCGAATATCGTAGTCGGAGGGCGTAAACGGCGGGTGACGGGAGCCCCGTAGGAATCCCGGGGTGCGGAGGCCGACCGGTCCAGCGCGCCGCTCGTCTAACGATTTGCTCGGCGGGAGTTTCGTAACCGACCATGGCCTGCCGAACAGAGCGTGGCACAGGGAGAGACAGGCGCCGAGTGCAGCAAGGTCAGCGAAGCCGGCGCCTGATCGTTTTGACTAGTGGACCACCACGCCGCCCACGCCCGGCACGCCGATAAAGGAACCGTGGTGATGGTGATGATGGTGATGGTGATGGTGATGGTAGCGCCGGTAGGAACGCCGAGGAACGACGACCACGTGATGATGGTGGTGGTGGGCAACATACTGTGCGAGCTGAACTCTTGCTGCGCTTTCTGCTGCCAACTTGGCATCGTCGGCGACCAGCAGTTCGCTTGCATTTTGAATGGGCGTCAGCAAGTCGGCGTAGGATTGCGCGGCAAGCGGATCGTTTGACGTTTGCACCGGAGCAGAGGCTTGTGCGTTACTCACCGTCGTAACGGCCGCAACGGCGCCAAGCAACCCGGCGATTTTCTTGTCCATGAAGTGCTCCTAGGAGTTGTGACGCACGTACGCGCCAAGGGCCCCAAGGGTGAACGCGGCGCCGCTTTGTAGGGTTCCTTCAGTGATCCGGGACCGCACCTATGCCGACTTCCGCCGCGCACCGGCAGCGGGCTTTTTCGCGGCCGTCTCCTTCGCCGGCTTCTTGCCGGCGATCGGCATCAGCATTTCCTTCTGGCCCGCAGCCGCCTTGCGCGGCTTCTTGGCGGGCTTCGCCGACTTCGCCGGCGCGGCCTCCTGACCCACGCTCCGACGCAGGGCCTCCATAAGGTTGACCACGTTGGTCGCGGCAGGCTTGTCTTTCGGCGTGATCGGTTTCCCTGCCCGCTTCTGGTTGATGAGCTCGATCAGGGCCGTCTCATAGTGGTCTTCGAACTTCTCCGGCTCGAAGTTGCCCGCCTTCTGGTTCACGATATGCCTGGCGAGATCGAGCATGTCTTTCGTCACCTTCACGTCCTGGATCTCGTCGAAATACTCCTGCTCGCTGCGCACTTCGTACGGATAGCGCAGCAGCGTGCCGACGAGGCCCTTTTCCATCGGCTCGAGCGCGATGATGTGCTCGCGGTTGGTCAGCACCACGCGCCCGATCGCGACCTGGTCCATCTCGCGGATCGTCTCGCGGATCACGGCGAAGGCGTCGTGGCCGACCTTGCCGTCCGGGCTGATGTAGTAGGGACGGATTAGGTAGCGCGGGTCGATGTCGCTGCGATTGACGAACTCGTCGATCTCGATGGTGCGCGTGGATTCCAGCGCGATCTCCTCGAGCTCCTCCTTGGAGACCTCGATGTACTGACCCTTCTCGAGCTCGTAGCCCTTGACGATGTCCTCATTGGGGACCTCCTCGCCCGTGTCGGCGTCCACCTTCAGATACTTGATGCGGTGGCCGGTCTGCCGGTTGAGCTGGTTGAACGAGATCTTCTCGCTCTCGGAGGTCGCCGGGTAGAGCGCCACCGGGCACGTGACGAGCGACAGACGCAGGAAGCCTTTCCAGTTCGCGCGGGGGGCCATGGGTACGCAACGCTCCAGGTAGGGGACTTGGACTCAAGACGAACGGGGCGGCACGGTTCCGACACCCGCGCCCAAAGTCCCGGGATCATTTCCCCGCTTTCCTGCTTTGGGGGACTCGACTCGTCTGTTCGCTATATGTTCTAATTGACCATGAGTAACCGACCCGCAAGCTGGCGCATGCCGAGCCGCAATGAGATGGAGAAGATGGCGGCTCGTGCCGCCCGCAGGGACGTGCCGCCGACGCACACACCAGGTCCCGTCGATGACATGCCGCCCGAATACTGGCAGTCCGTCCTGGACGACGCCACGGCAGAAGGCCGTCCAGCCGGACCGTCCATCCGGACGCTGCAACTGTCCGAAATTCCTCGACATCTTCTGCGGGTGTCATGCCGCCGCTGTAGCCGAACGGTCGAGATCCAGAAGGCCGACGCGGTCCGGTTAGCCGGTCCCGACGCGGTCTGGAAGGAGGTCGGACGGCGCTTGCTGGACGACACCTGCCAACAACGGACCGGTCGTTTGGAAGAGGACGGATGCTGGCCCGCGTTCGACTAGGTCGCCGCCGCACGCCGTCTGTGTTTTGCAAGCTGGATGCCAGCATGGCGCCGAAACATCACCCGACGCCGCTCTCTGGAGGCGATCGCAAGGCTCTGAACAAGGAGCTCGGCAAGGCGCGCGCAATGACCAGCATCCTGGCCGCGCAGTCTGCGGAGACCAGGGCCAAGGGCGAAGCCTTAATTCGGCAGGCCGACAAGTTGCTCTGCGAAAGCTGGAACGAACGGATGTGGGCGGACGGAGAGCCGATCGATCCGTCACCGACCATCGACCAGGCCGTCAATGGGGGCTTCGCATGGCTTGAGATTCGCTGCGCCCGATGCAAGACGTCGAGCGATGTCGATTTGGCCGCGTTGAAGCATCCACCGACCACGTTCGTCCACGACCTCGCCAGTCGGCTGCGCTGCCGCAAGTGCGCCAAGGCGGGCCGGCAACCAGCGGCGACTCTGCTACAGCTGGCGGCGCAACCGCGCCATCCTCGAACCGAACCCTGACCAA
>NZ_JBVVOZ010000063.1:0-11063 GCF_055807395.1 Bradyrhizobium sp. Kon10 | reverse complement strand
GGCCCGCCGTGTACTCGCCCATAAAATCGAAATAGCGATGGCCGTCGACGTCGGACACTTCGCAGCCCTTCCCGCAACGGATCGTCAACGGGAACGGCTCATGGAACAACACAGTGCGGGTGTTACCGCCGGGCATGGCCTCGCACGCGGACGCGTGCTGCTTCGCGCTCTTGGGATTGCGCGCCACATAGGCGCCGATGGCACCGCGAAGCGCCTCATCGAGGGCCGAGTAGCTCAGGGTCTCGACAACATTCATCGCTGTTCCTTTTCTGGCCGTCAGGAGCTTTACAATTCTATTCGGCTCAAAAAGCCGAATTCTTCTAATGTAAGTCCTTACAGGGCCGAAATTATGCAGCTAATTGGTTCAAGGCGATGCTTTCATGCGCTCCGGGAAGGACAATATGATTGGATGGTTGCGCGATGATCTGTTGTTTTGTGGCTCACCAACTCTCTTGTGGAGAGAGAAATCGGTCCTTGCCTCTCCTTGCCAATTTCTTCTCGAAAATGCCGGGAGCGGTTGGGGTGTCAAAGGGCGGGTCTGCTGAAGCATCGAAATTCTCAAAATGAGCCACGTCTATCTTGGTATTACCTATCGACCGGGATGCGACTCCGGTGCTGCAGTAGTGCCGGGTATGGCGCTCGAGTGTCAGCAATTCCAGAGACTGAACTAGCGGAACCAATCCAGGCGGATCCTCCAAATTGGAGCAGCTGCGCTTCGTCAGTCGTTTCTGGAAATAACACGTGAGCATAGTGATCCACACTATGCAAATCGATCCTGCCAGCCGAAGGATGGTCGCTCGCTCATTTGTGCAGAGCGGCGCTGCTGTTCCTCAGCATGCAGTCTTAGAACATCTTCTAACGGATACGCATCTTAGCGGTGAGCAGTGCGAAAGACCCTGTCAACGGCCCGATGGCAGAGTGTGAGATGGTGCCAGAGTGTCTTTCTGGCAGACCTGATGTTGGGAGTGGGGGGCCTGCATCCGCCGAACCCATTTGTACGCACTGTGCGGCGGCTCGAAGAGATGCTGCGGCCTGTGTTGGAGAGGCCAGCACGCACATCGCAAACTACGCCCCCCAGAGTAGGTAGTCTCCCGACGCTCCCCGCTCAGCTATTGTGACCTACCGTACGGCACACGCGGACAGGAGACAGGTATAGCGATGAAAGGCTTGGTCAACCCCTTGCACGTCTCACGATTCATTCAGTCGTACGACGAGGCAGCCATTCAAAAGGGCATCAATCTTTCGATAGGATTCGACTTTCATGAGTATGTTTCGATAACAGAAGCTACTCCAACGAAAGGAAAGACGTATCCGATGTTTCAGCCGGACCGCTCGCCGATCAAGGCAGGCGAGGGATACTGGCTGGTGGGTGTAGATAAGAATAATGAGGTCGTTCTTGTTGAGGCGGCGCGGCTATATGACCTCTCGCAGAGCAACCTTGCCGAACATCTCCAATCCCTGAAGTTCTTTTATGCAGACCCAGCCAAACATGCACATCCTCAGGATCGCTGCATCTGCAAGGCACCAAGCGCATGGCGGATCACCGGAAGGGTAGTTTATCACGGAGACATTTGGGTGCGATCAGATTTCAGGGGACAAGGCATAGTAAAAATTATGGCGGGAATAATGGCAGGTGTGTCCCTCGCCATGTGGGCTCCTGACTTTCGGTGCGGACTTGCCGGGCGCTGGTCGATAGATAAACGCGTCTACGATGTACCGCACGCTGAACGTAGTGGGTCAGTCCTGCGGCTTGTAGCGGAGGATATTGTGGACGACGAGTGGCTTTTCTGGACCACCGGTGAGGAGATGAGAAGCTTAATCGATGGTCATGACAGATGGGCATCAGGCGTATCGCCGCCGCTTCGCGCCCAGCATGTTAGCTAACCTGGTCCAGCCCCAGAGGAGCAGCGCTAAAGGGGCTGCGAGCGTGCCGATGCTATCCCCACCAACGAAGCAACCTTGGATCAGCATGGAGACTGCCCTTGATACAGCAGCATCATCTATCGACCGAAATCCCGACTTCTGGACGGGTGAGGGCGATTGGTGTCCTGGATGACGCGTCCCATCCCGGTGCGAAGTCTGTAACGGGAAGCTGTGTGACGGCACAGGTCGCAGACTATGTATCAAGGATCAGGTACGAGGACCTGCCCCCAGACGTCATAGCGTGGGCGAAATGGCTTGTTGCGGACAATGTCGCCTGCGCCATCGCCGGTGGCCAGACGGCCATAGCGGCCAGCTTCCTCGAGTATCAAGAAAGCCATGGGGGCAGGCCTACGGCAGCGGTGCTCGGCCGATCGACGCGTCTGCCTGCTCCGCAGGCGGCCGCCGTCAACGCCTATGCGGCGACACTGCTGAGCTTCGACGATTCCCTGGTCAGATTGGGCCATCCGGGAACGTCGGTGATCCCTGGTGCGATCGCGGTAGCCGAAGAGCTCGATCGGCCTGGCAGCGAACTGCTGGTGGCGATCATCGCAGGTTACGAGATGTCCTTGCGATTGGGGACTGCAATCCGGCCCTCGCTGGAGCGCGCCGCCGCTGTTCTCGGCCTCGCCACATGGCAGATCTATGGTGCGGCCAGCGCGGTCGCGCGCCTTCATCGTCTGTCGCCCGCAGCAACGCGCGATGTCTTCGGCCTCACGGCCCAGCACGCGCCGGTGCCCTTCCTGCGGAAGTTTCACGGCCGCCCGATGCCGTGGCTGAAGAACAATTACAGTTGGGCAACGATGGGCGCGGTCACGGCCGGGTCGCTCGCCGCGCGCGGCTTTGCCGGAAGCCGCGACATCTTCGATGGCGAGACCGGCTTCTGGCGTATGGCGGGATCGGACCAGTATGATAGCGTTGAAATGATTCGAGCGCTGGGCTCCGAGTTCCGACTGATGCAGGTCGGCTGCAAGCCCTACGGCTGCTGTCGCTGGGTGCATCCGGCGCTGGATGTCCTTCGCTCACTGGCGGCCCAACAGCCGATTGAACCGGCAAAAGTTGCTCGCATCGAGGTCGCAACCTTTGGGGAAATCGTGCGCGACTTCGCCGGGAAGTGGCCGGATACAATCATCGAAGCGCAGTTTCATCTTCCCCTGCTGATCGCGCTCGAGCTGTTGGGGCGGTCCTCTGCCGAGGGTCTGGTCGAAAGCGCGCTTGAAGAGCCGCAAGCGCGGGGACTGGCGGCGAAGGTTTCTCTTTCGCTCCTTTCGGGTGCGGACGACGCTTTCTTCGGGCGGTCGCTGCTGCCGTTCAGGTTGAAGGTTATGCTGACCGATGGATCCGTTCGCGAAGGCTATGCAGAGATTCCGGGGGGAGCGCCGGGAGGGCCGCCTTTCGGGCCTGATGAGATCGCGCGCAAGTTCCACGTATTGGTGGAGCCAAGTCTTGGCGGCCATCAGTCGGAGCGGCTCCTCCATGCTGTCTTGGATATCGAGACAACAAGCGCGCGTGAGATTGCCGCGCTGGCACAGCCTAGCCGGCGCGAGAGCAACCGCGCTAAAGAGGGGCGGTCCGATGAACGGTAGTCTGAGGCTTGCGGCAATCGTCGCGGCGCCTCTGATGGTGTTTGGCGCCGGCAGCCAAGCGCAGCAGCGGCCTTTGGTGGTTGTCACGAGCGGCGGGACCTTTGAGCGAGCTCTGGAGCGACACTTCTATCAGCCTTTCACGATGCGAACCGCAATCCGCATCGCGCCAGTCGGCGCAAGCCTCGGGCCGCAGTGGGCGCGCCTCGCGGCCATGCGGCAGGCCCGAAGCACCGAATGGGATGTGGTGACCGCCTTTCCTGAAGATTTGATTAGTCGCTATCAGGAACTGCTCGAGCCGATCGAGTGCGCCCGGATACCCGTCGCAAAGGAGAGCCAACTGCCCAACACCTGCACTCCGCACGGCGTGTTGCGAAGCATTGGAGCGGGGGTGCTGACCTGGAACACGACGCATTTCAAGGGGAAGGAGCCAAAGAATTGGTTTGATTTCTGGGATCTAAAGACCTTTCCAGGTCCGCGAACCCTGCCGAGCACACCCTCAGCCCATCCGTGGTTGCTGATCGTCGCCCTGCTCGCCGACGGTGTTCCACAGAAACAGTTGTTCCCACTGGACGTCGAGCGTGCCCTCCGCAAGCTGGAAGAGATTAAACCACATGTCTCCGTTTGGTGGAGCACGGGCGAGCAGAGCCAGGCTGCGTTGCGCGATGGCGACGCAGTGATGGGCTTGCTTTGGGTCAGCCGCGTCGTGCCATCTATCGCGCAAGGTGTGCCGCTGCGGCTTTCCTATGAGCAGTCGATTCAGAATATTACGTACTGGGGCATCGTGCGCGATACGCCGAACCGCGACGCCGCTTATCGCTTTCTCGAATTCTTTCTGCACAACCCCAAGGAACATGCGGCATTCACTGAGGACGTCGGAGTTGCAACTCCCAGCGCGGCAGTCCGTGAATATCTTAGCGAGGCGCAGTGGGGCTCGATGCCGACCAATCCGGAGAATTGGAGCAAAACCATCGAATTGGACGCGAAGTGGATCGCCGATAATCAAGAGATGATCTCCCGCCGCGTAATGGATCTGCTCAGCAAATGACCGAGGATGCAGGCCGTGCGGTTGCTATCGTGACCGGAGGCAGCAGGGGGATCGGCGCGGCCGCCTCCCGTTTGCTTGCGCAGCGCGGCTGGGCGGTCGCGGTGAACTATGTCGCTGCCGACGACGCGGCCCATGCCCTCGTTGCAGGGATCGTTGCGTCAGGCGGACGGGCGACCGCTATCAAAGCAGACGTCACCGATGCAGGCGCCGTCGTGGAACTGTTCGCTCGCTGCGACGCCGAGCTGGGGAGGCCGCGCGGACTAGTGAACTGCGCGGGCCTCGTAGCCATGCGCGGACGTTACGTCGACGTTCCCGATGCGGTCGTCCGGCGGGTCTTCGACGTCAACCTCTTCGGCGCGATGGCCTGCATCCGCGAAGCAATCCCGCGCATGTCGTTGCAGAGCGGCGGACAGGGGGGCGCCATCGTCAACGTCTCGTCTGGGCTGTCCACAAGCGGCGCTCCCAATGTCGAGATCCACTATGCGGTCTCGAAGGCCGCACTCAACTGCCTGACCCTCGGTCTATCCCAGGAGCTCGCGGGCGAAGGCATCCGCGTCAACACGGTGAGCCCCGGCGCGACCCGCACTGAGATGCCCGATGCCGCCGTGCTCGAAGCTGCCGCAGCCGAGATTCCAATCGGCCGCGTCGCTGAGCCCGAGGAGATCGGAGAGGCGATCGCATGGCTTCTATCCGATCAGGCTAGTTACGTCGCCGGCGCCTATCTGCGCGTCGGCGGAGGCAAGCCGGGCTAAAGAAAGGTCGTTCCCGGTCAGCATTCGCTGTACCAAGGAAGGAGCGCCCCTCTGGCCATCGGAGTAGGAAGAGATGATGAACATGGCAGACCTGTTTGGAACGGCCATGGCGCCGCTTCTGTCGTCCGGTCAAGGCGTTGACTCTACAATGTAGTGGAGTTCGCACGGGAGAGTTCGAACGCACGATAACCCAGCGATTTATCGTCGGTTTCTCCGCAAAGGCGGCGTCGCGCGGTCCTCCCTTGGGATAGAAGCAGCAATAGGCGCATGGTATTACGAAGCCGGAGACCGGCGCCGCCAAACGCGTCATCAGGCGCTGCCACTATGTCAAAGCTTTTAAATTACCAGTGCCAGCTCTGAAGGAGGCGTGCAGCATTGGCAGCATGGGAATGTCGAGCAATCTCTCAAGTTAGCGCGAAAGGCTTTCGATGGTCCTTAGCCCTCGCGAACATCGTGCTCCTTCGCGGCACACCTTCATGCCGTTCTTAAGGTGCAGGCCCTCGATCGAGGCCATATGGTTCGAAACGCCGATTTTGCGCATAGCTGGGATAAAGGTCGTTCAGCAATGGACCTACGCTGGCACGACTGAGGCTATCTTAACTTGGCCGATCTCGACGGCTATGTTCTGGGCATTGCTTCCAATCACATGTTTCGTTCCTGGGACGAGCAGCAGCCTGTCGCCGGCAGCGCCTCCGCGATCGCACAGAGCCTTCCCAAGAAGGCCTGGCGCGCCGTCTGTCCCTCCGCAAGATACCGTTCTCCTCGTGGCGGCGGACAGCCTGTATGGGCGGGCGAGATTGAAACCCTGCTACGGGAGGCGGGCAAAGGGCGGCGATCGCGCGAGCAATCATGCGACGCGTGATCTTGGGCTTCGTCGCAAAGTCCACATCGCTTGGTACATGCGCGGCTTTGAGGCGAGCGGGTTCCTCCGTCCACCCTTTGGCAGACAGAGCGCGCGAAGGCATGGCCATGCCGCGCACATAGGAGGCGAACACTCCGATTTGGCAGTTGGTGATCTTGCCCGCCGAGCCAGTGTAATGGCGTGCGGCCCCGCACGAGGCCTTGCCCTGTTTCAAGAAGCCGATCTCATCAATGACCAGAATCGCGCCCTCATCGCCGAGCGTTTCCAGGGCGTACTCACGCACAATGTCGCGTAACGCGTCGGCATCCCGCAGCGCCCGACCCAGGATCGCCTGCTGGCGCCACGGCCCTGTATCGCTGGCCGCTTCCGCCCGCATCCAGCCCGTCTTGCGCTGTTTGTTGCCAAACAGTCCGTCGAGAAATTGCCCCGCCGAGGCCGCGACCCGCTCCTGCGTAAACACCGGACGGATGCGTTGCTTGGCTTCTCGCAACGACGAAGCCCACAGCGTCAGCGTCCCTTCAGCCGACGCGCCACCAATTATCAGATCCCGAATCATGGTCACCCATGGATTCAGAATCTTCAAGAAAAAGCAAACTGTAATGCTAGATTAATCAACGCGCCTGAAATTGCATCCTGCCGGTCATGCGGTGCCTCTCTGGCGATGTACAATTCGCCGTGGAGGTCTGGTCGGGCTTGTTGCACTCTACATCGAGGTCGTACTGCGTGCGCGCAGCCACTCGACACCGGCCATCAAAACGAGCGACAGGACGACCATGACGGTCGATGCGGCTGCAATGACCGGTGTCAGGTTATAGTCGATGTCCTCGAAAAGCTTGCGCGTGAGCGTCTTGCCTTCGATGCCCGAGATGAAGAAGGCGACGGTCGCTTCGTCGAAAGAGGCGAGGAAGGCGAAGACCGCGCCAGCCGCAACGCCCGGAGCAATATTGGGCATTACGACATGGGTAAAGCTCTGGGCTCGCGAAGCGCCGCAGTTGAGCGCCGCTAGTTCGAGGGCGGGATCCATGCGCTGGAGCGCCGCCGTCGCGGTCAACAGGATATAGGGCACCGACAGCATCGTATGGGCAATGGCAAACCCGACGAAATTGCCGGTGAGGCCGAGGGGCGCGAACACGAGATACAGTGCGACTGCGAGCGCGATATGCGGGACGATGAGCGGGGCGAGTGTCAGCGCATGGATCGCCTGTGCGCCCGGCAGCTTGCCACGCACGATGGCAATTGACGCCAGCATCCCGACGCTGGTTGCCGCCGCTGTCGTAGCCAGTGCGATGCGCAGGCTGAACCATGTTGCGTTCATCCAGTCCCTGTCGCCAAAATAGATCTGGTACCATTTTAGCGTCAGGCCTTTTGGCGGGAATTGGATGTAGGAAGCTTCGCCGAGTGACATCGGTACGACGAGCAGAGTGGGCAGCAGCAGGAAAGCCAAGACCAGAGCAACGAAAAGATTGAGAAGACACCGTCCGAACGGCAGGGACCGTATCCGTTCCATCCTCGTGCGGGCGGAGCCACTGTACGTGGAGAAGGTAGAGGCCGTGAGCGGCATATCAGGAGCCCTTTCCGAAACGCAGGAATCGCTTGAACGCCCCGACGAGCGCGAGCGTGACCGCCAGCAGCAGGCCGGTAAGAGCTCCGGCGAAGGGCCAGTTCAGCATATCGGTCGTCTGCTGGCCAATCAGTGTGGCGATGGTCAGGTTTTGCGGACCGCCCACCAAGGCTGGGGTGATGTAGAGGCCGAGCGAGAGAATGAATACCATGATCGCGCCCGCATAGAGTCCGGGCAAGCTGAGGGGGAGTGTGACGAAAACAAAGCTCCTCCAAGAACTGGCGCCGAGATTGCGCGCAGCGCGATCGAGCTCCGGCGGGATGGACTTTATTGAAGAGAAGGTCGGCAGAATCATGTAGGGTAGGAGCACATGCGTCATCGCTAGGATGACAGCGCCCTCAGTGTAGATCAGCCGGAGGGGCTGGTCGATCAGCCCCCAACTCTTGAGCGCACTGTTGACGATCCCGTGGCGCTGAAGCAGCACGATCCAGGCATAAGAACGCACTAGCACGCTCGTCCAGAGCGGGACCAGAACGCAGGCCCCGACCAGCACGGCGGCGAGTCCCTGCAGACGGGCCATCACGATTGCGACCGGATAGCCGAGCATGACGGCAGAGATCGTGACGACCGCGGCGGTCCGGACCGTTCGCAGAAGGATGCGTAAAAAGATCGGCTCCTGCGCGATCCTAAGATAGTGTTCGGCTGTGGCCCCCGGCGCGAAGACGCTGCCCAGAAGCAGTTTGCCGATGGGCAGGAGGAAAGCGAAACCGAGCAGCAAAACAAGCGGCAAAGCGAAACCGATCGACAGGCCACGCGAAAGCTGCCCGGCGTGCGATTTGTCGGACGAGGTATTGGCCGAGAATTCCATGCTCAGACCTCGCGCGGAAACAGGCGGACGGCTGTCGCATCGATTGTGAAATGAATCCGGCCGCGCCTCGGCTCATTGTAGGCGCGAGAGTCAGACGGTACCAGAATTTGAAGCTGCGTTCCGTCATCGGTTCGCACAATCAGCTTGCGCTGCGAGCCGAGGAAGACGGACGTCTCGATTTCGCCGGAAATCGAGCCCGCAGAGGTCTCCGTAACAGCGATGCTTTCGGGACGCGCGGCGATCCGAATTGGCTGCCCCGTAACAAGCGCTGTGCCGGGCGCGAGCTGCGAGCGCGGGATTCCGACGATGTCGCCAGCGACAAGGATATACAGTCGAGCTCCCTCGATTGCCTGCACGTAGCCGTTCAGGAAGTTCATTTTGCCTATGAAGTCGGCGACGAAGCAGCTGTTGGGGGCATGGTAGAGCGCTGTTGGGCTTCCGACCTGCTGGATTTTACCTTTGTCCATCAGGGCAATTCGATCGGACATCGTCAGCGCCTCTTCCTGGTCATGAGTCACGTAGATGATCGTGATCCCGAGCCTCTCATGCAGCTTCTTGATCTCGATCTGCACTTCCTCGCGCAGCTTCTTGTCGAGCGCGCCGAGCGGTTCGTCCATCAGCAACACCGGTGGCTCAACCACCAGCGCGCGCGCCACCGCGACGCGCTGCTGCTGACCGCCGGAGAGCTGGCCTGGCATCCGGGCATCATAGTGTTGCAAGCGTACGAGCGCGAGCGCGCGCTCGACGCGGGGGGCGATCTCTTTTTTGAGCACGCCGCGCATTCTGAGTGGAAAGGCGACGTTCTGGGCGACGGTCATGTGCGGAAAAAGGGCGTAGCGCTGGAACACCATACCGATAGCGCGCTGATTGGGCGCGACGTGCGTGATGTCTCGCCCGGCCACGGCGATGGAACCAGACGTTGGCGTTTCGAATCCGGCCATCATCATCAACAATGTGGTCTTGCCCGAACCTGATGGGCCTAGAAGCGAGAGGAACTCGCCAGCCCGAACCTCCAAGTTGATCCCATCAACGGCAACGACCGAACCGAATCGCTTGGTGATGCCGCGAAACGTGATCGTCCCGCTGCTGATGGGCACTTGGCTGGAGACTCGGGAGTACACGCTGTTCAACATCTACCTGACGATCTTGAGTGATGCCGGACAGCACTTGGAACCGTGACAGACTGAGTCCAGCAGGCTAGGTCTGCGTTTTTGTCGTTTGGTGTATCATTCATAATAGGATTTCACGCTCGCCAGCAACCGCACGGAGCGCAACCGCGCTCGCTGGGACAATGTGTTCAGCGAACGGGTGTGGTGCAGCGTTGCCCTGCGATCGAGGCTTTTCAAGCTGCTAGAAATGGTAGTTTATGGTCTCGTCGGATGATGCGAACTAAGTTGATCATACGGTGTGCAAGCTTCCCGAAGAGGAGGAAGTTTGTGATGCATCTTACGACGTCGGCCGGCGTGCTGACTAGCGGGATTGCCCGATCATCGCTGTTGAGGTCCGGAATGTCCATTATAGATAAGGGGGTGGTATTTGTTGGCACCAGGGGACTCGCAACCCGTTGCATTTTGTTTATCATCGAAACCTGCGGAAAAGGTGCAGTCTCGGCAATTCTCGGTGCAAACCGAAACGAGAAAACGTGGTGGAGCGACGAAACCGCCGAAGAGCTTTGGGAAGTCGCAGACCGATATGGAATACCCTATTTCGAGTCAATCGACGACATTTCCTGCCACGGAAGCTTTCTTGTTAGCGTGATTTGGCCCAAGATCTTCTCCGCTCATACGCTTGCGCGCTTTGATCGAGGAGGAATTAATCTCCATCCGGCTCCATTACCCCAATATCGCGGTAGTTTTACGCGGACGCATGCCATACTCAATAACGACAAGAGCTTCGGAGTGACCGTTCATTACCTTTCTGAGCTGGCTGATAGGGGCGATATTATCGGTGAGTTACAGTTCCCCGTGTTGCCCTTAGAGACTGCTCTCTCTCTAGAAACCAGAGCCCTACACTATGCATACGCGCTTTTCTGTGAGGTGTGGCTGCGCCTATTAGATGGATCCGTTACTCGTCAATCTCAGGCCGCGCAGATAGCTGAGGGCACGCGCGAGCCGCGCTTCTACTCCAAGCGCATGATGTCCGAGCTCTTGGATTCGGCGGACGTTCCTCGCAGCGCCGAACAACTCAACCAGCTTTACCGTGCCTTGTTGCTTCCTCCACGCATCACGCCACCCAAGTGGCTCGTTGAACGGGTTCAGGCAAATGGACGGCTGGGCATTCGTTCCGGTATCGATTCCGAGGCTTAGGTTGGAGCGCGACGAGAAGATCTGGTGGTTCCGGGCTCGCCCTGTTACCACGACGCTTCGCCAAGGACGATCTCGCCTCAATTGTGCAAAGCTTGCGCTTTGCGGACAAGCGACAGTGAGTTTGTTAGGCAGCGTTCTCTATACCGCGCCGGCCTTCTGCGCA
>NZ_JBVVOZ010000062.1:0-11270 GCF_055807395.1 Bradyrhizobium sp. Kon10 | reverse complement strand
CTTCCTTTGTGGCGCCTCTCTACGCGACCACGTTAGGCACTTTTGATGCCGGTTCGAAGGGCCGTTCCACACCATCACTTTCGATGAGTTCAAGCGCCGGCTCGCGTTGGTTCACAAAAGAATCAATATGATGCAGCGAGCCCTACGTCCGTCGGCCCTGGTCCCTCGCGGGTTTGACGTGGAAAGCGCCTTCTGTGATGGCGCTACGACGGTGATCACCGGCGTCCCACGAACGGGACGAGTCTCTGTCCCGGATGGAGGACCAGTTCTGCGCGGATCCATTGCCGATATCAGCGGCGCCTCACCGATCTGCCGCTGGCGGGGCGGCAGGTTCGCCTGGTGGTCATGGCGCGCCGCTTTCGCTGCGTTACTGTTTTGTGCGATCGGCGAATTTTTACCGAGCGCTTCGATGACGGAGCTCTGGCATCGTGGGCGCGGCGAACGACCCGGCTCGATCTAATCGTCCATCACCTTGGCCTTGCCTTGGGCGGCCGCCCGGCGGCGAGTTTTGCCCGTCGACTTATGCTGCCCGTGAGCAACGACACATTGCTTCGGGTGGTTAGAAGGCACGGGTGTCCGCCCTTTGCTGCGCCGAGTGTTATCGGCACCGACCATTGGGCCTGGCGGCGCAATCAGCGGTACGGAACGATCATCTGTGACCTCGAGCCGCGACGACCGATCACTCTCTTACCCGACAGAGAGCCAGCCACTGCGCAGGCCTGGCTCGCGGGGCAGCACAAATTGCTGTGGTCGCGCGCGACCGCGGCGGTGGTTATGCCCTTGCTGTGGCCAAGGCACTCCCGCATGCCAGCCAGGCCGCCGACCGTTGGCATGGAGAACGCCAGTCACGCCTTCGTGGATGTGGTTCGCAAATCCATTCGCCAGGTCCGCTTCGCGGTCGGCTCCGCCACCATAAAGCCCACTTTATTGACCGCCGAGCGCATTCAATATGAGGGCTATCTTCGGAGAGAAGACACGAACGCGGCAATTCTCAAACAGGCTGAGACGGGCGTCTCCATAAAGGAGATGGTACCGCTCACCGGCCATAGCCGGGCCTCATCCGCAGGGTATTGCGAGGTCAGCGATCCGACGTGTTCAGGGTGCGCGAGAGCTCGCTCGAGCACTACCTACCATGGCTGGATGTTCAGTGGGCCGCTGGCCATTGTAATGGCGCCGACCTTTGGCGTCGCCTCAAGGCGCAGGGATTTAGAGGCTCGGTGCGGGTCGTTGCCGAATGGGCGACATGCCGTCGGCGTGCCGAAACGCCCGATGCTCAGAGCCTGCAGCGCGTACCATCCGCGAGAACGATCGCGCGCCTGATGACCAGGCCGCGATACGTTATCAAAGTCAGAGACCGTCACCATTGCGGCGATTGAGCAAGGCGTTCCTCTCCTGGTGGAAGCTCGAGAGATCATAGCCGCTTTCCATGCGATGATCCGCAAGAAGGCTCACGGAGAGCTTGAACCATGGTTGGAGCGAGCATGCGCAAGCCTCGTCATGTCTTTCGCCAACGGCGTCATCAAGGACAAGGCCGCCGTCAGCGCAGTGATCACGACGTCCTGGTCCAACGGACAGACCTAAGGCCAGATCACCAAGCTCAGACTGGTCAAGCGCCAAATGTACGGACGCGCCAAGCTCGACTTGCTGCAGGCTCGGCTAATCGGCGCCACATGACCAGTGCTGCACCAAAATATTGCGTCAGAGCCAATATTGCAGGCCGAATGACAATCTCGGCGACGATGAAGGACAGCGTTACCACTGTTGAGGGTTTCCTCGGCCCCAAGGCTCAGCTGTCTGGCGCTGGCACGATGACGGAGTTTGGACAGCGCTTCGGGAGGCGCTTGGGGACACGTTCGGCAAGATTGTCGCCCGAGCACGTGATCCCATCACCAAAACCAACAAAGAAATTCAACAGCGCCGCGACGCGATGAAGATCAAGGCTGTCGATGAAAGCAACCAGTGGCGGAAATGCGGCGCCAAGAGATACGTGCATATTTGCGCAGCCTCGATCCCATGGCCCTGCAAACGTTGCGCTCACAACCAAGAGTGCAATGCTGCTTGAAGCAATACTGGGCCGAGCCCGAACTGAGCGACTTCACGGGCCGCCTTGCTGATGTAGCCGAGAAAGTCGCAGCCGGTTCTTCGAATTGCACTACAGCGCAGAGATTGCTGACCTTAGTGAGATGGAAGCGGTGGTTGCCGAAGCGGACCCCGGGGTGCAGGTAGCGCGAAGCAGTTTGCAAAGCGCCCCGACATGCATGACCGCGAGTTTAATGCGCTCATGTCGCCGATAGAGCGAAGCGGTGGCGCGTCATGGTTGTTAAAAATCACGCAAGGGAATGGCGCCGAGTTGATTCAGGTGGTCGAGGTCGGCGAGGACGGCAAGGCAAGTTACCGCGAGGCCAAGTCCTCAGACATTTCTGAAGGCGCTTATTTCAAGGATAATCGCTGAATATCGCGCCGCCCGCGCGGCTTAATTTGAGAGAAAGCGAAACCACAAATGTCCGACCCGACGGGAGCTTGATTTAGGATGTCGAGCGTCCGCTTGATAGGATCGCTCGCAAATAGATCAAAGCCCGCTCCATCGCTTTTGGCTGGGGGCCTGGAGGAGCGATGGAGCGGGGTCAGGGGCTTCGATCGGCAGCACGAAGACGACGCGACCGAGATATCCTCGACACATTCCATTTGCGACTGTGATTCTGGCTTGTTGACGGCCGATGCATGGCGCTTGTGGGGATGAAAAGCAGGCATGCTTTCCAAAACAATCGCGAGTAGTACTGATCTCGCGCCCGACGCAGGTTCGTCCTTACCATAGCGGAATCTCGTTCGCACCCGCGGCGGGCCGATGCAGTGAGCGCAGATTGCCTAATAGGACACTTTGCAGGCTTTCCCGGGGGCGACCCGCCACCTCACCCTCAAGCGCGGGACGGCAAGTCGCGTGAGGAAATCGCACTGTCAGCTTGTCACCTAATAACGTGTACGATACCGCAACTCGGTCGACGTGTGTACCCACAGCTCCGCTGCCGGTCATATGCCTCTCACACGCTGTTTGCCAATCTTCGTGGATGACCTAAGAATTTATTCGGGGGGAGCTTAAAGAAAATCTCGCAGTCGCGAGAGTTCAACAAGATGATCACGTTGCAAGACCTCGGTTACCCACGGTGGCTGGGGTCTTGTGTGGATCTCGTAGAGGTGGCGTTGGGCCTCGGGCTTGGCCATAAACTCCCGCATACATTCGTCCAACGTGCCGTTACGGATCAGGTAGGGAACGCCGCCCCAGGCTTTAGGGACGCGCTCATTATTGATGGACGGCCATTTTCGCAAGGACGCAGGCGCGGTGAAGTCAATGTTGGTATCAGACACGCTTCGACTTTTTGCTCTTCTTCGCAGCCTTCTTTGACGGGCTCTTAGCCGACTCTTTCGGAGCGATTTTCTTCATCGCTTTCTTGCCTGTCTTCTTGGACGTCTTCTTCGCCGGGGGCACTGCCTTCTTAGTCTTTGAAGCTGCGACCGTCTTGCTCGCTCTTTTGGGCGCGCGCTTCTTCTTCCGGGAGACGATCGGCGGCGGCACAGCTGCAGCGTCGGTCGCTTCAGGAATATAGACCTGCTCGTTGGTGGTCCCGACAACCGCTTTGGGATCGGGCTTGAAGGCTTCCGCCGCCGCTGCCGAAGCACCCTCCGCAAGCTCCTTCACGGTGTCGCAAAACCCATCAAGTATCGACTTTTTAGCCATCCCGTCCTCCCCTGAGTCGCTGGGAGGATACCTCATTTTGCGTTCAACCTCATTATTCCGAAGAGATTTCGCCGCGCACGCGCTCGGCGCAAGGATTAATTATGACACCCAAACAAAGCCGCGCTGGCATACTGGCACTACGATGCCGGCATAAGGCACGGAGGCGAAGCTGCCCCAATCCATCATAAGGGAGTTTCCAGACGGGTTCAGCGACACGAAGTGCGCAGAACTCGCCTCACAGGCTGGCTCTTCCCGTTCAGACCGCCCTGACGTCAATTCATAAGCGCTTCCAATGCCGGCCATGGGGTGGGCCTTCGCGCCGGTGTCTCATCAGAAACCCTTTTAAAGCGGGCTTCAGTCACTGCCGCCTTTTGCGTTGAGCGCGCATTCATCGAGCGGTCCCGTCGGGAGATGATCCGCCTCCACGGTGCGGACTGGCATTCGGCGGAGAACCGACAGCTCGACTCATGAACGTCACCCGTCGCACGCTCGTCGTTTTCACCATCCGACTGTCTGACCCGAAGCAGGGGGATGCCGAAAGCGACAAGCTCGAGATCGTGCGGCAGATCGGAACGTGGTGATGAGTGGCTGCTATATGGGCCCTTCCCGCTATTCGGTACCTTCATCGCCAGGCCGTATCCTAAGTTCCATGACGGCGCCCTTGAACACATCATAACAACATGACGAGCACCGGCATGCTTCGAGCGAGGACAGCTTGTTAAGCCAACCGGGTTGCTGGGGTGATCAGAACCAGGAATCCATCAGGTGAACAACCTGGGAGCCCGCCGTATAAAACGCTTCCTGCGCTGCACGAAAGCGCTGGGCTTCAACAGCAGTGACCGGCAACGGCAGGTCGTTCTCCGCGATCTGCCCCAGTACGTACGAAGCCAAAACACTGCCAAACACAGTGCCTGGTGCGATTCCGCGGCCGTTATAGCCACTGAAACCGATGACGTTGCGGTCCAGCTTGTGAAGCCGGGGCAAGTTGTCCGAGGTCATTCCAATCATGCCAAACCAGCCCGTTTCAAACTGGACGCCCCGAAGTCCTGGAAAAAGCTTGTGCAACGATCTTTGGGCCCAAGCGCGGTGAATAGATCGCCCAATCCCCTCAAGCGCACCAACACTGCCAAACACGAGTCGCCCGGAGCGATCGAGGCGAAATGAAGAGAGGACTTCTCGAGTGTCCCACACACCCTGCCGCTCAGGCAGGATCGACTTTCTCAGATCATCGGGCAGAGAGGGCGTGGCAAAGTTGAAATAGGGCAGTTGAATTTGTTCCCGCCGTACCTCAGACCAAAGTCCTTTGCTATAAGCGTCCGTCGCGACGACCACCCAGTCGGCCTCTACAGATCCCCTTTCGGTGCCGACTCTCCAGCGGAAACCATTCTGTTGCGCCATGACGGCCTCACTATGCGTAAATATCCTGGCTCCCATCGCAAGCGCGGCCCGCGCTAACCCTCGCACATAAGCCAATGGCTGTATGGTGCCAGCTCGTTTATCGAGCAGCGCGCCGGTGTAGTCGCCACCGCCTACTTTGCTGCGTGTTGCCTCCGCGTTTAGCACCAAGACGGGCGCTCCACGCTTCTGCCACTGTTCGGCACGGGCCTCAACCTCCTCTAAGCCCTTACGTCCGACTGCACAATGCAAGGTGCCGGCACGTTCGACTTCACATTCGATGTGGTGCTTTTCGATGAGCTCGAATACCGTCTGCGGTCCGCGGCCGAGCTGTTCAAGTAACCGTTCTCCAAAAGGCGCGCGGAGCGCGGCCGGAAGCGCCTCAGGCATGAGCCACATGCCCGCATTCACGAGCCCGACGTTCCGCCCGGACCCGCCGAATCCTATTTCAGACGCCTCCAAAAGCGCGACACGCGCTCCACCTTCAGCGAGATGAAGGGCCGCCGACAGCCCGGTATATCCACCGCCAATCACGACGATATCCGCCGCAATTTCATCGGTAAGTGGAGCAGTTTGTGGCGCTGGTGGCGCAGTCAGCACCCACAGTCCGTGTGATCGCCGATTGTTTCGCATCCGCCAATCCTCTTACAAGTAGCTTCTTGATCGACCCGAGGTCCAGCAGCAATCGTGAATACCGGTGGCGGACCTCTCTAGATCCAAAACTGACGTGCCAGCGCCACCCTGCCAGGCAAATCGCAGGCCAAAAGGACAGTTCGTCATCACCCCGGAGATGGGGGCCGAGCTTCTAAGTTGTTCATCTGTTGAGGGCACGCGCAGCACCCACGCGGCGGTGCGCCGGAGCTCCGACTGCGCGAACAAAGCCAAAGCCCATCGGCGCTTGCTCTGGAACGCGCGTTTGTGCGAGACAATGGGTCCTCAAAGGGCAGTAAGGGGAGCACACCGTGACAGCCTCTCTTGATGGCGAAATTCGCGGCGGCCGCCATCATATGCAGGTCCGGGTCTATTTCGAAGATACCGACTCCGGCCAGATTGTTTATCACGCAAATTTCTTGCGCTTCATGGAACGCGGCAGAACAAACTACTTGCGCTTGCTCGGAACGAATCAGCAAGCATTACTCAAAGAAGCCAAGAACGATGCGCCCGGTGTTGCCTTCGTTGTGCGCTCGATGACAATCGATTTTCTAAAACCGGCGGTCTTGGATGACATTCTTGACGTCGTCACGGTCCCGCAAGAGGTGAGGGGCGCGTCGATTGCCTTGCTGCAGGAATGCAGGCGCGGCGACGATCTCCTCGTCGCAGCACGTGTACGGGTAGCGTTTATCTCAGCTGGAAAGGCGCAGCGCATCCCGAAGTCGCTGCGGCTCGCTATGGAGGGGCATAGATAAATCTGCCGCCCCATTCACGCCTTTGCCTTGCAGCGCGCCAACGAAATCAAGTCATCATGGCGGCATAAGTTAAAGCAAATGGGCTGCGGCAAACCCGCGGCGGCTCAATTGCACAGTCCAAAGCCGGATGAACCAGAAGCCGGCGAAGAACGAATACAAATCGGACTTCATCGGCTGCTTTGGTCACAGCGGACAGCGAAATCTACGTCAAGGATGACGGGCCGATTGGCGACTGGCGCGGCTATAGGGGCGTCTATGGAACGGAGATTTTGTCGGCGCGCCACCGCAAGTTAGAGCTCGACGACATGGCCAACCGGGTGTTCGACAGCACGATGGCTCAGTTCGCCAAGTTTTGAGCTTCGTCGTATCGCCTGTGAGCCGCCGGTCCCCCGCGTCGGGCAGTTTTGATTCTCGATCCGCTTGAGAGATCCCGTCTGGCTTGTTGAGTGAATCTCAATCGATCAGTGAGCGCAGCAGGAGAGTGATGAACAAGACGGTATCCAGGCTCGCGCAGGCAGTTGCGGCATTCCCGATCGCGCGACGGTCATGATTGGCGGTTTCGGAGGCGCGGGCGCTTCGGTCGAGCTGATCCATGCGCTTCTCGTGCGATTCGATGCGTCGGGGCGCCCCAAGCACCTCACACCAGTGAACAACAATGACGGCAACGGTCATGTCGGTCTTGCGGCATTGATAGAGCATGCGGCAGTAATTCGCGCGCGTTTCTCCAGAAAGTACCACGCCCTCAGATCGAAACTCGTTCCTCAGGGCACATTGGCCGAGCGCATTCCCGCCGGCCGCAGAATTCGAGGGCCAAATGTATTTGTAGGAGTGCTGGCTCAAGGCGGATTTTGCCCTGATTAAGCGGAGACCGCTGTCGGGAAACCCTGCAAGGCCCGATTCGATCGCGGCGATCTCCTCCTCGAGCTGCTGATTGACCGGCTGCAATCGAAGCCGTCAATCGCCTTGAGATCGACGGCCAGTGGTCGGCGATGCATGCGCAGGTCTTCTAAAGCCGCCGATCTCTTAGCGGCGCGTATCCTTCCACAATCAATTCGACCGCAGTCGACGGCATCCAATAGATGAATTCGGAAAATCAGACGCTCCGTCGTTCAAAACGCTGTGGTCAAAGTCTCGGAACCAGAGCGAAAATCGGCCCCGAGCGACATGGGGGTATCGGGGGCGGGGCGTGCATTCCAGCGTGCCACCGTCGGTGATCGGCACACCCATATCCGCTAGCCGTTTCGGGCTGCGCCCATGATCAAAGACCCTCTCGTGGTCGTTGCCGGTTCCGCGGTTCTCTGTCAGCATCGAACCACTCCAGCATCGAACCGCTCCTGCCGAGGCGAATCCCTTTCGGCCGAGGGTGTCTTCCCGGGCAGCTAGCGCGGAGCGGGAATTCCGAATTGCCAGGGCAAGACTTGTGCGCGTGTTCTTGGGCGGCATTCGGCCCATGGGCAAGACACGACTCTCCCGCATTGCAGTCATCCGGGCTGGACCTTTAGCTCAACAAAAAAGTACGGTTGGGGATCACCGGCGCATCAAAAGACACGTAGACAGATCTATAGCTTGCTATTTGGTCTAAGAAAAGATACGTTTGCGTATCTTTCGACAGCCAAAAGATATTAAAACAGATCACGCGAGAAAACAGATCATGGAGCGGGACTCAGAAGCGACCCACCAGCTAGGACGGCTCCTCCGTGACGCGAGGAAACAAGCGGGCCTGACTCAACAGCAGGTGGCCCAACGCGCAGGCATTTCCAGGCCACGTTACCGGGATATCGAACAAGGCGACGCTGCTGCGCGGGCGAACACGCTTATCAACGTCGCGCGCGCGCTCGGCATGGAGTTGATGCTGATCCCACAAGCAATGGTCCCTGGCGTCAACGCTCTGCTTCGCCCTTCCGACGACGAAGACCGACCGGCATTCACAACCGACACGGATGATGATGATTACCCAGGTCCGCGCCCCTAATACCATCCAGTCGCTCGACGTGCTTCTTCAAGATCTCAAGGTCGGAACGGTCGTGCGTACGCCAGGCGATTTCAACGCCTTCAGTCTCGACCCAGCCTATCGAGCCATGGAAAGGCCTCCGATCTTGAGCCTCTCGTTGCGCTCCGCCCATGGTGGCCTCCGTAAGGACCCGAAGCCTGTAGCGCACATGCTGCCGGCGTTCTTCGCAAACATGTTGCCCGAGGACAAGCTCCGCGAGGCGATGGAAAAACATCATGCGGGAGTCGTGAGGCAGGGAAACGACTTTGATCTATTGGCGGCGCTCGGCGCGGACTTGCCAGGCGCGGTGCGGGTCCTACCGAGCGACGGCGGCACCACGATAGCGGCTCGAGAAAATCCAGGCGAGATCAAAGCTCGGTTTTCCTTGGCGGGAGTTCAGATGAAGCTGTCTGTGACGAAGAACACGGGCAAGGGGGGCGGCCTGACTTTGCCAATCGGCGACGAGCAAGGTCAGTACATCGCGAAATTTCCTTCGACCAATCTGGTAGGATTGTCGGAAAACGAGTTCGCGATCTTGGCGTTATCCGAGGCCCTCGGAATGGATGTACCGGAACGCGAGCTTGTAGAAAAATCCGATTTCGAGGGAATACCCGAAGAGTTCAACACCCTGTCGACCGGCAAGGTCCTGCTGGTGAAGCGTTTCGACCGAGGACCCGCAGGCGGCCGAATTCACATCGAAGACTTCGCTCAAATCTTCGGCCGCCAGCCATCCAAAAAATACGATGACGCTTCGTACCACGACATCGCCTCCGCGCTGAATGTGGCGGTATCGACAGGAGCCGCACTAGAATTTGTTCGTCGACTAGCCCTTGCCGCGCTTGTCGGCAACGGCGACATGCACTTGAAGAATTGGTCCACGATATACCCGGGCGACGGTTGCACGCCGGCGATCGCCCCCGTGTACGACGTCCTATCGACCACCGCATATTTTCCAAAGGACAATATGGCCCTGTCGTTGGGCGGAGAGAAATCGTTCAAGGGTCTTACGCCGGACCGCTGGCGAAAGTTTGCCAATCGGGCGCGGCTGCCCGAACCGGCGGTCATCTCGGCCGTCGAGGAAGTCGTTTCGTCCGCGAACGATCATTGGTGGAATCTCCCGGAGCGGGATGTCGTTCCGACCGCCGTCGTCGAGAAGATCGATGCCAAAATCAGGGAGATGAGCTTGGTTCTAGATCCCGGGGACCCTCCGAAGTCTTTGCCTAACGCTTGAAGGGGGGGGCGCGAAATCGCTACAATTTGATACGTTTCCGCGAAGAGCGGCCTCGGCTCGTTTTAGTAGCGCAAAAAATCTGTTGCTCCAACCATCGGCTCAGGTCCCAAGGATGTTGAGGAAGAATCGAACGGGCATGCCGTCGGGATCGCCGGCGGCTCGTTGCTTATCCCTGGCTGGAAGCGCGCTTGCCTGGGCTGCAACACAAACGAAATAGCTGCCCTGAGATCGTCAGGCGAGCCAAGATGACATGTAGGCAGCTTGTGCGCTGTCCACGAATCAATTCCGCAAAATAGCAAATCACAAAAACCGCCTCAGGCTTGCCGTACGCCTACTCCGCTGAATCGGCGGCCGCTAGTTCGCTCATTCTTGCGCCATCTACGCTCACGGCATGTAGCACTGGCAGACACTTGGGAATGATCTGCAACGCAGAACCTGACGCAGCGTCCGGTTCACGCATTTCTTTCGGCACGAATGTTGTGACGCAGCTACAGCAATTCGCGCGCACGTTGTTAAGACGCACGAGGCTCGGGGCACTCAAGACATGAGAGTAGAAATGAAGAACTTCTTGCTTACGACTGTGAGCATTGTGGCGCTTGGCGCAATTGCGTCCGCATCCGGTGCAGACCTGGCTGCGCAGCCCGTCCAACCTCTCTACTCCAAAGCTCCGCAGCCTGTCGCGGCTGCAATTTACGACTGGAGCGGCCTCTACGTCGGTGTGAACGGCGGCTTGGGCTCAAGCTCGAATTGCTGGGACTACAATGGGCGCACCCCTGAGGGCTGTCATGATGCGACCGGCGTTACCGTCGGCGGGCAGATCGGCTATCGATGGCAGATCGGCCAGATCGTGCTGGGCGTTGAAGGTCAGGGGAACTGGGCTGATCTGAGCGGATCCAACGTCAGCATTGCGTTCGGCGATGTCGACCAGAGCAAGATTGATGCGTTCGGTACGATGACTGGGCAGATCGGTTATGCGCTCGACACCGTACTGTTTTACGCCAAGGGCGGCGTCGCAGTGGCGAGCAACACGTATCGAGTCAACTCCGCAGTCACGGGCGCGCAGTTTGCGGGCGCTGATAGCAGCCCTTGGGGTGCTACTGTGGGCGCCGGGATCGAAGTCGGTTTCGCGCCGAACTGGTCGGTAAGCGTCGAGTACGACCACTTGTTCATGCGGGATGCCGACGTGAACTTTGTCGTGGCTGCTGGTTCGCTGGGCGGCGACCGCATCCGCCAGGATTTCGATCTTGTGACTGCGCGGCTCAACTATAAGTTCGGCGGCCCGATTCTGCTCAAATATTGATCTGAAGTCGGACTGGTGAATCGAAGGCCCCGGCTAGACCGGGGCCTTTCAGGCATCGCGCGTGCGACGCGACTGGCGGGTGACCGGACGTCAGGAAGAGTTAGCCAGACCGCGGCGAGTTCATCTTCTGAGCTGAAGTCTAAGTCGATAAAGGACAGCGAGCATGTTCGTTTCATTCTTCCCTCGACCAAAGTTGTTCTTTGCGTCGTCAATTC
>NZ_JBVVOZ010000061.1:0-11657 GCF_055807395.1 Bradyrhizobium sp. Kon10 | reverse complement strand
CCGCGGAATTCGTCATCCTCATGCTCGTTCGGCGGCATGAACATGTTCCAGAGGCCTTCGGCCTTCGCCTTCTTCTTAAGCTCTTCCAGCACCGGGATCACCTTCCAGCGATCGCCGCTCTTGTCCTGCTCGTTGTAGATCGGCACCGCCGGACGCACGTGCCTGGTCATGAAGGACTGCACGCGGTCGAGCCATTCCTTCTGCTTGGGGGACAGATCGAAATCCATGGGACGCTCCTCGGTTGTCTTCTCACAAATCGCTTTTGCGCCGGACTGTCGTACCGCCGCGCGCGGCCCGCAAGCAGGAATGCGCAGCTTGCGAGGCTACGGAACTGATCTTGTTGCGAACGAGTCCCGATTGCGGATTGACTTTTCCGACCTTCAAACGATAGTTTCATACAAGTGTTTGAAATGCAACTCCCTCGCTGAGGGCATCCATGGCCAGCGATCACACCCGGACCTCCATCCTTGCCGCCGCGGAACGGCTCTACGCCGATCGCGGCTTTGGCGACGTGACGCTGCGCGACATCGTCGCGGCGGCGAATGTCAATCTTGCGGCAGTGAACTATCATTTCGGTTCGAAGGACGAACTGATCGCAGAGCTGTTCGTCACCCGGTCGATCGCAACCAACCGCGAACGCCTGCACGAACTGAAAACCGCGGAGGAGCAAGGCGGCGGCCGCGCGCCGATCGAGGTGATCTTGCGCGCCCTGGTCGGCCCGACTTTGCGCGGCTGCCTGGGCCCGGAGAACCAGCGCTCGACCGCGGCGCGCTTCATGATCCGCGCCTCGATCGAATCCGTGCCGCCAATCCGCCGCATCAAGAACCGCGAGATCGACCATTTGCGCAAATTCGTCGGCGCCATGCGCCGCTCCCTGCCCGATCGCAGCGACGTCGAGATCTACTGGGGCCTCAACTTCGCACTTGCGATGGCGCACCACACCATCCGCGAGAGCGAACGGCTGACGAAGCTGTCGGAAGGCAAGTGCGACCTCGACGACGTCGAAGACGTGGTTGCGCGTGTGGTCAGCGTGGCGACGATGGCGCTGACCAGCGGACCGACGGGGGTAAAGGCACCGGCGCGCGCGCTGGCGAGAGACGCACGCTGACGCAGGAGCGCGACGGCGCGCACGCCTCGTCCTTCGAGACGACCGCTTCGCGGTCTCCTCAGGAGGAGGCTAAGCGGCAATCGGAGCCCGTTGAACCTGTTGCCGCAAACTCGGTCCTCATCCTGAGGGCCCGCCAAAGGCGGGCGTCTCGAAGGATGGCCACAAAGAAATCTGCCTCATATGCGATGGCCCTGCCGCAAGCGGGGCGAGGAAGCGCACTGGCGCTGCGGCGGCTATGGTCACATCATCGCGATGCAGTCGATCTCGACATCGAAGGGGCCGAACCATTCCGGCGTGCAGACAAAAATTCGCGCCGGCGGATCGATCGGGAAGTAGCGCGCGTAGACCGCGTTGAAAGCGGCGAAGTGCTTTGTCGACGTACAATACACATTGCACTTCATCACATTGTCGAGGCTCGCGCCCGCCGTCTCCAGGCATAGCTTCATCTGCTCGATGACGAGCTCGCTCTGCCGCTCGATCGGCATCTGCGCGAGTTCGCCCGTGTCGGGGTCGAACGGCGGCAGGCCGGCAACGAAGATCATGTTGCCGGCGCGCGTCACCGGCGAGGTCGGCGCCTTCCAACGGTCGAGGAATGTCGAGATGGGTTCGACGCGGAGCGCTTCGCGTTTCATGGGCGGCCACCTTCGGTTCGAACGAGATGAGCGCCCTGACTACATTATACTGCAGCCGGCATGTTTCGCATCCGATCGAAATGGGACCGCAACCGCGGGGGCTAGACCCGCTGCGGCATCTCCTCGGCCTCTTCCTTGGCGAGCAACAGCAGCATCTCGATGCCCATGTCGCCTTCCTGCGGTGAGCGGATGAACTTTATCTCCTCGGCACTTTGCCGCAGCGCGGCAACAATGGCGACGGCCTGGTTGGCCGTGGCCGCCTCTGTGGCCAGAACTGCCTTCTGGTTCCTGGCTTGAAACCCGATCGTGTAGGACATTTGTTTGTTCCCCCCGAACGCTGATGCATCGGATGATCAATATCGAATCAGAGTCGGGCGAAAAGTGGAAGCCGTGTCGACTACGGACCGGAATCATCTGGGGATTGTGCGCAAGCCTCGCACAAGCAAGCCGGCAAGATGGAGCTAGATCACACCCTGCCGCTTCAGCGCCTCGATCTTGCCGGCATCGTAACCAAGTTTGCCGCCGAGAACTTCCTGGGTGTGCTCACCCAGCAGCGGCGGCGCACGATAGGTTTCGATCGGGGTCTCCGAGAAGGTCAGCGCGTTGCGGATCAGCGACAGCTGCGGTTCGAACTTGTGCTCGGTCTTGACCCGCATGCCGCGCGACTGGACGTGGGGATCGGCGAACACCTGCGAGAAATCGTTGATGGGACCTGAGGGCACGCCGGCCTTCTCGAGCTCCTCCAGCCAGTAGGCCACCGGCTTTTTAAGGAACAGGCCTGCGAAGATCGCCATGATCTCCTTGCCGTGAACGACCCGGTCGTTGTTCCTGACGAAGCGCTTGTCATTGGCGAGCTCTGGCTCGCCAAGCACCGCACAGGTGCGCTGGAACTGACCGTCATTGCCGACCACAAGCATCAGCTCGCCGTCGGTGCAGCGGAACACGCCGGCCGGCATGCCGCCATTGCCCCAGGTGCCGCGGCGCGGCGGGGTCGTCCCATTGACGAGGTAAATCTGCAGCCAATGGCTGAGCGAGGCGATCACGGTGTCCAGCAGGCAGACGTCGAGATGCTGGCCTACGCCGCCATTGGCGTCGCGGTGGTAGAGCGCCGAGAGAATCCCAATGGAGGTGTTCATGCCGGTCATGTAGTCCACGATCGAGGGACCGACCTTCATGGGGCCCTCGCCCGGTTCGCCGTCCATATGGCCGGTGACACTCATCAGGCCGCCCATCGCCTGCAGGATGGCGTCGTACCCGGCGCGCGGCGCGTAGGGGCCGGTCTGGCCGAAGCCGGTCACCGAGCAATAGATGATGCCGGGATTGATCGCCTTGATCGTCTCGTAGTCGAGGCCGTAGCGCTTGAGATCGCCGACCTTGTAATTCTCCATGAAGACGTCGACGTCCTTGGCCAGTTCGCGGATGATCGCCTGCCCCTCGAGCTTGGCGATGTTGACGGTGACCGACTTCTTGTTGCGATTGGCGCAGAGATAAAATGAGTTGTTGTTGTTCGCCTTGCCCTCGGGATCGGTCAGGTAAGGCGGGCCGAAGGCGCGCGCGTCATCCCCGGTGCCCGGCCGCTCGATCTTGATCACCTCCGCGCCGAGATCGCCCAGCATCTGGGCCGACAGAGGCCCGGCGAGCACGCGGGTGAGGTCAAGGATCTTGATGCCTGAGAGCGGCAAGGCCGACATGTCGATGTCCTCCGGGAACTGAATCTTGGCGCGGCGGCGAGATCGCGGGCCGCGCTTCCTGCGGATACACCATTTTGGCGCCCTGAGCACTGCACTCTGGGCATACGGCCATCCCCCGCGGCAGAAGCATCAGCGAATTTCCGCGCCGCGATATTGCCTCAAGTCGCGGTGGCTGCCGCCGCATGCGGACGGCGGCGGCCGAGCAGGACCAGGATCAGCACCGTTGCGCAGGAGCACACCAGCGTCAGCGCAAGTGCGCCGCGGCTGCCGAACTCGGTCAGCAAGCCGGCGAGAAGCGGTGGCGAGATCGCGGAGGCGAGATTGAGCGGCAGCGCGATCATCGACATCGCCTTGGCGAATTCGGCCTGGTCGTAGAACACCAGCGGGATGGTCGCGCGTGCCACCGCCATCGCGCCGCTGCCGGCGCCGTAAAGCAGAATGAAGACCGCGACCGCCCAGGTCGACCCCTCGCTCATCATCATCAGCAGCATCGCAACAGGGAGCGCCGTGCCTGCGACAAGCCCGGTCGAGATCCCGTCCCACCGCGCGCCGCCGAGGAAATCGAGCCCGCGGGCGCTGACCTGGACCACGCCGAGCGCCGAGCCGAACGCGATGGCCTGCGCCGGCCCGAGGCCCTCGGCCCGCAACAGCTCGATCAGGATGGCGCCCAGGCCGAAATTGACGAAGGCATTGAGCGTGATCGCGCAGACGACGAGATTGAAGGTGCTTCTCGCAATCGCGGGCGCGGCGACGGGCTTTGCTGGGGTGCCGCCGTGTTGCTTCACCACGCTCCGGCGCGGCGCGCCGAAGGCATAGAGCGGCAGCGAGACCAGGATCAGCATGGCCGCGTAGACCAGGCAGGTGATGCGCCAGCCGAAATGACCGCTGAGAAACGAGGTGGTCGGCCAGAAGATGCTGCTGGACAGGCCCGTCACCAGCATGAGCGCGCCGATCGCATTCCTGGCCTGCCGTCCGGCAACTTCGTTGAGCATGATGTAGGCGCCGGTCGACAGCGTCGCGCTGCCGCCCATGCCGAGAATGACCCAGCCGGCGAAATAGAGCATCGGTTCGCGCGCAAAGTAGAGAACGACATAACCCGGCACGGCAACAATCGTGCCCGCCATCATCACCTTGCGTGCACCGTGCCGCGCAAAAGCCTTGGCGAGCCAGGGCGCGCACAGCCCCATGGTGACGTAGAGGACCGAACTGCCGGCGAACACTGCCGGCAGGCTCAAGCCGAGATCGGCCGCAAGGTCGCGGCCCACGACGGCCGGAAGGCCGATCGTGCCCCATCCGATGAGCTGGGTGATTGCAAGCACGACCAGGACGGTGAAGAGCCTGCCGTCAGTTTTCAGAAACCGCATTCCGCCCCGTTGCCTGCGCCAGATCATGCGATGCGCGCAGACACGTCATAGCGGGAGTTTGGGCGCAGCGGAACGCCGGCTGCCGAATGGCAGAAGGCGGCCGGGAGCATGTCAGGCCAAGGACGCTCGTCCCTACCCCGCGATCCCGAGCATGGATCGCGCCTCGGCCGCAGTTGCGACGCGCCGGCCGTGGCGGGTGACAGCCGCGGCGGCAATGGTCACGAGCTCCGCGTTGCTGGCGGCCAGGCGCGTCTTGTCGATCCTGATATTGTCCTCGAGCCCGGTGCGAACCGCATCGGCGCCCCGCGCAAGCGCCCATCCCATGACCTCGGCCTGATGGCGGCCGATCCCGGCCGCGGTCCAGGTCGCTTTCGGAATCAGCCGCCTGAGCTCTCCCAGCAGGATGTCGAGGACATGCTCGTCGGCCGGCATCGCGTTCTTGACGCCCATGACGAACTGCACGTGCGGACGCGCGTCGATCAGCCCGGCCTCGATCAAGCGGCGGGCGCCGTGCAGATGCGACAGATCGAAGATCTCGATCTCCGGACGGATGCCGCCCTGCTTCATGCTGGTGGCGAGCGTCTCGACCAGAGCCGCGCTGTTCTCATAGACGATGGTCGGAAAGTTCACCGATCCGGTGGACAGCGAGGCCATGTCCGGCTTCAGGTAGAGCGATGATCCGCGCGCCGAGGGATCGCGGCCGCGCCCGCCGGTCGAGAACTGAACGATCATCTCCGGACAGTGCTTCCTGATCCCCTCCTGCACCAAGGCAAAGCGCTCCGGGTCGGATGACGGCGTCTCGTCATCGTTGCGAACATGGATATGCGCAAGCGTGGCGCCGGCCTCGAACGCCTCGTGCGTCGAGTCGATCTGCTCGGACGGCGAGATCGGTACCGCGGGATTGTCCTTCTTGCGCGGAACGGAGCCGGTGATCGCGACGGCAATGACAGCAGGGCTCATCTTGCAACCTCATATCGATCGCGCTCACGCGCACCAAATTCGAATCGGCAGTCTGGCTCTCCAGTGAGGCCCTGCCGCCGCGACTATCATCGGTCGCGGCGGCAGTTGCCTCTACCATACCCCTCAGGTCCGAACCGTGGCAGCCCCGCTCACCGCGGCGTCGGCACGCTGCCGGTCATAATCTGCCCGCGGCATCGGAACGGCATTGGGATTGCCGAGATCGTCGATCCTGATCCGATAGGTTTCCCGCGCGGTCAGGGCCGCCAGCGCCGCGATGACCGTGATGGCGAAGGCGATCGCCCCCACCGTCAACGGAATGTTGGTCGAGCCGGGAGGCGCCACGGTCGCAAACAGGGCGGGAAGCAATGCGGTGATGGTCGTTCCGATGTTCTGCGAGATCGCCATGGCCGAGACGCGGGTGCGCGTCGGAAACAGCTCCGGGTAAAAGCTCGGAAAGATCGCGTTATAGCCCTGGTAGACCACGCCCCACATCAGCAGCGACACCACTATTGCCAGCGGCACATTCCTGATGCTGATGGCATAGAGATAGCAGAAGGCGAGCAAGCCGGAGAGAAGCGCGCCTACGACGATCGGAGGCTTGCGACCGACCTTGTCGGAGAGATTGCCGACGAAGGGAATGACGAACACGGCCAGCATATTTCCGAGGACGGGGATCCAAAGATAGACGTCTTTCGCAAAGCCGATGCCATAGGCGGGCTGGACCGCATAGGCCGCACCGAAGATGGTCGCAACCACCGGAATGACGTTCATCAGCGCCATGCAGATGACCCTGAGCATGTCGCGCCAGCTCAGCCTGATAGCCTGGACGATGGGCGCCCGCGGCGTTTCTCCCCGTTCGCCCTCGCGGGCAAAGGCCGGGGTTTCCTCGACTTCGCGACGGATGATGTAGCCTGCGATGATGACGAAGAAGCTGAGCAGGAAGGGAATCCGCCAGCCCCAGCTGTTGAAGGCCTCGGTCGGCATATAGGCCGCCAGGGGCAGGAAGATTGCTGCGGCGAGAATCTGTCCGGCCTGCACGCCCTGAAGGGCGAAGCTGGCGTAGAAACCGCGCCGACCGAACGGCGCGTGCTCCAGGATCATCGAGCTTGCGCCTGAGATCTCGCCGGCAACGGCAAATCCCTGCACGAGGCGCAGAATGACGAGCAGAATTGGCGCCAGGATGCCGACCTGCTGGTAGGTCGGCAGGATACCCACCGCCATCGTGGAGATGCCCATCAGGAACATGCAGACGATGAGAACCGTCTTGCGGCCATGGGTGTCGCCCCAATGTCCGAGGACGAACGCGCCAATCGGCCGGGCCACATACCCGACTCCATAGGTCGCCAGCGACGCCACGATCGCGACAGTTGGATTCTGAGACGGGAAGAAGATTTGCGGGAAGACCAGCGACGCGGCGGTCGCGTAGATGAAGAAGTCATAATATTCGAGAGCCGACCCGATCCAGCCGCTCGCAGCGGCCTTTCTGGATTGGCCCGTGTCATGGATCGCGCGCGTCGTGGTCATCTCAGAAATTCCTCCACCTGGTTGCGTGACGTCCCGTTGGCGGGCTTCGTCGAAATTGGTCAGCACTCACCGGGCGCGCAGCGCCGCTCGCGGAGCGCTTGTCACTGCCGATACGTGTCCGATTGCGTGTGAGAATAGGCCTGCCGCCAGGTAACACAATTACCCTGTTATACGGGAAACCTAACATGATGTTATGTGCGCCCTGCGGAGCATCCGGGCGCAGGCGACGAACGTTGGCGCATCTGCGCCGTGTGAGGTGCTGGCTAGCTGTTCGGGGGTCTCAGGCCGTGTGGCCGGGATCGACCTGCTTCGGGGTCTTCTTCTCGCGCTGCGGGGTCATCTTGGTCGGATCGGGCGCGCCCGGCACGCCACGCGGACCGAGCTGATCGCGTTGGATGTCGTCCTCAGACCGGGACGGCTCGATGCCATTCGGCTCACGAGGCTTGGTCATCGCGGCCTCCTCCTCTTGCACGTGCGCAGGCCCTATATGCCGAGCGCGTTGTCGCCCTTCTCGCGGCCGGGTACGCTGACGTGAACCTCGTGCCCTTGGCGGAGCGCCAGCGAGGCGGCCGCTACCGCCGACTCGAACGCCGATTCCTTGGTGGCGTATTTGCCGTTGACGTTGCCATCGTGCAGCACGCCCCATTCGTCCTCGACCGGCACGATCGCGTATTGAGCAAGGCCCATCATCCACCTCCTATCGTTGCGTGACCTGCGGCTGCGCGGCTGTCACCCGCCAAACCGTGTTGCCGCTGTCGTCGGCAACCAGCAGCGCACCGGTCTTGTCGATGGCGACTCCGACCGGCCGGCCACGCGCCTGGTTGTCGCTGTTGAGGAATCCGGTGACGACGTCCTGCGCCGGCCCGCTCGGCTTGCCGTTGCTGAACGGCACGAACACGACCTTGTAGCCGTTCAAGACTTGCCGGTTCCAACTGCCATGCTCGCCAACGAAGGCGCCGCCGCGATAAGCGCTCGGCAGGCTGGCGCTGGTGGCGAAGGCAAGGCCCAGCGGCGCGACGTGGGAGCTCAGCGCGTAATCCGGCACGATCGCCTTGGCGACGAGATCGGGGCGCTGCGGCTTGACCCGGGGATCGACGTGCTGGCCGTAATAGCTGTAGGGCCAGCCGTAGAAGCCGCCATCCTTCACCGATGTCATGTAGTCGGGGACCAGATCGGGGCCGAGCTCGTCACGCTCGTTCACGACTGCCCACAGCGCGCCGCTCTGCGGCTCGAAGCTGAGACCGTTCGGATTGCGCAAGCCGCTCGCGAATATCCGCCAGCGGCCGGTGGCGCGGTCGATCTCGAGGATGTCGGCGCGATTGTGCTCGGCCTCCAACCCATTCTCGGTGATGTTGCTGTTGGAGCCGACGCCGGCGTAGAGTTTTGAACCGTCGGGGCTCGCCACCAGGCTCTTGGTCCAGTGATGATCAATCGGTCCGCCCGGGAGCGGCGTCAGCACGGTGCCGGGTGCGGTGATTTTCGTATCGCCCTCGGTGTAGGGATATTTGACGATCGCATCGGTGTTGGCGACATAGAGATCGTTGCCGACGAGCGCTACGCCAAAGGGCGAGTTGAGATGGTCGAGGAAGACGCTTTGCGTGTCCGGCACGCCATCGCCATTGCTGTCGCGCAGAAGCGTGATGCGGTTGCTCTCGCCGGGATCGCCGCCGGATGTCGCCCAGGACTCGACAAAACCCATGACGATTTCCTTCGGCCGCTTGATCGCCGCGGCCTTCGGCGCCTTGGATTCCACCACCAGCACGTCGCCGTTGGGCAGCACATAGAGCGAGCGCGGATGTTGCAAGCCGGTCGCAAAGGCCTTGGCCTGCAGGCCCTGCGCAACGGTCGGCGTCTCGTCCTTTTTCCAGCCGACAATGCGCGCGATGTGCATCGGCGGCAGCAGATATTGCTGGATGTCAGGCAGCACGGGGTTGGCGCCGATTTGCGCTTTGGGATCGCCGCTGCCGTCGTTGCAGCCGGCAAGACACAGCAGCGAGGAGCACAGCAGTGCGCGGGCAAATGGGAAGGTCATCGCGCGACTCCGACGCCGTAGCGGTACACCATGGCCCAGCCGAGCCAGCCGGTGACCGGCAAGATCAGGACAGTCAAGACTGAAAGAACGAGCCCCCATGGCCATACCGAGGTCCACGCGTCGCGCGTATGGATGAGCGCATTGATGATCGCGAGGATCAGCGCCACCGCGTTGCCGATCAGATGCGGCCAGGCCGGCGGCTGCGCTCGCACCAGGCGGTTACCAAGGAAATCGGTCAGGCCCGCGATGGCGGCCAGCACGCCGAAGATGACGCCGACGAGAAGGAGCCAGGCGGAAAAATCCGCCCACATGATCTCGGCGCTGACGACATAGGCGATGTCGGTCAGCAATGCCCCGATGAAGCACACGATCGGGATGGGCACCAGCATCGGATGAATCGGATGGCCTGCGATTTGTGCGGTGGACCGCACGCGCACAGCTTCTTGCACGGTTGGCCTCGTGTGAGTTTTCGCCCCGCCCCTGCGGCCAACTCTTGCTCGGCGCGAAGGTTCCTGGGCTTCCGTAGGCCGCAAACGGCTCAGAGCGACCAGACACTCACAGGAACCGGGCGAGCTTCGCCGCCTTGAAATCCCACGCTGATCTCGGATGAAGCGGTTCGCCGCCTGGTTGCCCCGCTCGGCTATCGTGGTGCTGGGACGCCAACAACTCTCCACCGAGAACACGCTGACACCGATCCTGCCGCTGTTGCACAACCGGGACCTCGGCACTTTGGGGAGCGTACTCAGGCTGTGGGTCCTGGTTCTCGCCTCGAACATCGCCGGAACCTGGGGGTCGGATCCGTGCTCGCTCACACCAGCATCTTCGAACCCCGCATCCTGGATGCCTTCTTCGATCTCAGCCGCCGCACCGTCGAGGGGACATTCGGGACGACGCTCGTCCGGGGGATCTTTGCGGGCTGGTTGATCGCCTTGATGGCGTGGCTTCTTCCAGCCACCAAGGGATCTCGCGCGCACATCGTCGTCGTGATGGCCTACGTTGTCGCGCTCGGCGAGTTCGCGCATATCATCGCCGGCTCCGTCGAGTGCGCCTTCCTGGTGCAAAGCGGCAGGGCGTCCCTGACTCAGTACGCCTTCGACTTCTTTCTACCGACCCTGCTTGGCAACATCCTGGGCGGAACGACCCTGGTCGCCCTGCTGAATTATGGACAGGTCGCAGCCGAAATCGACGACCACAGGGAATAGATCGCCGAGATTGAACGAGATGTCAGATCGATCATCGTCCTGGCGTGAAGGTGAGCTGACAACCTCAAGGCGGCGCCGTCGATCGCGCCCGCGAAGATCGCGAGGAGAAGGATACGAAATAATTGCGCTGAACAGCTGGGTGCTATGAGGCAGGGAGATTTGGGGCGGCAAGATAGGCCTCGTACGCCCGCCTCAAGCCGTCGTGAAGCGAGGTGGTCGCGCGCCAGCCGAGCTTTGCGAGACGACTGACGTCGAGCAGCTTGCGTGGCGTGCCGTCGGGCCGCGAGGTGTCGAAACTGATTTCGCCGCTGTAGCCGACGATTTCGGCGACGACGCGAGCGAATTCGGCGATGGTGATGTCCTCGCCGGTGCCGATGTTGACCAGCTCCGCGCTCGAATAAGTCTTCATCAGGTGCACGCAGGCATCCGCCATGTCGTCGACATAGAGGAACTCGCGCCGTGGCGTTCCGGTGCCCCACACCACGACGCTCTTGGCGCCCGCGAGCTTCGCCTCGTGGAAACGCCGGATCAGCGCTGCGACGACATGGCTCAGTTCGGGGTGATAATTGTCGCCGGGACCGTAGAGATTGGTCGGCATCACATTGATGAAGTCGCTGCCGTACTGGCTGCGATAGGCCTCCGCCATCTTGATGCCCGCAATCTTGGCGATCGCATAGGGCTCGTTGGTCGGTTCCAGCGGGCCTGTCAACACCGAGTCCTCGCGCAGCGGCTGCGGCGCCAGCTTCGGATAAATGCAGGAGGAGCCCAGAAACATCAGCTTCTCGGCCCCGTTCTGATGCGCGGCCTGGATCACATTGGCTGCAATCGCGATGTTATCGTAGATGAACTGGGCGCGCAGCGTGGCATTGGCGACGATGCCACCGACCCTGGCGGCGGCAAGGAATACGACTTGCGGCCGCGTTCTCGCAAACCAGTCGAACACGGCGGCCTGGTTGCAGAGATCGACCTCGCGCCGGTCCACCGTCACGAGATTCACCTCCTCGCGCGCCAGCCGGCGCAGCAGCGCGCTGCCGACCATGCCGCGATGGCCGGCGACGTAGACGCTCCTGCCCTTCAGTTCAAACGGTGCGTTTGGCACTGCCAGCGTCCCGCTTTGCTTCGGCCAGATCGCTCGCCATCATCT
>NZ_JBVVOZ010000060.1:0-12987 GCF_055807395.1 Bradyrhizobium sp. Kon10 | reverse complement strand
GACCAGCTCCGGCCAAAGCTGCCGAAGCTGGCCGGCTTCCTCGACGAGGCCGAGACCGACGTGCTGGCCTACATGACCTTCCCGCCGCAGCATCGGACCAAGCTGCACTCCACCAACCCGATCGAACGCCTCAACGGCGAGATCAAGCGGCGCACCGAGGTGGTCGGCATCTTCCCCAACGAGGATGCCATCGTCCGCCTCATCGGCGCGATCCTGCTCGAACAGAACGATGAATGGGCGGTCCAGCGTGCCCGTTACATGACACTGGAAACCATCGCGCCGTTGAGCGATGATCCGAGCGTCAGCCTCACGGCTATCGCCAGCTGACCAGCCCGGCTCTCGCCGGCGAACGCGGTGATCCACCGCCAGCTACACCACGCCACGGGACACGATCAGATCTGGCGGCAAAAATTCAAAGAGCAGGCCAGCGGATTACCGGCAGGCCCAGAACGCGAGGCCCTTCTTAGGAAGGCCCGGCTAGCCAATACTGGCGCTCACATGACTGATTGGCTGAAGTCAACGGGATTGCAGCCGCCGAGGTAGCTGCAAAGGGCAGCGTGTTTTCGTTTCGTACCGACCCTTGAGATAGATCAAGGTATTTAATCGGCCTCGGAACACATTGCGAACGCGAATGTGTACGCTGCGGAACACAAGGTTAAGGCCGCCTCAGTTGGGCGGCCTCTTTCTGTGCGGCGGTTTACGCGGGCGGAGCTTTTCCCCTGAACGAAGCTCCTGAATCAGTAGCGCCGATAGTATCGATGGGCATAGGGCCGACGAACGACGACTACGCCGCGGCGATAGGCAGGACGATAGACCGGGCGAGTTCGGACGCATCCGTGCCGACCGCACACCAGGGCTACTGTTTCAACGTTCGCGATGTTCACTTGTCCCAGCGGAGCAACCGGCATTGCCGACGCCGTTGCAATTGAGAATACTGTCCCACCGAGAACGGTTAGTGCGGCAAGTGTAAGTTTGAATTTCATCCATCCTACTCCAGCGGAGCCCATCCCCGGAACCGACGTTAGCCGTTCCTTCCTGAACCTTGGATGACCAAGCGGCGTCGCGCTCAACGAGCGCACTCGGCACGTGCGCAAGCTACTGCGCGTCGTGGCTTAGACGCTGCGCCCCGGCCTGGCGGGGCGGACGCAGGGCACCGTGGGAGATTTGATTGCGGCAGGACAGCTGGCTTGAACCTGGGCACCATAGGCGCATACTCCGCCGGTGCTCGAGCAGCGACCAACTTTCATGGCTCGGAAAAATCCCGGACTTGGCTGGGGTGTCGATATTCTGTGGCCCGATGGCGAAACGGAAGCAATCAAGGGCTTTATTACGGAAGCCGACGCGGTCAAGTGGATTGCTGAGCATGAGCACTCCAAGCCGTGGCAAAATACAAACCAAAAACCCTCCCTTGCGTCTTAGAAAGCCGCCTCGATCGACTGACGGCACACTGCCTGTGCGACTGGGGGTCGTGGGCGGACTCTCAGGGCCGGGTGCGCAAGGGCAGGGCGAGCTGTCGCCTGGTGTCGCCCGCGTCTTGGCGGTGATAAAGGCATCGAGCGCCGCCGAGATGTCGACGGCCTCTTCGTCGGCGCGTTGTGCCACCGCGGTCGCGACCTCGGCGGTCGCTTCCCTCGCCCAGCCCTCGATGGCGTTGAAGGCGACGATCCGCACCGGGTAGGCATATTGTCCGGAGATCAGGTCGCGGATCACGGTCTCGAGGTCGGTGTCCTGCTCGTCCGTCTCGCGCCAGGCACAGCCGGCGCGGGCGCCGAAGTCTTCCAGGACCAGATAGATATTCCGGTCGAGGCGATCGCGCGGCACCATTGAAGGCGACGGACGCATACGCAACAACTCCGACTGACGCCTTCTTAATCGATCGTCACCGTTGTCGTTCCGCCTTGGCGCTGCGGTGCCGATAGGGTGCGGCGCAACCTTTTCTACTTTTTCCCGATTAGATTAACAAATGCAAATGCAGGTTGCATGGCGAATGGGGTTCGCTGCGCGCTCCACGTGCAGATCGGGGTGTTGATCGTGAATGACCATGTGCCGTCGCAGAGCAGATTTATTATTCGCGCAGGTGGAAAAGGTTGGATGGTCTACGACCGGGAGCGCAAGGGCCCGGCATTGATCGGAGCTGACTTCGACTTGGCGGCGAATTTGACGAGAGAGCAGGCTGAGCGAGTGCATCGCACATTGACCGGCCCGAACAGTACCAATTCTCCCTCAGGGTGATGCTGCCTCCACCGGTCTATTGGTCTAGCAGCTCGTCCCGCCCTCGCGCCGCGCGATCTACCGCGCCTCTTCCAGGGCCTGCGCGCGGGTCAGGATTTCGGGGTGTAGCCGGCGGCTCGGCACGTCGTCCCAGTAGACGAAAATGCTCGCCCGGCCGTCGCTGAAATAAACCTCGAAACTGCCGGTGTCGGGCACGGCCTCGTGCTTACGGATCCTGATGGCGGTCATGCGACCGATGTAGTCAGGAGTCCTTGCGGCGCCAATGTGTGAGCTGAGACAGCAAGCGTGAGAAGGCCCCAGCGGCAGGTTCCTAGCAGGGGGGCGCGCGCGCTGGGGCCAGAAGCCTGCCGGAAATTGGCGGTGGCAGGCTCGGCCGTATCATCCACCAGAATCGAAAGCCGCGCATTGATTTAAGTGAATTTGTCCAGTCTAGGAGGAGGTACCTCTTAAACCAATCGGGTTGCAGCCAAGTGGGCTCTTCACACGCCTCGCGAAAACCGGATTCGGCAAACTGGCAAGTAAAGCTTGTTCGAGGTGACGGGCCACCAAATCGTGCGGAGTCTCGGCTGACAAGCTTCATCCCCCGGACTGCGCGCCGTCTGTCGATAATCTCCAATTATCGAAAGCCAGAGGATATCCACTCCGCCACATCGCGGTGCAGTGATGCGAGTTTTTACGCCTTTCGTTGAAAGCTACGGTCAAGAACCACGGTCGATAGGATTTTCGCGCGCAAGCGCCAACCACGATTGCAAGCGTCAAGCAGCCCACATAGCAGGCACGGTGCTTGCCTAGGAGGACCCGGCAGTCCATGGGGCTCTTTTTCTCCCAATGGCGATGTGGACATGGCGTCCAAACGTGGAGGGCCGAGGCTTCAATTGTGCGATCTGAAATGCGCCGGCGATCTCACGCACGTTGGAGTCTTCTTGTGGTAAGGCAAGACAGAAAGCGTCGACCAGCCGGCGCCGCCAGAGCTGTGCTAACGTGGAGCTTCCCCTCAAGCAGCGCCGCCTTCTCCGCCAATTTCCGTGCTGAGTTGAGCAGTTCGGCCAATAGGTTGTTGGTGCGCTCCCATCCTCTCTCAAACTCGGCACGATGCCTGCGCGCGAGGGCCTCCTTCCCATAAGTTCGACCTGCAAAGTCTCGAGTTTTTGCTTGAGGGCGGGGACCACCTGGTGACTTGGTTTGCTATGAGTGGCGCGGCGCCGGTTGAGATGGCGGAAGAGTTCACGGCGATCTCGCGGCCGCTCTCTGAAAGTGAAAAGGCCGCCAACTCTTGACGGCCGCCGGCATGCCCTAGGTCTCGAGATCGACGTATTGACGGAGCTTGAACACGATGTCCGGCAGAGCCTGACGTAGCCGTGCAGCGTTCTGGAATGTCGTCGAGAACGGCGCGAATCTGATCATGGCGTTCCAATTGCCGTATCCGTAAATGGTGATCGAAACTCCGGATCTCGGAAAGCCATCCAGTTTGCGGAGCTCACTGGGGACGAGATCGGCGATCGCCACAGCGGGCAATCGCGCTCGTCTTTCGTCGGGACCGCCGACCGATATGCGGGCGGTCGGCTTCGTTGCCGGCGCTACCGCAGCCATGGACTCATCCTGGAGCTTTGGCGGTATCTCCGGGGCGAGGGGCGCGATTGCGGGCGGGCTTGTCGGCGCTTTCGGCGCGGGCTCAGCGAGCGGATGCGGCTCACGGAAGCTTGCGGCTCCGTACGCTTGCCGCCCAGAATGCCGCTGATCAGCGCCACAAAGCCTGCGTCTTTTGCCTCATCGCTCATCGCTTGCGCCTATTGCTCCCAGCCTAACACCTCTTGCGCGAGACGCCACCGGCGCGCCACGCGAGAATGGGATGGAGTTCGGTTCTGAAGCGCCTAGCTGTGGAGCCTCAAGAGGTTGTCCCTGGTCAAACCAAGTCGGTTGATCGGGGTTTGTGAGTCTATACCACCATGGGCACGGTGGCAGTTGTATTTATGCAGCCAGATCGGCAGCTCTTGAGCGCGCCGATCTGATGTTGGGTAGGCTTTGGCGTAAGCCCATTCACATCACTCGGCAGGTCATACCAGTGCAGCTGCCGCTGCGTTGCTAGGCGGCCCAGTTCAGCGCAGCGAACCGCGCCGGCGCGAACCCGCCGGCTCAGCTTGCCCTTGCCCTCGCGCTGAGGCCGCCGCGAATTGCAAGTGCGTGAGTGTTGGTCACCTGCAGTAGCGAGAGGCTACGGGATGCGATCTACCGCCGGCGCGCACCCAACAACGACCATGACGCCAGCGATGGGCTCCCACAGCAGCTCCCGTGGCGGGCCCCTACTGCCGCGCCGCGGCGCCCTCCGACGGCACCTCGCCTCGCTGAACTCTGGGCCATAACGTCCGTGATGGGCATCGCAAGGCCGAGCATGAGCAGGACAGAAAAACCGGAACCGCGAAGCATGTGACAGCTCGCTTCGCTGACTTACGCATTCTGAATCTTTAGCGGATTGCCTTAGACGATGGAAGCGCCGGGCCCAGCAGTCCTGAGGCACAGCAAATGCCCTCAGGCGATTGGAGGTGGACAGGCCAGCCCGCTGGGCCCGGTCAGTCCTTGATCCGATTCTCTCGGACGTCCTTTAGGATCGCCTCGTACGTCGCGATTACCTACTTGTTGCGATCGATAGCCTCCTGAGTGACGTCTCGCCGGGCGCCGCTTCCTTCGCGCTCACCGAGCTTCATTCTCCCGGATTCGAGTGGCTCCAGGTCGCGTCTCAGTTGATCGAGCTGGTTTTCGACGGCTTTCGCGTATTCGCGCCAGTCCACTGCCACCCCTGGTCCTCCCGATTGTTGCGAGCAACTGACGCAACCGACGGGCGAGCGCAAGGACTTCAGTTGTTCGGCCTCGCGCGCCAGCCGTAATCCCGATGCGGAATGGTGGCAGTGATATCGACGTCTCTGCTGTTCGACTGGCGCCACGCTGCAACGCCCATGCACAAGGTCAGGGTCAGGCTGTGAATGCTGATCGAAAAATAACCCCCATCGGCGTCTTGGGGACCCCCTTCAAGTCATTGATTGCATTGAACCTGATCCATTGGACCCCCGCGCTGATAAGCGTCGAGACCCCGCGCCGAAACACACCCCACATCTGAATGGAGGGCCCGTTTCCGCCCACGAGAGCACCTGCCGTTTTAAGCCGGCCCGGAAGCGGTCGATGAGGACACAGGGCGTCCGGAGGCCGGTCAGCTCCACGATCGCCGCGGGTCCAAGTTCGACGAGCGTCCCGAGCGGCATCCGCTCGAGGTCCAGGCCGGCGGCAGTGATGTTCTCGCCCAGATCCCCGGCTCCGACCTCGAAGCCAATTTCAAGGAGGGACGAGAAGAGCTCGGATGGGATCAGGTGAACCTGCCGGAGATTCGGTAGGCGCGGCTTGCGGCGGGCGAGATAGCGGTGCTGGACGAATGCGCCGGCGTGGGCGTCGCCTTCGACGCCACGGCCTTCCACCAGCACGATCCGATCTTGGGGCGGTTTCCTGAAGTGGTGACCGCGATCGGCGGCGACCGCGACCACGGCGCCTTGCATCGCGAGCGCGTGCGCCGGCGGCATCAGGCGGCCCGGGCGAACGAGCGACGCTTCTGGCGGAGGTAGCGCGTGATCTCCGGCAGCGTCATCGCGTTCAGGACCCGCTCCGGTGGCACGCCGCCCTTCCGGGCCATCTCGACACCCCAGTGCATGTGATCGAGCTCGGCGATCGAGTGCGCGTCCGGATTGATGCTCAGCATGCAGCCGAACTCAAGGGCGGCCTGGTGCCAGCGCCAGTCCAGGTCGAGGCGCCACGGGTGGGCGTTGATCTCGACGACGACGTCATGCTTGGCGCAGGCGCGCAGCACCTTCTCGACGTCGATTTCGTAGCCCGGCCGCCGCTGCAACTGCCGCCCGGTCATGTGGCCGATGACGGTGGTGTGAGGATCGGAGATGGCCCGAAGCAGGCGCTGCGTCTGTGCCTTGCGGTCGAGTTTGAAGCGGCCGTGGATGCTCGCGACCACGAAGTCGAAGCGCTGCAGCACGTCGTCCGCATAGTCCAGCGAGCCGTCGGCCAGAATGTCGGACTCGATGCCTTTCAGGATCCGGAAATCCTTGCCGAAGCGCTTGTTCAGCCGGTCTGCCTCTCGGTGCTGCTGGGCTATCTCTTCCACCGAGAGACCGCCGGCGTAGTGCGCCGACTTGGAATGGTCGGCGACCCCGAAATATTCGAAACCGCGCTGGCGCGTGGCCTTGGCCATCGCCTCCAGGGTCTCGGTGCCGTCGGAGGCATCCGTGTGGCAGTGAAGGACTCCGCGGAGGTCGTTGTCGGTGACGAGCTTCGGCAGCTTGCCCTTCAAAGCCAGCTTGATTTCGTCGCGGCCTTCCCGGAGCTCCGGATCGATGAAGGGCAGACCGAGCGCGCGATAGATCTCGGTCTCGTCGCCGGCGATCAGGGTGCGGCCCTTGTGCAAGCCGTCGGCCTCCAACCGCATCTCTTTCTCGACGGCTAACGTCCGGAGCTGCTCGATGTGAGCGGCCGAGCCGGTCGCGAAGAGAGAAGAGAAGAGTGGCGCCGAAGTGGCTGCGATCGGATAAGCGGATCTGCAGCCCGTCCGCCGCTGAGGCCTTCGACGTCTTGTCCGCCTTGGCAGTCTCGGCAACGATCGTGAGCTCGCCCACCAATTCGCAGCCACGGCGGAAGTCGCCTGCGATCGTCACGCGCTTGAGCTCTGGACGGGCCCTGCGAAGCGAATCCTTGGCGTGCGCGAGCAGGGCGGCCGCACGATGCAGATGGAGGCGACCTTCTCCGCTTTTCGCGATGGCCAGGTTCTGCAGAATCTTGGTCTGCAGCGCCGCGCCGAGGCCTTTGGCCTTCTTGATGCGCTCGTCCTTGGCGGCGGCCTCCAACTCCGCGAGCGAAGTGATGCCGAGATCCTTGTAGAGCCGCAGCACCTTCTCGGGGCGGAGGCCGGGAACGGCGAGCATCTCGAGCACGCCCTCGGGTATCTCCTTCCGGAGCTTCTCGAGGCTGGGATGAGAGCCCGTCTTGTGAAGCTTGACGATAATGTCGGCGATCGCCTCGCCGACGCCGGGGATTTCCGTGAGCCGGTCTTCGGCGATGAGCACGTCCAGAGGGACGGCAAGGGCCGCCAGGCTGTCTGCGGCGCGCGCATAGGCTTTGGCCCTGTAGGGATTGCCGCCACGCAAGGCAGTGCGCTGCGCGTATTCTCGCAGGAGACTTGCCACAGTGCGAGCATCGAGGGCAGGCACTCAACGAGCCTTCCGTTCCGCGCCCGGCCTCACTGGAGCGAATGCTCCTTGAGCGGGTGCGCCGTCATCGCGCCGGCGATCGAGAGATGCCTCAAGTTTCTGCCCTGCCCTGAAGTCCTCAAGGTGCTGCGTGTTCGGGCTATAAGCGGCCTCCTTCTTGAGGAGATTGTAAATTCGCGCCGCAACCAGCTGCATGTGCTTCATCCTGCCGCGCGGCATCGATCGGGCTTTGCAAAGAGCCCGGACGGCGTAGGCGCGGAAGTAGTCAAACGCGTCAGACATGGTGTTTATAAACGCTGGCCGGCGGCTATGGTTCGGTCACTACCTCGCCCCGCATCGCGGGAATGATCGACGTGCCTGGTCAAAGATCCTCGCGTAGCCCCTTGAAAAATGGGTGCCGCACCTTTCCCTCCGCCGACTTGGCCCGGTACTCGATCTCGGCGAGCAGCTTCGGCTCGACCCAGATGCCTTTGTGGGCGATCCGCTTCGAATACGGCTGCGTCTTCCGGATGAGCGGCTTCAGCCGCTTCTGCAGGTCGGCGGCGGCAGTCTTGTCAAAACCGTGGTCGACCTTGCCTGCGTAGACGAGATCGTCGCCCTTTCGCCGACCGAGGTAGATGCCGTCCCATTTGCCTTCATCGAGCGCGAAGCCCGCGATCGTCAGCTTCTCCCGCTGCGCACAGGTCTTCTTCACCCAGTTGTTGCCCGGCCGCTGACGTACACGCTGGCGCGGACCTTGGAGACCACGCCCTCCAGCCCAAGCTTGCAGGCGTGCGCGAACATCTCTTGGCCCTCGATCTCGAAGCTCTCGCTGAACTGGACATCGGTGCCGGCGATGACCTTCTTGAGCTCCGCCTTCCGCTGGTGGAGCGGAAGCTTCCGCAGGTCACGGCCGTTCAGGTATAGCAGGTCGAAGGCCACCAGCACGATGCGCCTCGAACTCCCCCTTAGCTCGTTCTGCAGCACCGAGAAGTCGGTGGTGCCGTCGGCGGCGGGCACGACGATCTCGCCGTCGACGACCGCGGAGCTTGCCTTGATGTGCCAGGCGTCGTCGGCGATCTTCTTGAAGCGGTGGGTCCAGTCATGGTCGCGCCGGGTGAAGACCTTGACCGCCTCATTGTGGAGATGGACCTGCACGCGGTAGCCGTCGAACTTGATTTCGTGAATCCATCGTGACCCGGACGGCACCTTCTCGATCGAGGATGCCAGGGTAGGGCCGGTTCGACGAAATCCGGAAACGAGGCCTTCTCCCCAGGGCCGGCGGCCGGCTTCTTACGCTGAAACGCCACGAACGAACTCGACGCAACACCTGATTCAAAGTGGCACAGGCGGAATCGTTCCGGAACCGGCGAATCCTTCGCGGCGTTGCACTGTCTCAAAACACCTCGAGGAGAAAAGCGATGGCTGCAGCGAAGAAGGCGACCAAGAAGACCGCGAGAGGACGCAAGCGAAGGAGCGCTTGCGGTCGAGCTTTGTGACCCAGATCGCCAATCGACCTCCGTCGCGGAGCATGCCCACGCCTTTCGCTCGAAGACCGGCCAGTAGCGTTCGGAAAACTTCCGATCGAACCCGCTATTGTGGGCGATGATCAAAAGCACGGAATCGTCGACGAAGGCGTCGACGGCGGCATCGTCGATTTTTTGGCCGGCCACCATTTCGTCGGTGATCCCGGTGAGCGCCGTTATCTCGGGCGGGATCGGCCCTGATGGCTCGTTGAAGGCTGAGAAAGTGTCCCTGACGCCGGCGATCCTACCGTCCGACGTGTAGTCGAATTTGACCATCCCGAGTTCGATGATCTCGTCCCTCGCGTGATCGAGGCCGGTCGTCTCGGTATCCAGCAGGATGCCGGTCCGGGTCTCCTGTCCTGGGGCCGGCATGGACGTCGGCCGGGGCACGAGACGCCGAAGCACCCGGTAGTCCGTCGACTGGCTCAAGGCCTCGGCCATCGCGGCCAGTTCCGATGCGCTTTGAAACATCTCTTCTCGAGTCAGCCTACCCAGTAGCTCGGTTTAGTTGCACAATAGCGGTGGCGCCGGCCACGAGGAATCTGAAAACCGTGCCATTCACGGTGGTTTCGGCTCATGTTGATCCGATTCAGCCGGTTTGCGGGCGTGCTGCTGGACGTGCAGACGCTAGATGCCGGTGCGGGCAAATGGCGGGCCACCTCGCCAACGACGGCATGTCCGCCACGAACCGCCTCGGATAGCTTCGCTCTGTCCTTGGCGATGCGGGGCCTGCGATGGCTACCGACCCGAAATTGTAAGCGGCCAGCAAGACCAGGCGGAGGCGCAAGCCGCGCGAGGAAATCGTTGACTAGATCTACGGCAGCATCGGCATCCCATGGGATGCGCTCACGCCGATCCTGCAGCTGCTGATCGCCGTTCGGTTCAAGTTCGTTCTGATGCGCGGCGCCAGATTTAGGCACCGGACGAAGCTGAACAGCCTTGGGCTCGAGACCAAGCTCACCGAGGTTCACGTGCCGGTCGGCTGATGTGGCCTGGCCGCCTTGAAGTCCTCCTTCAAAGGTCCATATGCCATCCATCCGCCATCCCTGTGGATGGCGGAAATGTGATGGAACCCTCATGGCTGACAACGTCCACGAGCTCCGGCCGAAAATCCCGGACACCGAAAAAATCACCATCAATCTCGGCTTCGTCGACCTGGGTCAGGTCGATCTGATGGTGCAGGAGGGGTTCTATTCGAACAGGACCGACTTCATCCGGACGGCGATCCGCAATCAGCTCGAACGGCATGCGGACGTCGTCAAGAATTCGACGGCCCGGAAGAGCCTGGATCTCGGGCTGCGAAACTATACCCGCCAGGATCTCGAGGCGGCGCGCCGCGCCGGCGAGATGCTGCACATCAACGTTCTCGGTCTGGCGACCATCGACCAGGACGTCACGCCCGAGCTGGCCCGCGCCGCCATCGCCTCGGTCTCGGTGCTGGGCGCCCTCCATGCCACTCCCGCGGTCAAGGCCGCTCTCGCCGACAGAACGAGGTGAAACGATGCTGAATCCAGAGATGGTTCGCGAAGCGACCCGCCTCACGCGTGCCGGCCAACTGGTCGAGGCCACCGCACTCCTGCAGCGCATGCTGCGCGGCGATCGCAGCCCCCCAGCGACAAAGGGTGGCGCTGTGCATGTCAAGCCGGCGAGGCTCGATCCGCCGACACTCGACCTGAAGGCCGACGTGGTCGAGGACAGGGAGAGCGGCCCGTCCACTCAGACTACGTCTGTCCGGCGGCGCAAACGCTCCTCGCCATTCGGCGGCATGAAGGATCTTTCCGGATTCAGCCTGCCAGGTCCGGTCGGACGCGCTCCACCGTCCAAGGGGGATATCGCACCGGACGGCACAAGGTTTGTCGCCGATACCTTCAGCAACGCGGCGGGAAGCCGGACCTACAAGCTGTTCATCCCGAGCCGCGCTGATGGAGCACCGCGGCCCCTTGTCGTCATGCTTCACGGCTGCACCCAGTCACCGGACGATTTCGCCGCCGGCACCCGGATGAATTTTTTGGCGGAAGAGCAGAACTGCTTCGTCGTCTATCCGGAGCAGCCACGCGGAGCCAACCAGGCGAAATGCTGGAACTGGTTTCGCACGGGCGACCAGCAGCGGGATGGCGGCGAGCCTTCGCTGATCGCGGGCATCACTCGCAAGATCATGCGGGAGTACGCTATCGATCCCAAGCGGGTCTACGTCGCAGGCCTGTCGGCCGGCGGGGCCGCCGCAGCCATCATGGGTGCGACATACCCCGAGCTGTATGCCGCCGTCGGCGTCCACTCGGGCCTGGCCTGCGGAGCTGCCAGCGATCTTCCCTCTGCCTTGACGGCGATGAAGCAGGGCAGTGCGCCGAGAGCTATCGCGGAGGCTTGCTCTCCGGTGCCCACCATCGTCTTTCATGGCGACGGCGACACCACCGTGCATCCCGTCAACGGTGAACGGGTTCTCGCTCGGCCCGGCGAAGCCGAGGGCCAGAAAGCCAAGGTGGTTCGCGGGCGAGTGCCCGACGGGCACGCGTATACCCGCACCATGCTCGCCAATGGAGGCGGCCTGGCGATGTCCGAGCACTGGAGTGTCCACGGCGCCGGCCATGCCTGGTCGGGCGGCAGTCCTGCCGGGTCCTACACGGATCCGCGCGGGCCGGACGCGACGAGGGAGATGTTGCGTTTCTTCATGCAGCATCCCTTGAGCGGTTAACACCTACCATCGCGATCGGATTTCCAGGAAGAAATTCAAAGATCGTGGCAGACGTACCGCTCGGACGTCAGACCTCGCCCGCTCCGGAGAAGATCGACGCGGGTGGCGTGGCGCGCGGCGTCGGCAGCGGACGCTCGGTCGCTCCGGAGCGCGAGGTCGGACTGCCCTGCGCATCGTACCGCTTGGCGAGATCCAACAACCGACGTCGGGTGAACGGGTCGACCTTCTCGGCGATGGCCCGGACCCGCTGCGCGAGACCTTGATAGAATTCCTGCTCCATGAAGCAGCCTCACAACATCACTGCCGGAAGTTGAATACCCTGCACTCGTGGAGTCAAGAAGCGCCCGTTGCCGCATGCAATTTTCCGCGACCGACTTGAGGTCGCAACGGGGGCGGACGTAGACTGCCGGTGCGGGGGAAATCAAATGGCAGAGCTCTATCCGGTACGGAAGGCGTGCCCGGCTTGCGGCAGGCCGGTGAAGGCTGTGCCCGACGAAGCTGAGGCAGGGCGGCTGTGGTACGTCTGCACCAATTGCGATGATGACCCGCTGCACGACCCGACTGCGCGGAAGTGGGCGGAGAGCCCGTTGCCTCCGTCGGAGCAGTAGGTCGTTCGCTCGGACGTCGCGTCCGCCCACAGGAACGAGGTCGGCGGAATCCAGTTGGTTCGTCAGGCCTGGCGTAAATGCCTGGCCGGCGTGGCCCCGCCCCAAGCCCCCCAAAAGACCCCGGTGGGGCTACGCTATTGGACCTGTCGTCCGTTCGCGGAATTTTTCGTCATTCCTAACTTGCGTGAATTCCAGCTCCGCCGTCTCCATGCATGATGGCCGCATTGCTGGGGGACATCCCGATGCTCGATGCCGAAACCACCGCGCTGCTGCGCGCAGTTCTCGACGAAGTCTGCGAGAACGTATCTCGTCATGAGACCACCGCTCGCACGCACGTCGCCTCGAAAATCCTCGAAGCCGCGACCCGTGGCGAGACCGCGATGTCGAACCTGAAGCAGGTTGGTCGCAGGGCCCTGGGCGAGGCGCCGACGATGTGGCCATCGCGGCCGAACAGCAGGCGGAGCCAGGAGAGCGGCGCGAAGAGTTCATGATCGAAGCTCGGTCGAGTGCGGAAAGGGGCGCCGAAGAAGCGCCCCGCCATTTCGCGCGCAGCGCTGGTGAACTCCATGACCTACGGAATGAGTTCGTCGGGCTCGGCGCGCGGCGGCGCCGCGGTGGTGCGCCGCAGCGGCGTACCACGGACGTCGCCGCGCTCGCGGGCTGGCGGGCGCTCGGACAGGTCCCGGCCTATCTTG
>NZ_JBVVOZ010000059.1:0-13204 GCF_055807395.1 Bradyrhizobium sp. Kon10 | reverse complement strand
AAACTATGCCGAATGGAATGGGGCTGCCGTGCACGCCATCGACGCGTACCAGCGTGACAACGGCGTGCCATACCAAACCCGTTCGGCATAGTTCGGCGGGCGGCATAATCTGCCCTATGCCGCGCGCGGCATAGTGCGGTCTCGATTAACGAAGCCAGAACTGCCCAATTCTCGGCGCCCTCGTCGCAACCGGCAAAAAGGGAGTTCTTGGCATTGAGCTTGATCGGCCGCATCGCGCGCTCGACAGCGTTCGTGTCCATCTCGATGCGCCCGTCATCAAGATAGAGCGTCAAGCCGTCCCAGTGACGCAGCGCATAGCGCAGAGCATTCGCCGTGTCGCTCTTCTCGGCAAGATGATCAAGCATTGCCTCAAACCATTGCTTCAAAGCTGCAGCCAAAGGCCGGGCATGCGCTTGTCGACCCGCGCGACGCTCGGCATCAGATCGGCCGCGGAAGGCTTTCTCGACCGCGTAGAGCTGGGCGACGCGCTCGAGCGCTTCGCGGGCAACTGGAGCTGGCGCCGGAGCAGCCTCGCGCTCGATCTTCACAAACTGGCGCCGCAGATGGGCCCAGCAGAAAGCGAGCGTCCCGGACAGGGCGTCCGCACGCGTCTCTCGGGTCATGGTCTTGTAAGCCTGATAGCCATCGCAATGGATGATGCCCGCGATAGCCTTCGAGCAGTCTCAAGCCATGAACGGCCCCACGGCCCGGTGCATAGGCATAAACTACTCCGGGCGGATCAGGCCCGGCCCAGGGCCTGTCATCGCGGGACAGTGCCCAGAAGTAGCCAGTTTTGGTCCTGCCGCGCCCCGGATCCAACACCGGTGCGGGGGTCTCGTCGACACAGAGCTTCGAAGAGGCGAGCAGAAGCTGGCGCAGACGATGCCACAAGGGCTTCAATTCCTGGGCGGCATAGCCGACCCAGAAGGCAAGCGTGGAACGGTCGATGGCGATACCGTGCGTCGTCAGCATCTGCGCCTGGCGGTAGAGCGGCAAATGCCAATGATACTTGGCGTCGATCACATGCGCGACGAGCCGCTCGGTCGGCAGTCCTCCCCTGATCAATCGCTCGGGAGCAGCATGCTGGAGGACGACGCCGTGACAGGCGCGGCAGGCCAGTTTGGGGCGGCGGGTGACGATGACGCGATACTGCGCCGGTACGACGTCCAGCCTCTGGCTCTCATCGTGACCGATCTCAAAAAGGTCGCCTGCGCAGCACGGGCAGCAGGTTGCAGCGGGCATCAGGGTCTCGATGATGCGCGGCAAATGCTCCGGCAGCCTGCCACGATTGGCCCTGCGCTCGGCAGCTCTCTTCTCGCGCGTTTTGGGATTGGCGCGGTCCTCGGCTGCCTCCAGAGCCGCGACAGCCTGATCGATATCCTCCAGAACAAGCTGGAGCTGATCAGCGTCAAGCTTTTCCGAGGATCGACCGAACTGCGCGTCTTTTGCAAGCTTGAGCAACCGCTCGAGCCTGGCGCAGCGATCCAGCAGAGCCGCGGCAAAGGCACGCAACTCCGACACCAACGGCACAAACGACAGTGCACCCGCCGCAGCTGGCAGCACCAGTTGACCTGAACGCGCCCGGCGCCGCCAGTCATGCACCTGCTGGGGCCGGCAGCCATGGCGACGTGCGACATCTGTTACGATCGCGCCCGGCTCGAGACTGTCCGCGACAATCTGCGCCTTCAAATCATCTGGCCACTGTTTCCGGCCGCCGCCGGCGTACACTTCTATGCGCGCTGACAACGGTCGTCTTATGTCGTCCGAATGGTCGTCCATTGTGAGTACCCTTGCAGAAGATGACTCTTCTAACGGCGCTCACAGGTCTTCGCACAAACAATCTGATGGGCCTCGCAGCCCCGCTTACGATGCGCCTGCAGGCCTTGCGGGCGCGACCACGCCGCCGGCGTCTGCCGAAGGAAGAACGCGATCGCCAGGCCGCGCACGTGCCGGCTGCAGCCGAGCGACCAGAAGTGGATTGCCGAGTTCACCTATATCTGGACGGCCGAGGGCTGGCTCTGCGTGTCGACCGTGATCGACCTGTTCTCGCGACGAGTAGTCGGCTGGTCGATGAGCGCCAGCATGACGGCGCAGTTGGTCGCCGACGCCCTTCTGATGGCCGTCTGGCGAAGCGGCAAGCCGGATGCCCTGATGCATCACTTCGATCGTGGCAGCCCAATACGCCAGCGAACAGTTCCAGCGCCTGATGGCTGACTGCGGCATCGTGTGCAGCATGAGCCGGTCCGGCAACGTCTGCGCGGCAGCGCGGTCATGCGCCTGTCCGAGCTGTGCTCAGCCGTCGCTTCTCAGCTCCAACCAGTGCCTGAGCGCGGCACGATGTCCTTCGCCGCCCGTTCAATTTCATCTTCCCTCCGGCGCACGGATCCGAACGGCCGCTCGAGCATGCGGCGAACCCGTATGGGATGAGGGCCACTGTGGAAAGCCGCCGCCGTTTCATCCAGGGCACGCTCTGACTTGGTCGAACGATTGCGCTGCCGCAGATAGTCAAGCCAAGTCGGACAGTGGTAGCGCTCGGTCCAAAGCTCGGGATCAGCGATGTCGCGCGCGATCGACCACCCATAAGCACCGTTGCGTTGGCGAAACAGCTGCACGTCCTGCATCATGTTGTGAAACGCGCGCGCATCCTCCGAGAGGATACGATATTCGATTTCCACCACAAGCGGCCCACTACGTGCCGAAAGTGCAACACGCACTTCCGGATCGGCCAGCATCTCGGCATCTTCCTCACGAGTACTTACGCGTGGCATGCGTAGCCACAACCCCAATAGCGGGGAAGCTAACATTAACCCGGCCGAGATCAGCAGGGTGGTTTGCACACCAGCGGCGTCACCCAGAGAGCCCCACAGCCAACTGCCAACGGCGATCCCACCCGATCCTGCCGCCTGATAGGCTGCAAGCGCACGCCCGGCGACCCAGCGTGGCGCCGATAGCTGAACCCCAATGTTGAATAGCGCCCATGATATCATCCACACAGCTCCGGCGAGGAACAGCGCGATGGCACTGGGTATCCCCTCGCGGCTCAGCGCTACCGCGGTGATGGCGCTACCCATCGAAAGCGCGCAGGCGCGGATTGCCGCTTCGCCGCTCAGGCGTTTACGCACCTGCGTAATATTCAGTGCGCCGATCACCGCGCCCAGACCAAAGGCACTGAGCATGGTGCCGTAAGTCTGTACGCCACCCTGCAGCAAATCGCGGGCCACAAGGGGCATAAGCGCGACGATCCCTCCGCCGATCAGGCCCATCGCCATGGTGCGCCCGAGCACGACCTTGAGCGAGGGGGAATTGATGATATAGCGGATGCCGGTCACGATAGCGCGATTCAGCGTCTCGGGAGGTAGACGCGAGGGTTCATGGACGCGCTTCCACAGGAATAGAGCCAACATCAGGGGCAGATAGAGTAGCGCGTTGACCGCGAACGAAGCGGCCGCGCCAGCGGTGGCAACCACGATCCCCCCGATCGCAGGGCCCACGCTGCGGGCAATATTGTAGCTAATGCTGTTCAGCGCGACTGCCGCGGGCAGCGCTTTCAAAGGAACTTGCTCGCCAACCGACGACTGCCAAGCCGGATCCATCAGCGCCATTCCGCTGCCGACGACGAAACACAGGGCGAGCAACATGTTAGGCGTGACCAGGCCGAGGCACGCAAGCGTGGTCAGTGCGGTGGCGCCAGCGCACGAGATGGCAACGGAGATGAGGGCTACCACGCGACGGTCATACATATCGGCGATCGCGCCGGCAGGCATCGATAGCAGCATGACTGGCAACAAGAGAGCAGTCTGCACGAGCGCCACTTTGTCTGCGGACGATGTCATCTCCGTCATCGCCCAAGCTGCTCCCACGCTCCGGACCAGAGCGCCGAGATTGGCGAGTACGCTCGCGATCCAGATGCGTCGAAACGTGACATGCTGGAGCGGTGCGGTGATGCCGTCGGCACTGAAGATGCGCGAGTTCGGCGAATCAGTCATCTCGCGCCTACTGCGCGTCCGGGGGCTGGTCGGATGAGGGCCGTTCTAAGCTCACATACATTCGGCGCTGGCAAGGACTGACCTAATATGGCCAGCTCAAATGCAACAAGCTTCGATGCGACAATAGGGTCCTGAGATTGCTTGGAAGCCCGGTCCTTGGGACATTCCGCGCCAGACGCACCGATCCGTTGCAAACGCGACAAGCACCAGGCCGGTTGCCACGTCAATTTATTTGAGGTCGTGGAAAGCTCGCAGAGTTCCACCAGACTCCCCGCCGAGCCCTCAGTGTCAGCCCCGACATGTTCTGATCTCAGCGATGTCGCTTGCGCTGATGATCGAACACGTCGGCGGAAGAGCGGAACGTTCGAGCGAAGCCACACTAGCTCGTCTACCGTACCGTACTTAAATCTCCACCGCGTTCGTTCAGTTTGCATCGTCTCGCCAGAGCGGACGTATCAAGCCAACGCTTGAAACGTCCAATCGGTATAGCTGCAATTTAGTTTGAAAGGCGAAGCACAGTTCCGCCAAGACCTTGGTAGACGCAGAAACTAGCGGATCACCGTTGGGGTTTTTGGGCATTGTATACGAATGCGTGAGGAAAAATGCGTGGCTTGGTACCGCTGTCAGCTCAGTCTTCGTCCGGCATCTCGATCGGAACGGCGAAACCGGTTTTTACCCGGTCCATTATAACCATTGTCTTAAAACCCTTGATGTCCGGGTTCTCATAGAAGAACCGTCGAGTGAACTGCTCATATTCCTCCATGCTGCGGGCGGTAAGGTAGAGAACAAAGTCCGCATCGCCGGTTACGTAAAATCCGTTCACGACTTCAGCTGACGACTTGATAGCTTTCTTGAACCTGTCGATGATGTCTGAACGCTCGCGCTCCAGGCTCACTAGGACGAGCATCTGGATTGGTCGTCCGACCGCCCTTGCCGAGACGATCGAGACATCGGCCTCGATGATACCTTCTGAGCGAAGTCGCTTTAGCCTGCGTTGACACGCGGTAGCAGACAGCCCAGCCATCTCGCCGATTACCTCGGACGTCAGGCGGTTGTTCTTCTGCACAATCTCGAGGATGCGCGCGTCTATCCGGTCGTATCGCATGTTTAAGCTCCCAGTCCTCAGGTGTATTCCGTCTCCGAACGCACGTCCGTTGCAGGAAATCGTTAGAGCATCGGAGAAATGCGCCGCAAATCTGTTGGCATCATCAGTATGCTGAATGCACAACAGATTTCAACAATTGACGGTGTCGGACCCGCAAATGGCCCTTCAAACTTTTCGGCAGGAAAATCGTGAGCTGGTTGGTCTTGCTAAGGAGCGCCTCCAGAGTTTGCGCAAGGATTTCGTGGCAGGGGCCGCGCTACTGGACGGCCGGTGGATTTCTGGCGACCGTAGAGATGGCGTCGTCGATCCGGCGACCGGAGAACAGATTGCAGAGGTGGCGCGTTGCAGCGCGGCTGACATGAATGCCGCGATCGCGGCGGCTGACCGGTCTTTTTCGGCTTGGCGGGGATTGTTGCCTGCACAACGAGGGGCGATCCTTCGGTCCTGGGCGTCCTTAATCCTCGAGCATGCGGAAGAACTCGCGGTCATCGTCACGAGCGAGCAGGGTAAGCCGCTTGCGGAAGCGCGTCATGAAATCCAGTACGGGGCAGGATTTCTTGAGTGGTTCGCAGCCGAAGGTGAGCGTGCGTACGGAGAGACCATCCCAAGCCACAAGCCCGGCAGTCTCCTTCACGTCCGAATGCAGCCAATCGGTGTTGCGGCTGCGATTACGCCCTGGAACTTTCCTGTCGCGATGATTACGCGAAAGGCCGGGGCCGCGCTCGCCGCTGGCTGTCCCATCATTGTAAAGCCTGCTCCGGAGACGCCGCTCTCCGCGCTCGCCATTGCGCGGCTCGCCGAACAGGCCGGATTCCCTGCCGGCGTGTTTCAAGTCCTGGTAGGTAAACCGGTCGAGCTGTCGACGCCCCTATTGCAGGACGCGAGAGTGCGGGCCCTGTCGTTCACAGGTTCTACAGAGGTTGGCCGCCATCTCCTTCAAGGGGCGGCGGACACGGTGAAGAAGGTCTCCATGGAATTAGGCGGCCATGCCCCGTTTATCATCTTTGATGACGTGGACCTCGAGAAGGCGGTCAAGGGGGCGATGGCCGCTAAATTCGCGACGTCAGGTCAGGACTGCCTGGCAGCGAACCGCATCTACGTTCAAAAGGGCGTCTATAGTGCCTTTGTCGAGGCGTTTGCTGCAGAAATAGCTCGACTCCGAGTCGGTCATGGACTGAACCCGACAACGGACGTCGGGCCTATGACCAAGCTATCTGTTGCCAACAAGTGCAGGGCCCAGGTTGATGATGCGGTGAAAAAGGGAGCCACCGTTGTGTCGGCCCATCAGGGCGCCACTGCCGGTCCCAACTTCGTCGCTCCGACACTGCTCACTGAAGTTTCCGAGAATATGATCATTGCTTCTGAGGAAACATTTGGCCCAATCGCAGCAGTCCTTCCGTTTGACTCCGAAGATGAGGTCATCGCCAGAGCCAACGCCAGCGAAATGGGCCTAGCCGGGTACATCTACACCGACAGCTTGCGTCGGGCGCTTCGGGCTTCTGAGCGGCTCGAGTGCGGTATGGTCGGCATCAACACAGACTCATTCACAGGGCCACCTATTCCGTTCGGCGGATGGAAGCAATCTGGGCTTGGTCGAGAAGGCTCGCGACACGGCTTAGCTGAATTTATGGAACTCAAGTACGTCTGTTTCGGCGATCTGGCAGCTTAGGAGAAGTGACATGATTGATATCAAGGCCATCGCCGAACGAGATCGCTCCAGTGTTCTGCATCCTTTCACTCAGCTCAAGGACTTCGCGAGCGGCAAGATGGGCGATCCCACGATCGTTACGGGCGGCAAAGGTATTCGCATAAACGACGCCGAGGGCCGAAACTACATCGACGGCTTTGCGGGGCTGTACTGCGTCAACATCGGTTACGGTCGCACCGAAGTCGCAGAAGCTATTGCGCGGCAGGCATATCAGTTAGCGTACTACCACACCTACGCGGCGCACACGACGGAAGAGCTGGCGAATCTTTCGGATCGTCTCGTGCGCATGGCACCGGGCAAGCCAAGCAAAGTGTTCTACGGGTTGTCTGGATCGGATGCCAACGAGACGCAGGCAAAGCTCGTGTGGTATTATAACAATCTGCGCGGTCAACCCAGGAAGAAAAAGATTATCTCGCGCGAGCGAGGTTACCACGGCTGCTCGGTCATTTCTGGTTCGATGACTGGCATGTCGTTCTACCACGATCACATGGACCTTCCTTTCCCTGGTATTCTGCACACGGGAACGCCGCATCATTATTGGGGTGCTGAACCCGGCGAAACGGAAGAGGCATTTTCTCGTCGCCGTGCAGCTGAGCTTGAGCAGCTAATCCTGCGAGAGGGTCCGGAGACGGTTGGCGGCTTCATCGCAGAGCCTGTGCTGGGCACGGGCGGTATTACGCCGCCACCGGCTGGGTACTGGGAAGAAGTTCAAACCGTGCTAAGGCGCTACGACGTTCTTCTGATCGCTGACGAGGTCATCTGCGGGTTCGGTCGAACCGGCGCTGACTTCGGCAGCACACTGTACGGAATCCAGCCAGATCTGGTGACTGTCGCCAAGGGGCTGACCTCCGGATACGTACCACTCTCTGCCGCCATCGTCGGTGAGACGGTGTACAAGGTCATGGAAGAAGGAGCCGATCGCGTTGGCGCGTTTTCGCACGGATATACGTACTCCGGCCATCCCATCGCGGCGGCAGCTGCAAACGCAGTGCTCGACATTGTCGAGAAAGAGGCGCTAAGCGACCGCGCCAAGACCGTCGGCGCGCACTTGCAAAGAAGGCTTAAGGAGCGGTTTGCGCAGCTCGAGATCGTTGGGGAAGTCAGAGGCGTGGGCCTGCTCGGCGCTGTTGAATTCGTCGCGGATCGTCAGACAAAACGGAGATTTGATCCGGAGCTAAAAGTAGGTGCTCGTATTTCAAAGGCTGCCCGTGATCGAGGACTTATCGCGCGAGCGATGCCGCACGGCGACATACTTGGTTTTGCCCCACCGCTCGTCGTGTCCGAGGCGGAAATCGATGAAATAGTTGATCTTGCATATCAGGCGACCAAGCAAGTAATGGACGAACTAGCAAAGCATTCCGCTCGCAGATGAGTAAGAGGTCTACCGGCGCAAGAGCTTTCGTCGGCCGAGGTGGGAGTTGAAGCTCAAGACAGCAAGCCAAGCGCTAAAGGCCTCGCGGCGGAAATAGCCTTCATGCTGGGGCCGCTCGGCCACTGCGAGCAGTTTAGGATCGATCGTAGTCGTACCGATGACGGTGCGTATCAGGCGCATCGATTTGCGGACGGCGTCGAGGAAAGCCCCGACTGGCATTCTCCATCAGATGCCAACGGTCGGCGACTTGCACTGGCAGGGCCTTGGCCGCGGCTTCGCCATATCCACCACCACGGTCGCGCGCGACTATTGCGATCGCGGGATGAGCAGCGAGCCAGGCTTGGGCGGTAGCGAGCTCACGATCCGGTAGCAAGGTGACTATCCGGCGCCTTTCCAAGTCGCAGACGATGCTGGCGTACTGGTGATTGCGCCGCCAAGCCCAATCGTCAATGCCAATGATCTTGAGAGGGGCAGCCGGCGGACGGCTGCGGCATCGGACCACGCGCAGGAGCGCGTCGTTGCTGACCGGCAGCATCAACCATTTTGCAAAGCCTGCCGCCGGTCGATTACCAAGCGCCAAGCCAAGTGATGAACGATGGAGTCCAGCCTCGCCGTACGCGCGCCAATCGTGCCAGTACGCCTTCGGCGAAGCGCTCAGTGAAGATCTGGCGGTCGCACAGAACCGCATCCCAGCGGAAGCGACGAGTGGACGATCCGACCTGAGAGCGGCAGATCGGTCACGCGGCATCGATAGCGGCTATGGACACGTCGGGAAACCGTTCCGCACGACGGATACAGGCCGACGCTCCCGCAAGCCCAGAACAGTCGCCTTATCACCCTCGCTAGTAAGCACTCTCTGTGTTTCGGCACGGAATAAGGGCTCTGACGCAATTTTGGTGCAGCACTGGTCATGTGGCGCCGATTATACCCATAACTGGGATCCCCACTGGAATAGTAGCGTCTATGGCGGCTTGGGTGCCGTGCGATACAAGAATACCGCGAAGGGTTACATCTGTGGTGCCGTCGTCGCGAGCCTCGCGCTCTCAACCGGTCTCGCCGGCTGTAACCCAGATTTCAACTATGGTGTCGTTGGTCTGGTCACGCGCTGGACTCCCGTCAAAAATCTCACCTTCACGGCCGACCTCGCATACGTAATGCTCGATCAGAAGTATGCGAGCGGAAGCACCGTGGCGCTGCCGCTGCAAGCGAGTATCGCCAAGCCCGGTAGCGCGTACGAACTGAAGGATCAAAATGCGCTTACGCTGCTGCTGCGTGCGCAGCGCAACTGGTAAGTTTTCAAACGAGCGGAAGGAGAGACAATGGGGTTCAATAAATCCAGCGTTTAACCTCCAAGAAGGCCACCGGCATGCCCGCCGGGGGTCTTTGATTTGAAATGCTTAGTTCTCGTGTCCCGGGCTGGAAATTCAAGCACGTATAGGATCGTAAGCGTGTAACCGTCGTTCCGTTCCCGCCTTATCGCGGCACACGGGATAGGCGAGTTCACGATCTTTTTGAAGGGATCGGCTCGTGTCTATGCTTGACCACACGCGTAAGACCGACGTGACGGCCCGCCGGCTGGAAGTGATCACAGAACGGGATGCCGTCGTGGGGTCTCCAAGGATGACAAGGCCAAGCTGCTGGATGACGAAGCCAAGACCGCGACCAAGGCGGCTGCCGAAGACGACGCGACGAAGCCAGCGTCATCGACCAGCGCTCGCCTTTCCGCAGAAATGCGGCGGAGGACAATGCGAACTGCGGCGGTGATCTCGTCGTCCTCGGGCAGCTCGTTGTGCTACGGCTCGGTCATCAACTCGAACTCGATCACCTTCTTGTCGGCCGAGCGATCGTTGTGACGGAATAAGCGACTTCGTAATATTTGCAGCCCGAATGACAAGAACGATCAGCAGGGGCCGCTACTGCCGCCACGCATGGGTCGATATGCTTACAAGACTGCAGCCGCTTGGCGCTCAGCGCGAGGCCATGGTACGATCCAGGTTTCGTCGGAAATTCTGCGGCCCAACCCAATATGGTGCGGCATTTCGGCGCGAGCCCGGCGGAGGTTTGCTGGTTTTCGCTGTTGTGGACAGAGTACGCTTGTGAATTGGAAGATGGCAAAGGTTCCGATCAAGGATTCGACGCATGAGCAACCACAGCAATGACCTCCTATTGGACAACGAACGCGAGGCGGTCATCGAGTTACGTCACGCCATGCACCGGGAGCCGGAGCTCTCGAACGCGGAATGGAAAACCCAGGAGCGCATTCGGGCCATGCTGCAGCGCTTTGGCTTCGAGGATGCCAAGTCGTTCCATAAGACTGGGCTCTATGTCGACATTGAGGGCACGGCTTCAGGTCAGAAGCGTCACGTCGCAGTGCGCGGCGATATCGACGCTCTACCAATCCAAGAGGCTCGAGACGATTTGTCCTATCGTTCGCAGGTGAACGGCGTCATGCACGCCTGTGGTCACGACATGCACGGTTCGATCGCTCTCGGCACGGCGGTTGCCTTGCGCCGGTTGCGCAGTAACTTCGCGGGTAAAGTGCGCGTGTTTTTTCAACCGGCGGAAGAGGCGGAGCCGCTCGGCGGGCGCACGGTCCAAGACGACAGGCTGCTGGAGGGGTTTGATCGGGCCGTCGGTTTTCACGTGAGCCCTGGAATTCCTGCCGGAATGTTCGGTGCTCAGGAAGGCGCGGTCACAAAATCCGCGGATCAATTCAAAATCATCATCACAGGAAAAATGGCGCATGGCGCGTCGCCGCATAACGGCGTCGACGCGATCACGATAGCGGCCGCGTTCGTTAATGAAGTTCAGAAGGTCGTCTCCCGGGAAATCCCGACTGACGATGGAGCGGTCATTACGATCGGCACAATACATGGCGGCGAGGCGACCAACGTCATCTGCCCATCCGTCATTCTCGAAGGAACAATTAGGACTGGCAGTTCCGATCGCCGAGCGCTGCTGTGCCAACGAGTTCGCGAGGTCGCTGAAGGCGTCGCTGCAATGCACCGTGGCTATGCTGAGTGCATCGTCCGAACGGGCGAGCCTGCCGTTATCAACGATGCGGAAATGGTGAAACGTTTCAGGCAGCTGGTCCTCGATACGGCCGGTCCGGACGCTTTCTTCAACCAGAGGAAACAAGCCGCGGGAAGCGACGATTTCGGCTTTTACGCGGCGTGCTTGCCGTCGATCTATTTTTGGTTCGGCAGCCGCGCGCCGGATAACGACTCACATGTTCACACGCCCACGTTCGGGGCTTCTGACGAGATCGTAATTCCGACCACGGAGCTCACCGTCAGATACGTTCTGAACCTCCTGAATTCCTGACGTCTGGCACCCGATAGGAGCAGAGTTGAGCGTGGCAGCGGCCGGCTCGCAGCCCTGAGCTCATAAGGACGCTGCACATTGTTGCACCGATCTGATCCACCATCGGGCGTGCGATCGATGCAGATCGCGTGGGCAGCGCCAGGGCGGGAACGAGGCTGCCTGCTGAGTCCCATTTTGTTTATGCCGTCGACCAGCCCGGCCGTTTCTCCATTTAGCTGTCACGTTCAGGTGCGTGACGCACTGCATACGAGCTAGAGCCGCATCCTAGCATTCTCGCCGTTGACAGGATGCAAGTCAGGCGTACCCGACCAAAAACTGACACTTCTGCTTATCGTTTCGCGTGTGAGCGTCCCAGCACGAGTTGCGCCTAACCAGCTAGTTATCTGAGATCCTGCCCCCCGCGCCGAAGTCCTGCGCACAAGCGCAAAATGGGCAGAATGTATGCGCGTCATGGGTGAGTTGTTCGCTGATTTCCTCTACATGACGCGGGTACTTTCATCGCGGACAAGCGCTGATTCAAGCGTCGCACACACGGACTATCGGTGGCGATAACTAAGCACAGCTTTTCGCAAGCAAGTGATGCGGGATCCAGGGTTCGTCAGAGACAACACTACTCACGTGCCGAGTTGGCCTGAGGCCCGGCCTCGCATCCGAAGCGGACGGTTTGGGCGAGACTGCGTCTGTTCAGCTGCGAGCAATTCTGTCGTGGACCAAGCAAAGTATTTCTCTAACGAGCATAGTTGTTGTGACGTTCCTCAAAGGACGGACGGCGGGCAAACGGAGTTCTGAAGTGCATGAGTTGATCCGGGGCACAGCGCGGGGAGTCGTCCAAAAGTTAACGAACGGCGAGGTAACCCCATTCGAGCTTTTGGATTTGCTTGAACAACGGATTGCCCAAGTGGACGGCAAGCTCAACGCATTGCCGATTCTGTGTTTTGACCGCGCAGATTTCGCGACACAATGTTGATGCCCGGGTGCTTCGACAGCCACGCCTGAACGGTCGCCATTTCCCGGTCGGGCAGCAAGGCAACGATCCGCCGACGCTCCAAATCGCGCACGATGGTCCCGTACCGACGGTTTCTCCGGAACGCCCAGTCATCGATACCCACAACAAGCAATGGATCCGTCGGCATCGCCGTCCGCCGGCGGACCACCCGCAGCAAGGTGCCGTTGCTGACAGGCAGCATGAGCCGCTTGGCGAAGCTTGCTGCCGGCCGGCCGCCGAGCGCCACACCCAGGTGATGGACGATGTGTTCGAGCCGTGCCGTCCGACGCCGTCGAAGCGGAACGACGTCTTCTCCGAACCGCTCTGCGAAGATCCGACGGCGGCAATGCGGCACCTCACATGTGAAGCGCCGCATGAGCAATCGGAGGCGCACCTTTCTGCCCGCTGATGGCAAATCGGCCACGTGCCGGATGTAACGGCTATGGACTCGGCGCGATGCTGTCCCGCACAAACGGCACTGGGCCTCCGCAGCCTCTGACCGAACGGCCAGAATAACTGAATCGTCTGAATCGCTTACGCCATCAAAGACCAAACCACTCGGTACTAGCGATGAAATTCGAAAGCCTGTCCGCATGGCGCCGATTCTCCGTTGAAGAACCACAGTCGCCGGCGAACTTCATCAGAAATGATGGTGTGGAACGGCCCTTCGAACCGGCATCAAAAGTGCCTAACGTGGTCGCGTAGAGAGGCGCCACAAAGGAAG
>NZ_JBVVOZ010000058.1:0-13336 GCF_055807395.1 Bradyrhizobium sp. Kon10 | reverse complement strand
AAACTATGCCGAATGGAATGGGGCTGCCGTGCACGCCATCGACGCGTACCAGCGTGACAACGGCGTGCCATACCAAATCCGTTCGGCATAGTTCGGCGGGCGGCATAAACCTGTCTATGCCGCGCGCGGCATAGACAGGTCTCGATTAACGAAGCCAGAACTGCCCAATTCTCGGCGCCCTCGTCGCAACCGGCAAAAAGGGAGTTCTTGGCGTTGAGCTTGATCGGCCGCATCGCACGCTCGACAGCATTCGTGTCCATCTCGATGCGCCCGTCATCAAGGTAGAGCGTCAGGCCGTCCCAATGACGCAGCGCATAGCGCAAAGCCTTCGCCGTGTCGCTCTTCTGCGCAAGGTGATCAAGCGTTGCCTCAAACCACTGCTTCAAGGCTGCAGCCAGAGGCTGGGCATGCGCCTGCCTGCCGGTGCGGCGTTCGGCATCAGATCGGCCGCGGAGTGCCTTCTCGACCGCGTAAAGCTGGGCGATGCGCTCGAGAGCCTCGCGGGCAACTGGAGCCGGCGCCGGAGCAGCCTCGCGCTCGATCTTCACAAACTGGCGCCTCAGATGCGACCAGCAGAAGGCGAGCGTCCCCGACAAGGCGTCCGCACGCGTCTCTCGGGTCATAGTCTTGTAAGCCTGATAGCCGTCGCAGTGGATGATGCCGCGAAAGCCCTCAAGCAGCTGCAAGCCATGAACGGCCCCACGGCCCGGTGCATAGGCGTAAACCACGCCAGGTGGGTCAGGTCCGGCCCAGGGCCTGTCATCGCGTGACAGCGCCCAGAAGTAGCCGGTTTTGGTCCTGCCGCGCCCCGGATCCAGCACCGGTGCGGGGGTCTCGTCGACACAGAGCTTCGAAGAGGCGAGCAGAAGCTGGCGCAGACGATGCACAAGGGCTTCAATTCCTGGGCGCCATAGCCGACCCAGAAGGCGAGCGTGGAACGATCGATGGCGATACCGTGCGTCGCCAGCATCTGCGCCTGGCGGTAAAGCGGCAAATGCCAATAATACTTGGCATCGATCACATGCGCGACGAGCCGCTCGGTCGGCAGTCCTCCCCTGATCAGTCGCTCGGGAGCAGCGTGCTGGAGGACGACGCCGTGACAGGCGCGGCAGGCCAGTTTGGGGCGGCGGGTGACGATGACGCGATACTGCGCCGGTACGACGTCCAGCCTCTGGCTCTCATCGCGGCCAATCTCAACGAGATCGCCTTGGCAGGACGGGCAGCAGGTTGCAGCCGGCATCAGCGTTTCGACGATGCGTGGCAAATGCTCCGGCAGCTTGCCACGATTGGCCCTGCGCTTGGCAGCTCTCTTCTCGCATGTTTTTGGATTGGCGCGGTCCTCGGCTGCTTCGAGAGCCGCAACGGCCTGATCGATATCCTCCAGAACAAGCTGGAGCTGATCAGCGTCAAGCTTTTCCGACGATCGACCGAACTGCGCATCTTTTGCAAGCTTGAGCAACCGCTCGAGTCTGGCGCAGCGCTCCAGCAGAGCCGCGGCAAACGCACGCAACTCGGCTGGGTCGCTCGGCAGTTGATCAGGCAAATCATTCATTGGCACGAGTCTGCCATGCTTCGCGCCTCGATGCAGCGAAGATTTTATCTCCTACGCAAGCGCTTTCGGCTGCGGGATTCGAGGCGCATGCATGCGTGTCCAATCCATGCCGGCCAGAAGCGCGGACAACTGCGCGGCGTTCATTCGCATGACGCCGTCAACGACCGGCGGCCACTTGAAGGCGCTGCCCTCAAGCCGCTTCCAATACAGCACGAGGCCACTACCATCCCAGGCAACAATCTTCACCCGATCAGCGCGCTTCGCACGGAAGACCACCGCCACGCCCTTCATCGGATCGTGGCCCAGCGTCTCCTTCGCCAACAGCGCCAGGCCATCTGCGCCCTTCCTGAAGTCTACAGGTCGGGTCGCAACATAAATCATGAGGCCAGCGGGAGCCGTCAGCATGAACGTGTCCGGCGCAACGCAACAAACACATCACTCAACACGGCAAGGCCAGGCGTCCCTCGCACCTCAACTCGTGCCCCATGGAGCTCAACCGTCACAACGGCTGCTTCCGGCGACCCGGAGGGAGCTGCAGCCACCGATGGCGACGATTCCGACACCAACGGCACAAACGACAGTGCTCCCCCCGCAGCTGGCAGCACCAGTTGACCTGAACGCGCCCGGCGCCGCCAGTCATGCACCTGCTGGGGCCGGCAGCCATGGCGACGTGCGACATCTGTTACGATCGCGCCAGGCTCGAGACTGTCCGCGACGATCTGCGCCTTCAAATCATCTGGCCACTGTTTCCGGCCGCCGCCGGCGTACACTTCTATGCGCGGTGACAATGGTCGTCTTATGTCGTCCGAATGGTCGTCCATTGTGAGCACCCTTGCAGAAGATGACTCTTGTAACGGCGCTCATAGGTCTACGCACAAACAATCTGATGGGCCTCGCAGCCCCGCTTACAATCAAGTCGCAAAAGGCCACCGCTGAAGGGATAGAAAAAGACATCCGGACCCTCTCCCTGTCTCGCCGCAGGGTGGGTTATGAGCGGGCCATTTACCTGATCTACGGTCACGGCAATCTTGAGCGGATCTTTCAACGGATCAATCGTCTGGCAGCCGAGGTCCCGGAGCTCCCAACCATTGAAGTGTGGGCGCACCACGTGCAGGGTCGCCCCGCCGTGCATCTGTTCGATCTGGATCGCCCATGATCCGCGACTTCCAGGCGGCCGTGATTGGTCCGCAAGTGCTGCTTCGGACAGGATGTGCCCGCGCGTCGAGCCTCAGTTGTTTCTTTCCGAGGCAATGAACGTTTTGATTTCGTCTGTCAGCCGAAACCATTCGCGATTATAGCGCGCCGCTTCGAATCGCGTGTGAAGCTCGCCTTCAAGTGTCCGTGTGCCTGGGATCGCCAGGTGAATTGTAGGCTCGACGTGCGAAGCTGTCCGTAGGGATTTCAATCGGTGATCGAGGCGGGTGGTAAATCCGATCTTTACGAATTCCGGATTGTCGGTACTGATCAAGTAGACCACCGGTCCGGAAGACTTCACCGTGCTATTGTAGATATTGTTGATGACGCGTCGGCACTGGCGACGCACGTCTTCATCGAAGCAATCAGTCCGGGCTGGCCGTTCCTTTGGATATCCGAACGCCTCGCGCGCCGCTACCGTCGCCTCATGAGTCTTTGATTGCGAAGGGCTGCTCGGAACATTTGCCTGCGCCTCTCGCAGTGATTTGACCGTGGACACGACATCATCGATCGAATTGATGGCTCGCTGCTTTAGCAGCTTGTCGTCGAATTCCTCGGTGCGGTCACCGTCTTCGGACTCTTCCAAGAGCTCCATCTCCATTTCACTGGGGTCAAAACGTTCCCACAGCCACCGACGCGCCGCTTCTTTTTTCGCTTTCGCCAGCAACTTCTTTGCTGCCGTCCGCGGCATATGGCGCAGATCGTCGTCGTCGCACAGGATAATCCAATCCTCTGGCAACGTGAACGGAGCACCAAGGCCCATCAAGGTATCAGCTAAAGCCTCAACCGCTTCATCTCTTTCGAGCATTTCCTACTCCATGGATGCGGGGCCACGAGATGGCTAGCGAGCGCTTATGGGTACTCCAATTCGGACAGCTCGACGATCTTTGCCAATCCTCTTTGCTGGGGACAACATCCGGTAGGTTGCGGGTATCTGAAATTAGTAGTGCAGGCCCCTGCTCACCATCACGCGCCGGATGTTGTCGAGGCTGGTCAAGGCGTTCAACCGCCCGATAGTGCCAGGCTCAAAGCTGGAGAGGGCGCCTTCGATCCTGCTGGCGAAGTCGCACAGTTCCTCCCGTGTCAGGTGCATCAGTTCAGAGATCGTCCAGGGCTGCATCTTGTCCTCCATCGTTTGACCGCGCCGATCGTGGCTCTTGAAGGAGGACGTTGCGTCGGAGGAGAGCGGTGAACACATTCATTCGCTACGAGTGGCGGGTGGCCAGGGATTCCAAGGCGCTTTTGCGCATCAAGTTATACTCGAGTAGCGCGCCAACCCCCCTACTGGATAGACCCAGACGATACCAGCGGGAGCAAAACGATAAATTGTAAGCAGGTTTCTAACTCGATCCTCGTGGCGGGATTTTCGCCGCAATCCGACCTGGGCGACGGCGCGGCAGCTACGGGGGATCGGACCTACATTCTTCGTCTAAACGGTGTCTCCCCCGGACGCTGGCGCCTCGGACTCGTCTATTTTGATCGTCTGGGGAGCGAGCTTTCGAAACCTCCAACTCCAATCGAAGTATCTCTCGTTCGGATTAGTTCGGAGACGGCAGGAGGCTCGAAGGCGGGAGGATTATCCCTGCGCAAGATAGCCCCGGCGCCTCCGCCTCGCCTCTTCCTGACAACCAGAAAGTAACTCTCCAATACGCGGACGAACTTCTATCGCCCGTGATCAAAGAACGCGGAACGCGAGAAAATCTCTGCAACAAAGGATGATACGATTTAAACGTCGCAGCCGAGGCGCGGCGGCCATTTACTAACGCTCGAATGGTTCGAAACCGGAGAACCCAGCTCTACGTGATCGGTCCTGGACCCCGGAAACATTCCTCGGCCAGCCCAGTCGCTTTCCTGGGCACAAAAGGGGGACTTAGAATAGCAAGAGCGTCTGTAGGGCAATCCAGCAATTCCGCTAGCACAGAAGTCGACTACTATCGTGGTGAACAGTTGCTGGAGCCGATGAACATGCATGGGGCGCCGCGATCTCGACCCACTCGTTGGCTCTTGAGTGGGCTATGAGTGACGCAGAATGTCGTCTGGTGCCATATCAGCATGGAGAGTCGGCAAGATTATCAAGCTTTTGGAGGCTGCGCCTCCTTCTTTTGATCGGTCTGAACCGGAACGCAAGTCGGGTTGTCTTTCAACAGTAGCGGTAGCAGGCGCTCTTCAAAAATGAGCTTGTTGATGACAAGCGGCTCGCTGTTGAACGCCTTCTTGAACTTTATGTGCACCCCAAAGAGCTGAGATTTGTTCTTATCCAGGGTGTCACTGGCACCAGCTTTCGCTGCGACAACCATTACCGCGGAATCGATAGCTGGGTCGTACACCGGCAAAGCCGGCGCCATGGCTTGCTTCGTTCGCTGTACGCAAAGCCAGCGCAGGAGCCCCGCAGTCCGAAATGACGCGAGAAGGTCTTCCCGCTTGAATGAAGCGCCGGTGTCGTTCGCGCCCGCCTTCGGAGCCAGTAGCGCCAGTGCCTTATAGTCCGTCGTCGTGTCTTCGATGCGAACATCGGGCGCAAAGTATTCGGTTAACTTACTAAGCTGCTCTCCGCGAAGTCCTCGGCTTTGCAAATGCCGATCAAGTTGATCCAAAAATGAATCCATATCGGATGCAAGCGTCGGTCTGTCGTGCGGTTGATCCGATTGAATGGGGTGGGTCAAGTTCTTGATATCATCCGAAGTCACAAGAAAGTCGTCAGCTATTTTTCCGACTTTATTGATGATCCCCAATGTGGCCTTGGCAATCTGAAGACCCATGCATTGGGCGATCTTTTGGTGGGCGGTGAAGGACACCAGCAAGCGGCGATAGAGCAGGAATGCAACGTCGCGATCATCGGTAATGCCGGCTGTATAGTAAACTTGCGTCTGCTGCGAGCATTGCGAGCGCATATTGGCCTCATCCCCAGTAAGGGTGATCCCGACATTCGCTGCGGAGGCGTTGTAGGCGGCCAAAAACTTGGTGTGCCCGTCCATAACCAGGCTGACTACTGGCTGGACATAGAGCTGTAGGGACGAGACGACGGTACCGCCGCTGTCATATGTCACGATCCAATTATTCCCGATCCGCAGGTCGCCTGTATCGGTTTGAGTTGCCGGGTTGTCCACGCTGAACAGCTTCCGAAAGCCATCGTAGTCCTGAAGAATTTGGGCACTAGCAGTAACGCTGCTACCGAACTCAGTCGGCGTTGCCGCGCGAAAGAGTGCGTACACGGAGCTGACGGTGGTCTTTGCAAGCGTCGCTACTTTCGAGACTATGTCGCCAAACTGGTTTGTGGTGTTGATCCCGACCTGCGCATCGATCCGGAAATTTTCCGAGCCGCTAATGAAGAATTGTCCACGGCAGCCGATGCTTCTGTCGTCCGTACCTCGTATTGGCGTGATCGCAAATGTCATCGCGTTTGTGCTGAAAACTAGATTGCCGTTCGCCGATCCTGCGGGAGCGTTCGCTCCGCTCCCCGTCGCCCCGGTAGTAGTCGGTGCGTTCGCAGGACTTGTCGAATATACGGAGACGTTCTCGTTGACTGTCCCCTTGCTCCAACCAGCGTCCCAAAGCCCAAGCGCCTTCTGAACTACGCCGAATTGGTGGGACGTATCGATCTTGCACTGGTAATCGACCGAGTAAAGTCGAGAGATCTGCAGGTCACCGCCTGAACCGGAGATGACCTTGACGAGCTTGTCGGCCGCTGCGGCTGGGCTTGTAAGGCAGAGAAAAACAATGATCGATTTGAAATTCACGAGAATCCTTCCTCCCCCAAAAGGAAATCAGTCAAAAATGGCATGTCCAGAAGTCGCGCGCAATCAAAGATTGAGTTGTTGCAAAGCGGCAGCGCGGTTGCGGTGATAGTGCGTGTAAAGCTCCGAGGCCGCCGTGCAACCAGATATTGCGTGGCGTCGTCAGATGTGTTTGTCTAATCCTCCAGATCTTTGGTGGGGGGCGCCAAATGGGCGTCAGATCGAGACTTGCAGTCCTGCTTCGTACCCTTCTTGCCCCGGCCGCAGGAGCAGTAGTCATCTTTTGGCTCGCCCTGGTTGCCATTCCTGCGCACGCGCAAATCCGGATTCAAGATGTACCGCTGGATCTTGGTCTCGCGGCCGAAACAAAGCTTCGCCCCTTCGGCACATTTGAAACGGCCACGACCACAGCTTCATTTGCGGTTCGCAACGTTCAGGCCTCGATCGACGGCACGCTTCCAAGTTTAAACTCAGGCATGGCTTGTGGCAGCGCAAACCGCACCCAGGTAAGTTTCAAGAGTATTTCGCTTCAGCAATCATATGCGGAGAATGCGCCGTTGGTGATCAATGCAGAGGCACACATTCGCGACTGCCATTCTGTCCCACTCTACGAAGGCAATATTGCCGTTTCGATACCCGTCACCCTGTCCCACACGGCTCAAGCGGTTACCTTGCAGGCGGGCGCCTTCGATGTGGTGCCGAGCGGCTTTACTTTCGTGGGTTTTGTGCCTGCACCAAACCCCTATCTCGCGAGCAAGACTCGTTCGCTCGTTTCTCCGAAGATCGCGAATCTGCTCGCCATCATCAACGCTCAAATCCGCCGAGGCGTGACTTCCGTGAAGCATTTGATGTCGAACTATTCGGTTGCCATACAGTCGGCCAAAATTGGCACTCAAAATGGAGACTTGGTTCTAAACTTGCAGTTGACCGGCCAAGTACCCTTGACGAGTGCCAATAAATGGCTGCGGAGCGCCTTGTAGTTTCCTAAGCATCAGCCGGGCTCTTGCTTGGTTGAACTACGTCCACGCAGGCCGTAGTTCTGGATGCGCCTCGATCAGATTCGAAAGATCCCGAAGCTAAGATCCCCAAGCGCTAGGTCGCTCTGATCGCGTTAACTAAACGGGCCTTACATAGGCGGCCAAATAATGAATGCCGACCTTTCGGTCCTTCTTGGGGTTGATCGGTATCTGGGCGACGGCAATCTTGCTCTTGCGAAAACCGGCACCACAATTTGTCTCGGACTCCCCAAACTGGTTTCCGCCAAGGACGCTCAAGGTGTCTCCTCTGCGGGAAACAAACAAGCCGACGTGACCATGAGCGCGATCGCCGACATCGCCAAACACGCAAATGTCTCCCTGCTGTGGGTCAGTAACAGGCTTTCCATAGCGGAGATAGCTTTGCGATGAAGCTGGGTCGGATGGGATACGCTTTCCAGTGCGCTTCAGGCACCAGGAAAGCGTTGCTGCGCACCACGGCGTGCAATCGCCAGGGTAAGGGGTGTTCTTGTAGCCGATGTCATGGAAGAAGCGCACGATTAGCGGGTTTGCAAATGTCTTCCAACGCATGTTAAAGAGTTCACCGGTCGAGCCGACCTCAGTTATTCGCGACAATTCGTCCATCGCTGAATAGCAATCGTTTCCTTTCAATGAATCAACAATAGCGTTGGCTGCCTTGATATCCTCCGGCCGGACAGGGTAGCGGCCACGGAGCCGTGGCGAGAAGTAGTCTGTAAAAGAATACTCGCGATATTCGAGACGATCATCATCCGCCATCACAGGCGATGCGAAGAGGGTGCTCGCTACACCGGTCAGAAACGTCCTGCGTGCTATTCTCACCTTAGACTCCTTTGGATGAACGATTGTGGAGATTGCTACAATTGAAAGGATGGTCAGTGCTTGGCGGACACGAGCTTGTCGATCCAATCGCGATAGGGGAGTACTCGCGTGTAAACCCCGAACTTCTTTGGCTGCCCGCAGTCATCACCAAAGCTAACGATACCAACTAGGAGCGGCTTCGTCCCCACAAAAGCAACTGCCGGGCCTCCGCTATCGTAGGTGCAGGCGTCAGCCCCGCCCCCCATTTCACCAGCGCAGAACATGACGGATCTGATGGTCTTGTTGTACGATTCCGGTCCATTGCAGGTCTTATTCGTTTGATACGGCAGACTTACTTCTCTTAGCGTATTGCTCTTTCGGTTCTCGACCGTATCGGTAACGCCCCAACCCGAGACGAGGATCTTGGAATCCGGCCGAAGTGCCGACCCACTGGACGATGAGTCGGCGACGGCCAGCGTGCTCACTGCAAGTCCGTCAGCACGGATCAGTGCAATGTCTCCGACAAGGCTTTGTTCGTCATATCTGGGATAGGGGACTACTTGCGAGATCTTGTAGCGCTGACCCCCATTGTCCAAGGCGACGGATCCCGCGTAGATCTGGATATCAGTCGAAGCCAGCCCCACGACACAATGCGCGGCAGTCAAGATCCAGCCAGAGCCGAGGTGAGTTCCCCCGCAGAATTGCGCGTAGAATGTCTCCGGTATGTCGGCTCTCAGAATGGCGACCTGCCACTGATGTGAGTCAGGTGCGACGTCGCTTCCCTGCAAAATCTTAATTGAATCACGATCCTTCGCCATCCAATGGCGCATTGCCGCTTCATACTCGCGTGGGGCAGCCACAACGGATGACGACCAGAGGCCTAGGATGATAAAAATCGCCGTGCTTACTTGGATGTGCTTTCCGACTGTCGAAGCCATTGCAATGCCCGGTAGGTAAGGGGACTATTTCCATACTTCTTGACGAATTTCCGCATTGAGGCATCTGAAGGAGCTCGTGTCGCTTCCTTCCAGTCTTCTCGCATGCGGGCTAGTACGGCATCGGAATAGTTTAGAAAAATCGCTCGGCTCATATCGAGCGAAACGTCTGGGTGGAAACTCGGCATAACCCGCTGCATTTCATCCTGAACGGATTCCAATTGTTCGATGATGTTCTCGTCATCGCCCAGGAAATGGCTGAGCGTCTTGGTATATGGACTGTTTGGATCGCCATTATTGCCGCTAGCCACCGGAACGCCGAATTTGTTCGCGAAGCCGAACAAATACTCTCTAGGCTTTGGAACGACTGGGCGGCGAAAAGAACCAAGACCAACATCTGACGAAGCCTGTCCGTCACTTGGGTCGTCTGGGACCGCGGCATTGACGGCCATCTTGCGATCGAGAGCGAGGTCCGAGCGGCAAGCGTCCAAAAGACCGATCAGCGCGCTTTCCTCGGCCAATTGATCGATCATGAATTCTATGGCCGCGCTCTCATATGTCGGGTCTTTTGCGCGGGTCTTGCCGGCATCAACGCCCGCAATGAATTGACGTCCAGACAAAACAAAGCCGTGACCGGAGAAGTAGACGACGGCTACGGGCCGTACGTCCTGACTAGCGCTCTGTTCGGCCCGCTTCTTGAGATCCTGAACTTCCCTGACGATATCGTCGTAACCCGCGTTTGTTCTCACGATGACATCGAAGTGAAGAGCTCTAAGCTGCTTGGCGATTAAATCCGCGTCGTTAACGGCTGGGGATACTCCCGGATAGGATCGATAATCTCGATTTCCAATGACCAATGCATATTTGGGGACTGAAACCTCGGCCGCGTCGACAAGCGATTGAGCGTTTACTCCTGACACCAAGAACAGCATGATCAGCTGAAGCAATGTCTGTCTGAGCAACTGAGCCGACATCGAAGCCTCTATTGAAATACCGCCATCAATTGCCGTTCAGTCAGTGGGACCACGATGAAGCGGCCATCAGCGCCATTCGGTCCCGACGCCACGAGGTCCTGATTATCGCCAGCCCGCACGCCGTCGTTGCCCCTCCGACCGCTTGGTCTGCAGAATGGCAATTGGGCCTCTCCCTCAGGTCCGCCGGCTCCTGGGTCGCCACCCTTACCACCTTTACCTGCAGGACCGGGATCGCCACCTTGTGCTCGAAGTCGAATGAGTTTGACGTCGTCCTCTCGCAGTCCGGCCAGAAGCAAATCGCCGCCTGCACCACCGGCCCCGCCCGGGCCGCCCGGGCCGCCCGGGCCGCCATTGCCCCCGTCTCCTCCTCGTCCTGGTCCTGCCTTGCAGTCAAAAACGCTCTGACTTGCCGGGCTACCCTTAGCCCCGTCGCCTCCGCGGCCTCCGTCCTGTCCTCGGCCCCCGGGACCGCCTTGCTCTCCCGCCAGGTCCACCGAAAGTGTTGCACCGCTGGCCGCCTTAATGGCCTTTGCAAACAGGACGATCGATGGAGCAGCACGACCGGGATATCCGACATTCCCCTGCTGACCCGGGGCACCAGACGCTCCGGGACTGCCGTCACCACGGCCGAAAGCCCCGTCAGGCGCTCTGAGGCGATCGGGCGGCACCTCCTTAATCGTACGTCGCGACCACGTTATTCTTGCGGAGCCATTCAGTTCGATCGTTTCGGCGACGATAAATATGGGACCTGCCGTTACAGCCGCATCCGAGATAGTCAGGACGGAGTCGCCCGCAAAGCTTACCGTGCGGGCGGCAATGACGCCTTGTTCGAACACCATAGTCTTTTCGATCTTGTATTGGTCGGAACTGAACCTCCAAATGTCAGAGGCCTGTTTGAGCTGGGAGAAAACCTCAGCTGCTTGCCTGATCTCAGGCGTTGCTTGCTCCGCTGCAAATGCTGAGAAATTGCCCTCGACCAGTGCGCAACAGAGGGCGGCAGCGAGCGCGAAAAGACCGCCGTGCGGGATCGTCGTGAACTTCGTCAATGGAGACTCCAACAGCTAGATAATGGCGCTATCTGCAAGACGCATATTCCGCAACAGCTTGACAGGTTTATCCGCCCTTGTTGAGGGGCGCCTGCCTGGAGCACGCCCTCAATCTCTTCAGTATGTCGCCAGTGCCACCATTCCACTTTTGCAACTCCGATGTACCGGCCATCTGGATCGCTTGATGGGTGAATCGAAGCCCTACAGTATCCTCTGTGTTTCCGAGGAGCAGGATGGTCACGTCCATTTTCCTATCCCAAGAGTTCAAGTCTCGGTTTGATGCCACGGGCGTCAAGCTTCCAGATCTCAAGAGCTGGATCAAAGCGACAGACGCTTCCCCGAAGCTTTGGGTCGGTCCAGAGTCGCCAATCACGGCAAATATCAGTCGCTCCTTCCCGCCTATGAGAGCATAGGCCGCGACCAGGTCGCCAGGCCTGATCTGACCAAACGGACTGCCGGGCAGGACGAAGAATGGGACAGTCGAAGCATCCAGCCACGATTGAGGTAGACATTCGGGCGGGGCTATCTGGTCAGCATCTTCGATGTCCACGCCCACGACATTCTGCTTATGTCTGAGGGCAGTTGCCGCAACAAAATAGCCGGCAAAGCGGGATGTTGCTTTGCGTATGCAGGGCAGCTTGTTAGCGGTCGAGGGGATTATGTCCCGCTTGAAGAACGTCCGCGCTCCTCGTTCTGCGTCATAAAATCCGTAATAGGCAGTTTTCAAACTCTCCGGCATGGCGCCAACTTCGATTGGCTTTGCGATGCCATCGCGAATTCGGGGCCATAAGCCGGGCCAAACCTTCCGGAGGTCTTTGCCCTTGAGTTCCTGTGCGGGGTCCAGCACATGGACGCCGGCATCGCCGAACGTATCAATAGCGCAAGGCCGGTCAGATACGTAGCCACCGGCAGGACCAGGTGTAAGCTTGCATGATTTGTCAGCAAACGGGTCTTCGGGATGGTATGCACGCGGACTGCCATCTGCGTCCACGTGCAACGCTTCTGTACGCGCAATCAAATATTTTGGCTTGGTGGGAAGCCCTGAGGTTTGTGGATCGAGTAGGATTGCGAACTCGTTCTTTACGGTTCCATTTTTTCCAACCAGCTTCATTTGAAAGTGCTGCATTGCGCAAGCCTGGTCAGTGGGGACACCAGCGCCAAAGGCTGGGCCGCCGCGCCGAGCGACGAAGACGCTCAAATTCGAATCGAACGACTTCAATCTAATGGACGGCCAAAACGTCGCTGACGGAATCTCGTCGGCCTCTGCAATCGCTCTTGCAAGCGACTCTAAATCGCGGCCTTCGGACCCGTCCGAGGCGAACGCGGGTTCAAAACTCTGGACAAAGGCGAGCACCAAAACTATGGCGCTTCGTGTCGCCAAATGCTTCATCAGTGGACGTCCACAAAAACAGATTGTCAAAATGATCGCGCTGGCAATTATGCTGTCATATGCCGGGAGCTTGGCGGCCATCTTAAGACTTTGAAATTGCATTGCAAGTCCCGCGCAGCCATTAGTTGGGTCGTGTCCCCGGTGGTGGTGTAGCTCGGTAGAGCAAAGCCGCCCGGACGCGCGCCCTCAAATAGCGCCGTAGCGGGGCGGCTTTGCGGTGGTCACCGGCAGTTCTCCGGTAGGATCGGGTTGCGACACGCCAACGCAACCGCGGAACCACCGATGACCGATGATATGATCAACCTGCGCACGCTCGTGGAGAAGACCTCTGACGCCGATCTCTTGCGCAAGATGATCGGCTTTGCTGCCCAAAGGCTGATGGAGCTCGAGGTCGAAAGCCAGACCGGGGCGGCTTACGGCGAGAAGAGCCCTGAGCGTCTGGCCCAGCGCAACGGCTACCGCGACCGGACCTGGGAGACCCGCGCCGGTGCGGTCGAGCTGCGCATTCCCAAGCTGCGCAAGGGCCGCAGCACCTACAGCGGCACCAAGGCTGCGCTCCGGTCATTCGCCCGGACGTGGACCAGCGAATTCAAGGATCGAAGGATCAGTGCGGCGCGGCGATCAGGATGGAAGTGCAGCGTCAATCAGGATGAGAGAGCTTCGCCGGGCTCGTGACGTAGGGAGGGCGTAGCCCGAC